>WRKW01000002.1 GCA_009777955.1 Alphaproteobacteria bacterium | reverse complement strand
GTTGTCATGGTAGAGCAAGAAAAAATGCGAAACGCAGACTTTGTTCAGATGGATGAAACCTATTTTACCAAGACCAAAGAATACTTCCCAAAATGGAAACTCCCACACGAAGAAATTGTTGTGTTCGGCTGCATAGACTCGGCCGGTCGAGTCTATGCAAAGATAGTTCCAAAATGCCGTAAAGAGCACATATAATCATAGACAGGACGATATTTATAAACTACTCTTGAAAGAGTTCAGGGCAAGACCATTATCTTAATCTAGGCATGACCCCATTATTTTCTGGACTATTCCAAAAGCACCACATTTGTAGCGGCATGCATCGTGCACTATGGCACGATACTAATTTGTATTCGCGGGTATTGACTTGTACAGGAATGATGACTTGTTTTTTTGGTAGCATTTCGCTGTTTGCTTAATACAACCCCTATAATAATAGTGTCGCGGCAAAGCCGTGACACTATTATGTACAATACGCTATGAACTTAAATAGCTGTATGGAATCTGGGGATTTAGTCCCCTGTGTATTCGCAAAAGCCTTCGTTTGTGTCGCATTTTGACAGGGTGCTTTCGGCGACAAAATATCCCTGTGCATGCAGACATGCCGAACAGACCGTTGGTGCTTCTGTGCCGATATGCCAGTTGCCGCAATTTGTACAACGCCACATAACATCTCTATCCTGTTTGTACAAGGTGCCTTTTTCCAAAGCTTCTATCAGTGCGCGATAGCGGGCTTCATGATAACGTTCTGCAAGGCCGATGTTCTTGAATATATCTGCAATTGCCGGAAAGCCTTCTTTTGCCGCCGTTTGCGCAAATTCCGGGTACATTTCTGTATTTTCCTGACGTTCGCCGTATGCTGCCGCTTTCAGATTTTCCAATGTGGTTCCGATTTTGCCCGCTGGAAAGCCCGCTGTAATTTCGATTTCACCACCGCCGGTCAGCAGTTTAAATAAGGTTTCGGCATGCTCTTTTTCCTGTTCCGCGGTTTCTGTAAATATTTTACCTATGGCTTCGTAACCTTCACTTTTCGCCTTGCTGGCAAAAAAGGTATAGCGGTTGCGTGCCTGGGATTCACCGGCAAACGCGATTAAAAGATTTTTTTCTGTCTGTGTTCCTGTGATAGATGACATTTTTTACTCCTTTTGTTGTGTCGGGATTATATCACAAAAGAAAAAATTGCAAAGAAATTTTTTGGAAAACTGTGTGGTAACTTTGTGGTTTTTAATGGGAATTCCGCCAGAATTAATTTCACTGGTTATGAATGCTATATTGGTTATTGCCAACAAAAGTGTTCTTGCAGTTAAGTTTTTTAATTCACGTTGCTTGACTTCTTGTAAAAATAACGTAGCATACCGCCTGGTTTTTCATGTATTTTACATCGGAAATCATACAAAGGTATCACTTTGACAGACAAAAACTTTAATTTTCCAAAAACCCTTTTGGGCTTTTACGTGCGCTATGGCGCGCGTGGGCATTTGTTTACCGTTTTCATCTGGGCGTTTATGTTCGCATTTGTTATAATATCGAACGGTGTTTTGTGGCCGGTATTCCAAAAAAAGTTTGTATCATTGTTTGAACAAACTGTGCCAGATGGAATAACGTTCATAGATTTTGCCCTGCCAACGATAATACTTATTACTGTGGTTTGGTTGTTGATAGACGTGATTGATACCTTTGATGGACTTATAAGTTCTAGATGGCGGCCGAAAGTCCAGAACCAAGTTTCCGAAATACTGAATGATTATGTTCATCATCAGTCAATGGCATTCTGGACAAACCGGTTGGTTGGAAAAATTAACAGACAAATTGACTATGTTGCCGGCGGATTCATGACCATAAGAAACTTTGTGCACATGTTCGCGGCGGTATGTATAATCATTATAAATTCCGGGCTTGTTATCGGAATGAATTCTTCGGTCGCGATGTTGTTGGGCGGGGTGTTCGCGTTTCGTCTGGTGTTCAGCCTGATCATGATGAAGCCGATGAACCGAGCATCAAAAACAGCATCGGATTCTTCTTCGCATTTATCCGGAAAGATTATAGACAGCATATCCAATTATTCTATTGTAAAATTGTTTGCGGGGACAAGACAGGAAAAACAGCATCTGGAACCGCCGCGTGCAAAAAATATCCGCGATCGCATCCATGCCAGTTTCTTTCAACGGATTTTTTGGACTGTGCCAATGTTCGTGTGGGACATGGCATTTGGATTGACCATGCTTTTGTGCGCGACACTTTACGTGTCTGGAGAGATGAAAATATCGGATGTGGTATTTACTATGTCGATATATTTTTCAGTATCAAGCGCGATAAGCAACATAGTAAACCAGATTCCAGATATGGTTGACGTGATAAGTTCGGCGCAAAAGTCTTATGAAGAACTTGTAAAACCCATCGAAATTCAAGATATTCCTGGTGCGGCCGCATTATGCGTACAAACCGGAAAAATCGAAATTAAAGGTGTGTCTTTCAAATATAGCCGCAGGCAGGTTCTGGATAATCTCTCGCTGATTATCCGGCCGGGCGAAAAAGTCGGCCTGGTTGGAACCAGTGGGGCAGGAAAGACCACGTTGGTAAATCTTTTGATGCGGTTTTATGATCCTGTCAAAGGGGCGATTTTAATCGATGACCAAGACATCAGTACTGTGACACAGAACAGTCTGCGCGAAAATATCGCATTCATTCCGCAAGAGCCGACAATGTTCAACCGTACTTTGAAAGAGAATATCGGTTATGGCCGACCGGGTGCGACGGATGCGGAAATTCGCCGTGCGGCAAAGCGTGCTTCCGCGGATGGATTTATAATGGAAGCACCAAAAAAATATGACAGCTTGGTGGGTGATCGCGGAATAAAACTTTCCGGTGGTCAACGTCAGCGCATAGCGATCGCACGTGCATTTTTAAGGAATGCCCCCATACTTATATTGGACGAGGCAACAGCAGCATTGGATAGCGAAACAGAGGCCACTATACAAAAGTCTTTTGAAGAATTATCCAAAGGTCGTACGACCATTGCCATTGCTCATCGTCTTTCGACATTACGCAACATGGATCGTATTGTGGTGTTGGACAGGGGCAGGGTGGTAGAAAATGGATCACATTCTGCATTGCTTAAAAAGAAAGGCATATATGCCAGGCTTTGGAAAATGCAAAGTGGTGGGTTTATCAGAGATTAAAGTTATTGTGTCGCGCGGAAACGCGCGACTTTAATTCACTTATCATACACCGTGAAATTCTTATTAGCATTATATATTTTGCCGGAATTTGGGACATTGTTCCATATGTATAAAATATTCGCATAATTATCCGGTGGCCATCCATCGTATGGACCCACTATTTGCCGTGAGAGATTGTGTGGAAAAGCCATTCGCATGGTATTATCCAGCTTTTTGCTGAATTCGTCACCAAACATTGGATTGGCAATGGTGTTGATTACTATAATTCCGCCCGGACGCAAGCGTTTTTTCATATTCTCCATAAATTCCAACGTAATAGCGGATTCCGGAATTGTCCAACGCGAAAATACATCCATAACTATCAGGTCATAATCGATACCGTCGGTTCGTAAAAACTGACCGGCATCTTGTACAAGAAAACGTTTATTGTCGGATAGTTTGTTTTTCAGGAAATGCTTTTCAGAGATGTTTTTCAATGCCCTGTCTATATCGACAAAAGTGTAATTATTGTGATCGTCCAAGTTACCAAGTGTAAATCCGCCCGCACCCAGCACAAGGATTTCTTTTGGTGTGCCGCCACGGATACTATATACGAAATGATTATTTATGTAATCTATGTAATCTGCGGCTCTTTTGCCGTCGTCGGATATATAAGAATGAAGTGCGGATTCTATCAAAAGATACCGCCCCTCTAAACTTTCTATGACTGCGACGGTATTTACATCGTTATTGGATACTATTCTGTATCTTTTGTATAGAATTCCATCATTGTTGAACATCCATGCAATGGCCAGAATTGCAATGCCTGTCGCAAGAATCCAACGTTTTCGATGCGCTATATAGGCACCGATTCCCGCCAGTGCGACCGTAAGAAGGATAGTGTAATTTACGCCGAGTAACGCCATAAAGATTAAAGTTGTGACCAGTGATCCCAATACAGAACCAATAGTTCCAACGCCAAGGATGATGCCAGTATTATTACGTTCAGATTCGTGCATATTATGTGACAGGGCGGCGGTATTAAAACCGGATAAAAGCGGTGCAACAGACATGAACAGCAAAGAGTAAATAAAGGTTTGTATAATCGGAGAATGTATTTTATCCACAGTCATCAGCCCCCAATAGTATGATAATAGCGGAAAACTGCATGCCAGAATGGTCAGAACAGCGATTGCAAGAAAGCTGAAACTGACGGTTTTATTGATATTTATATTCAGTTTTTTCGTTCCTATGAAATACCCAACTGTCATCGCACCCAAATATATTCCGATCACTATGCTGGTGATTGCTGTGGTACTGCCCACAAAGTGTGATACTTGTCGCAAAACCATCAGTTGCAGTGCCAGTCCAACGTATCCGGTAAGGAATATCAATACAAGGGTAAGGAATCTGTTTTTATTGGTAAGCATTGGATGACCTTTTTTTGTGTATATTAAATACACTAACAAAAAAACACCGGCAAGGGCAAGTGGATTGTTGAATTTTGATTAAGGGTTTATGATATCCAGGTTTCAGATCCAAAATCCGACATTATCACGAATCCCAGGTTCAGAATTTTCTTGCACTGTCATAAGCCAAGCCCATGCCGACACTTGAAAATTTATCTGATACGGATAATTCCGCATTGGGAAATTGTGCCCGTGCCAATTCATTTATACGTGGGATTTCGGTGGATCCGCCGGTAAGGATGACCAGGTCTATTTCGCCCGATGTGACAAAGGCCTGTCGCAAGCATATGTCTATGGATTTTTTTATTCGCATAATACTGTCGCTGATTGCCGCATCAAAATTTTTACGTGTTGCTGTAATAACAGGATTGTCCGACAAAAAGTCCATAATTATTTCAACTTTGGCAGTATCAGATAATCTTATTTTGGTATCTTCTACTATGCCAAGATTTTTATGTCCAAGCCGTTGCCGAGCGATTTCAAATAGTCGTTCCAATTTTTCGGGGGATTTTGATTGAAAAAGCCATTTTTCAATTTGTTTGATTGATTTCCATTCGTATAAATCATTTATTTCATTCCAAGTGGAAAGCGTGAAATATGGTGCCGATGGCATGGGGAGTATTTTTCCACTGCCGGTCAATTTTGTTCCCATTCCGAATTCTGGCATGAATGATTTCAATGAAAGATTTTTGTCGAAATCATTACCGCCAACCCGGACACCAGTACTGGCCAAGACATCGGCAGACCTGTCCATACGATTACAAAGCAGGGGGGAAAGACGGATAACCGTAAAATCGCTGGTTCCGCCGCCGATATCAAGAACACAGGCAAGTTTTTCGGCAGAGAGCAAGCGTTCATGTGCAAATGCCGCGGCTATGGGTTCAAATTGAAATTCTATGTTTTTAAATCCGGCCGCAATTGCGATATGGCGTAATTGGGATTCGGCTGCATGGTCGCCATCCGGATCATTGTCACGGAAATGTACGGGGCGACCCAAAACTACATTTTCTATGCCCATACCTGCGGCTGAATCTATTTTTTCTTTCAAATACCGGATAAATGTCTTTATGATTTCCTCGAATGCCAAAAGCTGTCCACCGACTTTTGTTCCGGTCGTATTCATTAATGGAGAACCAAGAATACGTTTTATGCTGCGCATCAAGCGTCCGTCGGAATTTCCATCTATATACTGTGCGACAGCATCGCGCCCAAAATATACTTTGTGACTATCACCCGGAAAATACAAGGCTGTTGGTATTGTTGTATGTGTCGCTTCCAGTGGCACCAGCCGCACACCATCAATATCGGTGATCGCGGCCGTGGAATTAGTTGTTCCGAAATCAATTCCGGTGGAAATTTTTGCCATATCAGCCTCCTGTTTTTGACAAGACCTATTTTCTCTTTGGAACCGCTTTGCTGCGGCCGGCTGTTCGGGAAAAATCTGAAAAATTTTGGCCGCTGATATAAAGCGACAAACTGGAATAAACGCATTATAAATGATTATTCCACAAAAGTCAAATTTTTTTAGCTTGATTTTCCGGTAATGTTGTTATATATTGATTGGCACTTATGGCTGCGTAGCTCAGTTGGTAGAGCATCGGACTGAAAAGCTTAACATTTATAGGTAGAGATATAAACGCCGCAGGTTTGTGCGCTAAAAAGAGGATAAAAACAGATAAAATGTGATAAAAAGCGATTTACACCAATATTCGTTTTACACATTTGATACACCGGATTTTACACGGAAAACCGCGTAAAAAATCGGGTGAAAAAGTTTTGGCTTGATAGCTCAGCTGGTAGAGCATCGGACTGAAAATCCGTGTGTCACTGGTTCAAATCCAGTTCAAGCCACCAGTAAATCCATGGCTTTCAGAGGTTTCTCCGAGAGCCGATTTTTTGTAAAAATTTCTATATGTATAACATATGTAAAATAATTTCTCTATTGCATTTTTATCTGTAAATCAATAAACTATGGTTTGCAGGGAAGGAAAAATGCTAGAGCTATTTAATAATTTTGATGCTTGCAAATCGCATGAAGCGAATCGTGATTGTTTGGTTGCTCTTGGTGACTCTATCAATGTATTGAAATCTATAAAATCTAAATCAATAAATCTTATTTTTGCTGATCCGCCATACAATATAGGCAAGGATTTTGGAAATAATATGGATAAGTGGGATTCAACAGAATCATATTTGAAGTGGTGCGAACAATGGATCGACGAGTGTATGCGTGTCTTAAAAGATGATGGGACAATGTATTTTATGACCGCCACCCAATTCATGTCATTTCTAGATGTACATGCGTCGAAAAAATATAATGTCCTGTCGCGTATAATTTGGTCGTATGATAGTTCCGGCGTGCAATCCAAAAAAATGTATGGGTCTCTATATGAACCGATTTTAATGATAAATAAATCTAAGAATTCCGATTATACATTCAACTACGAAGATATATTGGTAGAAGCGAAAACTGGTGCGGTTCGCGGATTGATAGATTATAGAAAAGATCCGCCACAACCATATAACAATCAGAAGGTGCCTGGTAATGTATGGGATTTCTCACGAGTAAGATTTCGTATGGATGAATATGAAAATCATCCAACGCAGAAACCAGAATTATTACTAGAACGCATAATCAAAGCGTCCAGTAATAAAGGCGATGTGATCCTTGATCCATTTTCTGGAAGTTTTACAACATCTGCGGTTGCGCTTAAACTTGGTAGAAAAACGGTTGGTATTGACTTAAATCCAGAGTTTTATGAAATTGGATTGCGCCGAACTGGATTGCGTCAAGAATACAATGGCAAATCATTAACCAAAATAAAAGAACGAAAAACAACAAACCGGTCTAAACACAGCAACGAACACAACTTATTTAGGATAGCTGCATGAAAGATTTTATCAAACAAATTTTACAAAGTAATTTCAAAAAAGATTTTGAAGCGATTTATGACAGCAGCCCGATGATACAATATCTAGATTCTAAAATGGGAGCGATTAGCGGGAACACTAAAACTCGCAAGAGTTTGGCTAATATATATGCTATATACTCTCTGGCACACTTTTATGCCCAAAAATTTTATAATAAACGCGAAGAATATAAAAAGTTCGCAGGATTTCCATATATGACTTTATTTGAATTTTGCAGAAGTCAGTATGGGGGAGAAAAATTACAAAACCATGGATTGAATAATCGTGTCAATTTCGAGTTTGCGAATAAAACGAACGATCAAACCCCACCGATAATTATTGAAAATGGCAAATACTTGCTGAACATTAAATATTTGTATGTTGGCAAAATTGACATATCTAAAGCAATTTTGGAAATTATTGAAAAATATATAGATCTATTGAAAGCCAAAGATAATGCTCTTGTGGCAGATTTAGAAGAATTACGTGGGATTTCTAGTATCGCAGATAAAAAGCGAAAATTAGAAAGTTTCCTGAAAGACGACGCAGAAGCCCGTATATTTGAAATAATTGCTTTTGCAGTTCTGAAAAATCATTACAAAAACACCAAAGTCTATTTTGGATATACTAAAAAGGATCTGGAAGAGCATTATTTAACTCTATATAAAACAGGTCGCACAAATGCGAACGATGGTGGTATCGACTTCGTCATGCGTCCACTTGGTCGTTTTTTTCAAGTAACAGAGGTTGATAATTACAGCAAATATCTTTTGGATATAGATAAGGTTTTGCACTTTCCTATAACATTTGTTGTAAAAACAAACAAGCCAGCCAAAGTTATAAACAAAGAAATTGCAGATTTTATAAATGCCAAGCATGGCGGAATGAAAGTTATAAAAGATAGAATAATTCAAGCGATCGAAGAAATAATAACCATAAACGAATTGAAAGATTGGTTAGCTGATATGAATGAATCCGACACCAATATCCTTATAAACGATATAGAATTTTACTATAAAATGGAAATGAACCTTTTGTAAAACATAAATAAACGCAAGTAGGAGTTTATTAATTTTATGCGCATTTGTCTTTTCTGATAATTTGCCCATAAGAACGACCTTATGGGGTTTTGTTTGTAAAGCTATAACTGACAGATGTGAACGCGACTTGCAGTTACAGGAGTCGTTAAATTTTCCTTGACAAGTCGTATAATTTTATGTAAAATGTAAATAAAGCAAATCGATGGACCTAACAAAAGGAGAAAACGATGGCTTTTGAGAGATTTAATAAGTTTGGGGGGATATTTAAGGCGAGAGTATCCATATCAAACATAGGAAATGTCAGTTTCAATGAGGGCGCACGTGAAAAACTCGGCCTGAACAAAGACAGGCAAAAATTCGCCGCTGTATTTTATAATAAGGACTCTCAAGAAATCGGAATCCATTTTCTGGAGGAAGATGACGGAAATGGGGTTACGAATGTAAGATATAGAGAAAAAGGGTTGGATTTTTCCGCAAAGTCATTTTTTGAGTATTATTCGATTTTACCGGAAAAAACTAGTTTTTATGAGTTTGATGTCAGTGATGGGATGGTAATTATAAAACTATCAACTGCACGAGAGAGAGGTGGCACAAGGTCGGATTCTCTCTAGAAAATAAAATCCACTGCGAGTGCAGCGGATTTTATGGGATACCTGATAATAGGCATCTTCGACGTACCTATTATAGCAAAGTCCCTAACCAATTGTCAAATTGTTTGTTGCCAGGTCGATTTGACATAACCAAAAGGGACTGAAATGTCACTTAAAAACGAAGTTGCTTTTAATCCGGATGATGTCTGGAAAAAAGCGATAATTGTTCCCAACGTTGATCCAAAAGTCTGGCGTAAAGATTATGCAGGTGCTTGGATTAAATATGATGACTACGGAAAAACCACAAATTATGCGTGGGAAGTAGATCATCGTAAGCCAGTATCCAAAGGCGGAACAGACGACTTGGCCAACTTGAACCCATTGCACTGGGAGAATAATCGTACAAAATGCGATGATTACCCCAAGTGGCAAACGTCCGTAAGTTCGTCAGGGAATACAAACGTCCCAAAAACACAAAACTGGCATGTATAAACTCATCCGGTTGTGTTTTTGAACGCCGTATTTTACGGCGTTTTTTATGCGAATATTGGTGGAACATGGGACTAAAATTCCCCCGTGTCTAGAACAGCAATAAGCCATGATGTGTCTATTTAAGTCCGTTTTACACAGGTTTCCTTTGTTGTTGGTTGAACGACCAAAATCTAAAAAATAAAAATCAAAAAATCGCTAGCGTAATTTCACAAAATTGGCGGTGGATTTCTATGGCGGGAAACGCGGGGAAAAAGTGTTAAGAAAAATTGCCTTGAAAAAAGAAAACCTGCGTGTTATATTCATCGCAAGAAGTGGTCGGGGAAATCGTTTTTTGTTTTCAGCTCGATTGGAATATCGGCTGGTCAGAAATAAAAAATGGTTTGGAAAAAATAGGATTGCGATACAAGCGAAACCTGTTTTAGTTTATGCGTGATTTTACACCACGGACACACGAGATTTTATGGCGGGGTAAAAAAACCCCTGCAATCGGCGGAAATCCGCGTTATCTAAAAAATAGCGCATAATGCTGAAAATCCGTGTGTCACTGGTTCAAATCCCGTCGCAGCCACCACAAAAAATCGTTAGCGTCCGCAGAAATGCGGACGTTTAAGATTTTTTAGTGCCATTCGTAGCCTTTGCGAAGAATGGCTCTATTTTATTAGGCACGGGATTTTTATAAGAATCACACTGCTTTCTATTCCGCCCATAGCCATCACGGCTTTCAGATATTCTCTGAAAGCCGTTTTTTGTTACATTCCGCGCAGCATTCGTAGATAGCTGTCATATCGGTCGGCGGGGATTTTGGCTGCAAACACGGCCGCTTTGACCCCGCAACCGTCTTCATGACTGTGACTGCAATCGGTATATTTGCATTCCGGAAAATATTCATCGAATTCGCTGAAATAAAATTTCAATTCGTCTTTTGATATTCCAGAAAGCTCCATCAACCGAATGCCAGGTGTATCAATCATTCGTGTGCCATCATCCAGGTCATACATCGCACTCGCAGTGGTCGTGTGCCGACCCTGATTCTGCTTTGTATTTATCGGTTGTGTTTTAATATCGGCGTTCGGATACAGACAATTTATCAAAGACGATTTTCCTGCACCGGATTTTCCGACAAACACCACCATTTTGCCAGCGATGGCTGCCCGCAATTCTGGGATTCCGATGCCGGTCAGTGCAGAAACTTCTATGACATTGATGTTGGCCGTGCGATACCAGTCCAGTATCGGGTGGCGTTCAGATGTCAGATCACATTTATTCAGTATGACTATCGGTGTCACGTTTCCGTATTGCGATACAATCAAATACCGATCCACAAATTCGGGTGAAAATGTGGGTTGTGCAGCCGTTGCGACAATTATCGCCGTATCGATATTTGCCGCGATTACGTGTTCGCGGCGCGACATACGGCGCGAAACATCTCCGCGCAGACGCACGATTTTTGAACGGCGCGGTTCAACCGCCAATATTTTGCCGGATTCATCCAGCAAAACATTATCGCCAATGACCGGTACGGTCGGCGCAACGTTTGATATGGTTGTTTCAACAATGCCGCCGTCCGATAATTTTGCCATACCTGTGTTATTCACAAAGCCTGTTACCATAACCCCACGAATTGCACCCGCGATATTGTCGAACTGCTCGGACTCGGTCTGGAGTGCAGCCAGTCGCAACCTGCGCAATTCTTTGTTATGGAGCGCGCGCTTATTAAGATGCCCGCGTTCCCATTTTGAGAGTTTATATTTTTCCATATAATTTCCTGTGGTTCAGTTTTTGAGTTGTCCTGAACCAGACAGGACGGATTCGCCACATGACAGGTTCAGAACACTATTTTATAGATGTACTTGTATATGTCATATCGGCAACTCCTTTGGTAAAAATGTTGGACAAAGATTTCATTGATTTGAAATCCCACTTATTGTAGTACAAATTCTAAGAAAATCAAGAATGTCGCTATCTTTTTTAGTTTTTTGAATTGTAGTGCGACGTGTGCGATTTTTTTACACCCTGTTTACACCGGGATTTTCGTGTCATAACCCAATGTTTTATAAAACTCTTCCGGTGATGATAATTCACGCAGACGGCCACGATCTATCATCAAAAAACGGTTGGCGACACCGTTCACAAAATGCCGGTCATGTGATACCAGTATACAGGTATTCTCATTTTCCAGTAATTCGTCTTCCAACTTTTCCTGGCCGTTTATGTCCAGGTGATTAGTCGGTTCGTCCAGAATGAAAAAGTTTCGTCGTAAAGAATGAAGTAACAGAAAAAAGAATCTTGCGCGTTCGCCAAAACTTAATTGACCTATCTTTTTTCCATGTTGCTTATATGGGAATCCGGCCTTTATAAGTTCGATTAAGATAGCAGCGTCGCCAATGTTCGTGGAGTTTGATAGATGTTCGGCAATAGTTTTGTCTTTATCCAGCGTATCCATATTCTGATCAAAATACCCGATGCCAACCTGTGGATTGAAGCGAATATTTGCGGGTAAATCGGACAAGTTCAGTTTTCGCAAAAATTGAGTTTTGCCACATCCATTCGGCCCAAGGATTGCAATCCGATCGCCCTTAGCAACAGATAAATCGCCGATATGGAACAGTGGCTTTCCGTCAGGGGTTTTAACAGTAAAATCCTTTATGTTCAGGACTATATTTGGTCGGATTTTTTCACCAGACAGGTTTATATCTCGGCGGATTTCTTTATGAACATCGGTCAGATTGTCCTTTATCCTGTTCACACGGGTCAGCAAGGGTTTATGACGGGTGGTGAATTTATCCCATATAAGCATTCGCTTTGCTGCACGTTCCAGTCGATTTATTTCTTCTTGTTCTTTTTGGTGTTTTTTTGCGTCCATAATATCTTGCTTTATAATCATTTCGCGCGATTTGGAATAAGGAATATTATGGTCGACAATCTTACCATTTCGCAATGTAATTGTTCGTTTGGTTACATTGTCCAAAAATTGGCGGTCGTGACTGATTAACAAATACGGACAGGTAACGCTATCCCGGAACCAATTTTCTAAATGCAGGATTTTTTCCAGATCCAAATAGTTTGTTGGTTCGTCCAGTATCAGCAAATCGGGGGCGGCAATATTCGTCCGCACAATAAGTGCAAGCCGTCGCCATCCGCCAGACAATTCCGATATTTTACGTGTCCATAATTCGGTCGGTGCGCCGATGGCATCCAATGCGGCATCGATTTTCCAGCTGTTATAGCCGCGTTCTTCCACAGGCAATGCGGTCAAAACGACATTATATAAGGTTTCGTTTTCCAAGTTTTTTGGAATGTCTTGTTCAATGTATCCAATTTTTGAAACTTTACGACTGCGGGTGATTGTACCGTTGTCCAGTTCAAGTTCCCCAACAAGGCATTTTACCAGTGTCGATTTTCCACAGCCATTATTTCCGACCAGCCCGATTTTGTCGCCCGGATTGATATTAAAAGACACCCTGTCCAAAATTGGTACATCATTATATGCAAAAAAAGCGTTTTCAATCGACAATAATGACATGTCTGTTATTCCATATATTGTTGTAAAAATGTTCTTATAAAAGATATATTTCTGGTCATAAGTTTGTCACGAGCAGTGTCCGAACATGGCTCTTCCGCCAGTCCGCACGATGACGCTATGTATGATATCATACGCTGTTTCATAACTTTCGTTTCGCTGATATTTCTGCCACTTAGCCTGTTGTATTCAGCAATAATATTCATTGTGAAATCTGGCGTATCATCATATATACAGATTCGCGAAAGATCATATGCTGGCTCAACAAGGCCACAATTTCCCCAGTCAAATACACCGGCCAGCCGGCCTTGTTCGTCCAGTACAGAATTGCATCCTTCAAAGTCGCGATGCGAAATGACCAATTCGTCGTGCTTTGCAACGTTTGCAGCGACATATTTCGAAATCAGCGATTCAATTTGTGTCGGGGATAAAAATCCATGAAATGCAGCCGCGCATTTTTCAGGATCTTTTCCACTGTCGGTTATATACCGCAGGTCGGGTACCTCCCTGGATGCGGCATCACGGTCAATCGCATGCAATTCCGATAAAAATTTTGCACAATCTTTGGCAAGATTTGCACGCCCCGTAACGGACATTGATAACAGAGTTTTGCCGTCCCACAGCCGTCCTTTTAATTCGCGATGGATTGCATATTGCATTTCATCGCTGACGTTTTGAATTTCCGGCACAGGTACCGACAAGGATGGCGCAATAAATCGGCATACAGCCGCTTCGTGTATATATTGTGTCCCGCCATCCTTTGGAAACCGAACTATGTAACTGCCGATACGAAACGCGATACTGAACCATCCTTCGCCGATAAATTCCGGTGTGATGGGCGCGAACCTGGATTTCAAAAATTTTTCCACCGTTTGGCGATCGCAAGATTTATTCAGTTCCGACATTTCATCACCCTGTTGTTTTATGAATATATGCGTCATTACCGCCATAAAAATATGGACAGCATAAACACCAATTGTTAATTTATTTTATTGGAAAGTACAGAAATCGAATAGTCAAGGCCTGGCGCACGGCGTTCAAAGTCTGTTTCATTGGCCATTATACAATACTTTGAATGGAAAAGCAAATAAATTATCGGGCATGCCCCAATTATCCACTTGTAAGCATTGGTATTATGGCGGTATCATAGAAACAAACCCCTATCAAAATAACAGAAAATACATACAGAAAAACCACCCAAAGGTGGTGTTGTTTAAAAGCTATCGCCTTTTTTACGGAATCTTGCGGGCCATTGCTCGCCTTGTTTCTTTGTAATTTTTTTACCTAAATAATCGGGATATTCATGGGATACCATTTTACCTTCGAATCTGTATCGTGGTTGCGGTTTTTCTGTTTTATCCGCATTTATTTCTTTAAACCATTTTTCTGGCTTATAAACATAAATAATTATGCCTTCGTGTTCTCCTAAAACAAGTTCGACTTTCGAAAAATCGACATCTTTATTTACTTTCCATGCAGTATCAACAATGTTTTTGCTTTGGTTTACGTTCACAGTTAAAACATTATGAGAATATGTACCAATTGAACCTTTTGCCATAAAAAACTCCTTAAAATAATGGCGATCCCGAAAGGATTCGAACCTTTGACCTACTGCTTAGAAGGCAGTTGCTCTATCCAGCTGAGCTACGGGATCATATACAGATAGCCACCATTCTACACCACTTTTTTGCGGATTTCAATTTGTTTTATTTGATATGAAAATCTATAAAAACCCCAAACGTAATTTTCTTTTATCTATTTCATTTTGAAGATTTTCATAGTCGAAATCTTTTCTTTTTATAGATTTGTAAAATCTTAACAAAGAGTAATGAAACGAATTGTGATTTACTGATATAATCATTTTATCTAATACAGCAAAGAATTGTTTTTCTTGTCCTTTTTCCTGAATCAGCTTATGAAGATTGTTAAACTGATAAACAGGATAATCAGAAAGCATCGTTTCTGATAAAATTTCCCCAATGATTTTATTATGTAAATCATCGTCAAGATATTTTAACGTATTTTTAGCAAGCAATGTCATTATGCGTTTGAGTTGTCTATCATACCGACAATTACGTTCTTGTTTTTTGTACTCAAAATATAACCTAACGCCATCATTAAATAACGTTCTATCATCTGAGTTGATTTTCGTTAAAATATCAAACCCTTCATATATATGATATTCTGCTGCGGACATAATACAAACCTTGCCAACATTTATATTAAGACCTATCTTATGTAGCAGCTTGGATGCTTCAAATACAATTTTTTCAATATCATTTTTGCTTTTGCCAAATATCATCATATCATCGGCATATCTTAAATATGTAGCATCCATTTTTTGTGTCAAGAGATACATTTTTTTATCATAATCTCGCAAATAAAAATTCGCTAATTGTCTTGAGCAATCTCCAACTTCATCTTGCGGTATGCCTGAAGTTCTTGGGAAGTATCCATCAAATGGCTTATTCCAATATTTTAAGAAATACAACAACAGGTCAATTTCACCGCTAAAGAGATTTGAAACTTTGCTACGTAATAGTTTTTCTAAAATATCTATTCGAATACCATCATAAAAATTGGCAACATCGAAAGTAGCGACATAGAAACAATCCCCATATTTTTCTTTGTAATCTTCAGATATACCGAGCGAAACTTGAGAAAATTGCTTCCATTCATTCAACCAACCTTGGATTTTGAGCGTAGCATATGGACTGTATGTACTAAAATCAAGCAATACTTCTTGTTCTAGATCTTCAACTTTTTTAATTGGGTTATCAATTCGCCATCCGCCGAATGTATTTTCTACTCTATCGTTTGCGTCACATACAAAATCTTGCAATTTATTTAAACAATAAAAATATACACAATAATCATTTAATTCAAATGTCGGAACAATGCGGGCTACACATCTGCCTTTATTGTAAACAATATATTCTCTTGGAAGACTAGGCTGATATGTATTCCAGCTAATATTATCATATAATTTTGACAACAAAATGTTTTTATCTGGATGCTTAGAGAATGCGACCATGCTATTTTTTATAATATGGTTATAAAAAGATGTTGTTGAATCTATAAATTCTTGTTTTGAGTCTACTATTTTCATATTTATCCGCTTATATTATCCCACCCGCGACTTGTGATCGCAGGCGTGATCTCTATCCGTTTTGTATCTTCTTCGGTCAGTTTGTTAAATTTAGTCATAACTGTATTACCCCTTATTATCTTCGATAATTTCTTTTAGATTGCTCAATGTATATAGCGGAATATCGAACAGATTACCTGTTTTTTTATAGTCAGCCTGGGATGTTCGAACTTCGATTTTTGGTTTGAATTTATTACGGTAAACCGAAAGACTTTTTGCACGCAAATCTGTTGTGGCTTTTGTCTCTACTGGAACAATATTCATACCAATTTGCAGGATAAAATCGATCTCTGCTTGTCCAGAACCTTCGTTTGCCCAATATGCCATATAAACATCATCATGTACTTTCAGCTCTTGGCATACGAACTGTTCGGTTAGTGCGCCTTTGAACTCTGTAAACAGCGCATTACCTTCCAAGATCGCACGACTATCAACTTCGGACTGGGCAGACAGTAGTCCAATATCAACCATAAACAACTTGAATGCGCCACTGGAGTTTGCATAGCTCTTTAAAGGCATGGCTGGTTTGGATACGCGCGGAATACGATAAATAAGTCCGCCACGAGATAACCATTCCATCGCGTATTCAAGTGTCGCAGAGCTTGACCCTTGTTTGATATCTTTATATTTGAATTTTTTATTTTCTTTCGCCAGCTGACTTGGGATGGCATTCCATACCAAACTCACCTTTTGAATTTGATCAGCTGGGATGTGTTTTGAAAAGTCGTTTTCATACGATTTTAAGATCTTTTTTTGGACATTGCGTGCGCCAACAAAATCTTTATCTTGGATAAAAGTTTTTACCACTTCTGGCATGCCGCCAACATAGAAATACATTTTAAGATACGAAATCAATTTATTTTTAAATACTTTGATTAAATTCCAATCTCTATTCGTGATCAGATTGCAAAGTCTTTCTTCGCCCAGCGCATCCAAAAATTCGCAAAATGACATAGGTCGTAAATCCATAAAGTCAACTTTACCGACTGGGAATGATGTGTCTTTGTGCATATATACGCCAAGCAGACTGCCCGCCGCAACAATGTCGTATTCAGGCACATTTTCATTAAAATACTTCAACGAAGTTAGCGCATTTGGGCATTCCTGGATTTCATCGAATACGATCAGTGTTTTGCCTGGAATAATTCTTTGCCCAGATTCCAATTCCAGTCCGGTTAAAATTCTGTGTGGATCAAGGTCGTCGCTAAACAGTTCCTGCATTCTTGGGTTTTTCTCAAATCCGATATAGGCGATGTTTTTGTAGTTTGTGCGGCCGAATTCTTTCATCAGCCAGGTTTTGCCAACCTGACGTGCGCCGTGGATGACCAGGGGCTTGTGGCCAGCAGTATTTTTCCATTTTTCAAGGGATGTTAATGCAAGTCTTTTCATTTTGATCTCATTTTTTGGGTTTGTGGCTGTATCATGCCATTATCCTGTAAAAAATGCAAGAAAATAGCAATTTACCCTGTAAAAATAATTTAGAACATCGTTTTTACCATGTAAAAAGTATTTTTATGCCTGTAAGTAGCGATAAAAATGCCACATAAAAGTGGCGGGTTCCCGGTTGGTCTGGGCAAAATGCTACATATACGCGACACAGGATGAAAATCTGTGAAAATAAAAACAGTGCAAGTGGGTGGAAATCCGTGGAAACATTGATTTCGTCCATGTGCTTTCTAAATCTGCCGGTTACAGGTTCGAATCCTGTGGGATGTGCCAATTTTCAGCATTACCATCAAACGCATTAAAAAGCGTGAAAATCGTTCGTGTAGATGGGTTGATAACCGGATAGTATAGTAATATAATCATAGACAGGATGAAATTTATAAACTATTCTTGAAAGAGTTTGGGGTAAATAAACAATGACCCCAAATTATGATTATAAAATCAGATAGTAATATGAAAAATAAAATGTCTGTCTTTAAAATTATAAAATCAAAAGTTCCAATCATCATTGCTCATCGTGGTGCGTCTGCGGATGCGCCGGAAAACACATTGGCAGCTTTCAAATTGGCAAAGCGTATGGGGGTGGATGGAATTGAAATAGATGTGCATTTGTCTGCATCTGGGGATATTGTCGTCATTCATGATTACGAATTGAATCGTACCGCAAGAATGCCGGATGGGAAACCTTTGAAATCCAGATTGAATGTAGAAGACTTAACCTTAGCCGAATTAAGGAAATATGATTTTGGTATTTGGTTTTCAGATAAATATTCCGGTGAAAAAATACCAACTCTTGAAGAAGTAATGGATTTAATAGGTTCAGATATTTTGTTGAATATAGAAATAAAGGCAGACAGAAAGAAGCCATTCAGAAAATTATCCACTGCGATTGCAAACTTTTTATGTGAATATTCAAAAAAGCATTCGGTAAATAATGTTATTGTTTCTTCATTTAATCCGCTTGCCTTAAATGCATTCAGGTCAAAAGCAAGAAAGTTGAATCTGGTGATTCCGACAGGTTTGCTTTATGGTTACAGTCCAGAAGTACCCTGGTATCTTAAACGTGGGCAGGGAAGGTTTATTCACAATCCTGATTTTATGCTGTCATATTGTGCGGGTTTGCAGAACAAGGGCGATTTATCAAGTATAGGGTTGTTCAAAAAAAGACCTGTATTTGTTTGGACCGTTGATGATGTCGCGTCCGCTACATGCCTGATCCAGAAAAATATTACGGGAATTATCACAAATGTTCCAGAAAAAATGCTGACTTTAAAGACTGTTGGTACTTAAAAATATATATAGCAGTGATTTCTTAGAATTTGGTGGTACGCAGTGGCAGCATAGCCAAAAATAAAAACCCAGGATTTTTCGGGGTTTCACAACATAAAGTTAGTGGCGGGGCAGTATTCTGTTGCAAACATTGCCATATAAGAATTATACCTTTCCTTTACCCAACTTCACAACTTGCATCATACGCGGGCGTATGAACAAGGAACAATTTCATTTTTCCGACATAGTCATATTCGGTATTCTTTGGAACTATTACGACATCGCTTGCGCTTACTTCTATGTCTTTTCCCGCAATAATGAACTTTCCTTGTCCTTCTATCACATAATACACGCGATTACATAACGTAGACTTGCATTTTCCATGACTTTTCGTCACATTAAAGACCGCAGTACTGGCAAAGTCGAAATCGTCTTTTGAACTATAAGCCAAACCGTCCAGCCCGTTCCATCCGAATTTAAATGCTTCTGCTTCTGTGAATTTGTATTTCATTGCTATTGACTCTCAGTTTTAGCCCATTATATAGATTGGGTGAATAAATTGAACTGTTGTGGTGTTTTCGCGGGTATATATAGTCATCGCGATAAAAATTCCGCAGTTTATTTGTTTTAGAATTCGCGGAAACAGCCCGACCTTCGCCCCTTTGGGGCTTCGGTGGGCACTAAATTTTCTTAAATTCAACGGCGCTCAAAGGCGCCGTTTCATTAACGAAAATTTGTGGCGGAGCGTATAGGACTCGAACCTATGGAGGGCTATTCGCCCTCACAGATTAGCAATCTGCTGCATTACCACTCTGCCAACGCTCCATTTAGACGATTTTAAGGGGAATTTTCGCAAACTTGCTATCGTTCGCCTTTGGCTCGCTACGCCGCTTCTGTGGCATATTATACATGACATCTGCCGGAATGCAAGTGTTAAAAATGGTATTTGCGGTGCAACCATGAATAAAAAACACGGCGAATTAAAATACCCCAGATCAAAGCTTATTTGAAAATTTGAATTATACTTTATCGCGAATCTATAAGTACGGTCTGACCGAACAGCTTGCTGTCGTGTCTTTGTGTCATAATGCCTATGTCTTTCAGAATAGAAACGATCAATTCCAGATCTTTCGGATCGCGCGGAACATAGTATTTACCCTTGTTTGTATTTTGAATTGTCGCCTTTTCGGCCAGCATTTTGTTAAGTTTTGTCAGATCAAATTTCTTAGACACTTTCACATCGCCGATTTCTTTTTCAGCCGCTTCCAATTGACCGTGCTGAAATACATCTTCTGTATACTGATATTCCCCTTCGTCGGGCTTATGCGAATACGCACTGATCCGACTTGTCCCGAAATACTGTACCGAATACGCCGCTGCGCCGGGATTCTTGTGAAAGTCTATTGAATCCCATGTCAAATCCACCGGATAACTCTTTCCGTTAATGGTCAGCACGTTCCATGCGTGGTTATTCCCCCCCGCGTTGCCGCGTACATATTCGCATTTGATTCCGGCACGATCGCACATTTCTTTATAAATCAAGGCATATCCTGCACAAACGGCGGCGCGGTTTATCAATGCGAAAAGGCCGCTGTCGATGACGGAATCAATTTTTTTGTATTTGATGTGCATCATCAATTTTTTATAGATGTACAATGCTTTCGCCAAATCCGACCAGCGGGGATTTATTCCCGCCCCCAGGCCTTCCATGGCGCGTATTATGTCGATCAGTTGCGTTGGTTCGAAAGTAACGCGCCGACCGTATTTTTTTTTGGTCGCATATTTCAGCTGTTTATCGGTATCAAGGCCGCCGCGCACTATGATTTTAAAATTTTTGTTTTGTAAAAGTGTTTCAACATCGGATGATTTCAGCCCGGCGGTATTATTTAAATCCAAAGTTACGGAATAGTTTTTGGCGAAAAGATTCTCTGCATCGCGCACGACACGCGCGAAATCCACGTTGTCTTTTATACGAAAGCTGCATTCAACCATGGTTTCATTCCCCCCTTATTTTATTATCCTTCTCTTATTCTGGCAACGATCGATCCGTCTGTTCAGTTCAGAAAGTCGCGTGGCATACAAGGCATCTGCTTTTTCCATTTCTTGCCGAATAATATTCTCTGATAATACAACGCGCCTGTTTTTCATTGACTGGTGTTTTTCAAATGCCTGTAATGAGGCATTAAAAGTACTGTCAAATTTGTTGCGGATCAACCGGTTTTCCGGTATGTCGAAATCCGGATAACTTATGCCGAACAGTTCATCCGTATCATATCCGTTTCTTTTCTTGTATTCTAAGACGGCTTCTTCATCTTGTGTCTTTTCCCACAATTTTTCCGCAACGGCATAAGCACTGATAATCAGGGGATTGGTGCTTATTTCATATAACTCTAGCAAAAGGTTCGGTATATCTTGCCGGCTAATTTGACTTCTTGACGACGTTGAACTGAAAAAACAGGGCATGTTATCGACAAAAGTAGCCACTTGTTCTTTTGAAAGCAAGTTTCCGGCCTTTGCGCTGTCCACAATATCACACATTTCCAAAGTCAAATCGGGTTTTGAAAAATTTGCGACCTTTTGCGTCAAATTTTGCAATTCATCCCGTGACAATCTGTTATAATTTTCTTGCGTTTTGCGCACCAGGTAATCCATGCGGGTCGAATCATTCATTTTATCCAATTGTTTGATAAGCGAATCTACCAACTGAGATTGTCTATGGATTTCATAGTCAACACGCTGAATTTCCGGATTCCGGACATAAGAATTATATGCATGAATATTCCCCAGGTCGATTACTTTGCGTTTTTCGTTTTCCAGGTTATCCAGCTTTTGTTCAATACGCTTTTCACGAATGAAAGTCCCTATTATCAAAGCCGCCAGAGCAATCAGGAAATACTTTTTTGTATTTTTCATTTTTATAATCTTTTGTTTACAAATAATTCAATTAATGCGGCTAATATAATAGACGCTTGTTTATTTGTCAAACGCTAATTAAATTAGTATCATGACCAGAAGTCAAAGTTTATTTACCCGAAATTCTTTCAGCAAATCCAATAATTACAGCATTTTCACACAAAAGGGTGAAAAAATGAAAATAGTGATGTACGGGGCAATCATAGGTGCCGACCCAGATACCGAACAAAACAGTGTTTTAACGATTATTTGTTAATCTTAATCAGTTTTAGTTGTTGGGTATATTATTGCACCCATTTGCAGGTTGTGCCGCTGGTTGTAAACGTTCCGACATCATCATTGTATGTTCCGCTGACCAGATAACAATCCCCTATGCCATTGGTTCCGGTTCCGCTTCTGAGTATATGGGTGCCACGAACCAACGCGTTGTCGTTCGTTTGTCTTATGACATTTGTGGCCGGTATTGTGCATCCGGTACATGAATTACCGGTTCCATTGGGTCTGTAAAATCCCTGGTTGCAACTTGACCAGTTGCATGTTCCCCAGCTGCTGTATGCACAACCCGTTCGGGTGCCGGAACAAGTTTGGCTGCCCGAGGCGCAAGTACAAGAAGTGCAATAGCCACTGTTGGTAATAGACCTGGTCTGGGTTCCCGATGCGTTGGTTAATCCTGTTGTACAACTTTGCGATGTGCCGCTGCATCCCGGGCAAGTTGGAACGCAAGGGATAGTTTTACAACAATAATTTAGGCTATATTGCCCCCCTGGATTTGATCCATCACAGCAAGGTCCCATCGAAACAACTGTTCCACCGCCGGGAATATTGTTACAATTTGAATCTGCCGAGGCAAGTGTTGCGGAACAAGAGTAACCCAAGCCTGTGTAATAATCACTGATATAACTGCAATTGCCCGAATCCGACGGCGGACATTCTTCGGCATAAATGCTTCCAAAATGTAAACAAATCAAGGTACTTAGAACCAATTTGTTTCGCATTGCACGGGAAATTTTATTTGAAAGTTGAAAGAATAAAAACATTGGATTTCTCCTTTGGTTACATTTTACACTAAAAGTGACAAAAAAGAAATCACTATTTTAATGTAAATGCAAATGGGGGGGGGATTAAAGTGAAAATACATAAAACCATTTACTTTCGTCAAAAAACTGCCTATAATCATGATAACAGAATACCCATCGTATTCATAAAATTGCAAAAATTTTAAATCATGAACCGTATTATAAAGGCTTTTAAATATTCCGTGCAAGGTATCGTTGCCACCTGGCAAAGCGAACCGGCTTTCCGACAAGAAACCGTTGTTTTTGCTGTTGGCCTTTTGATTGCAATTTTGTTGCCAGTCGGATTTTTGGCAAGGAGTCTGATGGTTTCATCCATGATTCTGGTATTGTTGGCAGAACTGGCAAACACTGCGATAGAATCTGTTGTTGACCGCATATCCACAGATCGCCATCCTTTGTCCAAAAAAGCCAAAGATATTGGCAGTGCGCTGGTTTTGCTTTCGATTATAAATGCCGGTATCATCTGGTTTTTTGTCGTTCTTGACTTTTTAATCCTTTGATGATATAGTATAGCCATGAAATTATTTTTATCTTTTTCCTGTTGTTGTCGTTAAATTGCTTTTCGTGGGCTTGCATCGTTCGCCCATTTCAATTATCATAGAAATAACAAACACAGGAATTTATCATGCCAACACCAATCAAATTATATAATACAATGTCCAGAAAGCTGGAAGAATTTAAACCCATTGTTCCGGGTAAAGTCGGCATTTATGGTTGCGGCCCGACGGTATATTGGCATCCGCACCTGGGCAACATGAGAACATCGATAAGCAATGACTTGATTAAAAGAATGTTAATCCAGAACGGATATGAGGTCACACATGTGATGAATTATACGGATGTTGGGCATTTGGTTGGTGACGAGGACGAAGGTGCCGAAGACAAGATGGAAAAGGGGGCGGTTCGTGAGGGCAAATCAGTTTGGGAAATCGCGCAAATGTATATAGGTTCCGTTATTTCGGATATGGCCGCAGTGAATAACATTCCGCCGACCTTTACCCCGCGTGCAACAGATTATATTCAGGAACAGATAGATTTGATAAAAAAGCTTGAAGAGCTGGGATACGCATATATCATCCCGGGGCGGGGCGTGTATTACGACACTGCGAAGTTTGCCGATTATGGCGCACTATCCGGTCGGGATTTATCGAAACAACTTGGCGGGGTCAGGATATCGGACGAGGGAAAAAGAAGCTCTGCCGACTTTGTTTTGTGGGCTTTCTTGCCCGATGATGCAAAAAATGAAATGATATGGGACAGCCCATGGGGCAGGGGATTTCCGGGTTGGCACATCGAATGTTCCGCCATGAGCATGAAGTTATTGGGAAAACATTTCGACATACATACCGCCGCCGCCGAACACATTAATATTCATCATACCAACGAAATCGCACAGTCCGAACCGGTTGTGGGAAAGCCGTGGGTCAGTTATTGGGTGCATTTCGGCTTTCTGATGGCAAAGGATGGCAAGATTGCAAAGTCTGCGGGCGATGCCCTGACGATTCCCTATATCAAAGGGTTGGGCTATGATCCGATGCATTTTCGATATATGATGTTGCTGGGGCATTATCGCCAGCCGATGGATTTTACTTTTGCGGCTTTGGATGCGGCGGCTGCTGGATACAAAAATATAGTACGAAAGTTGGCTGTTATTACAGGTGAAGCAAAGCAGTCTTTGCCGAACCAAGACAAATACAACGAATGGCATGACAAGATTCTGTCCGCAGTAAACGATAACCTGAAAACCGCGGTGGCATTGACGCATATCCAAGAATTGTTGGCTGATGATACAGTGGATGCCGCAACGAAATATTCGTTATTCAAATTTATTGACGATCTGCTGGGTTTGCAATTTATCGACCAGGCACAAAAGCTGTTGGCGGCAGATGCCGCACCAATTCCAGCAGAAATTCAGGCACTGGTTGATGCGCGTATTGCCGCAAAGGTGGCAAAAGACTGGGCAAAGGCGGATCAGCTTCGTGATGCTATTGATTCCGCGGGATATACGGTTATGGATGGCAAGGATGGAATGAGTGTAAAACATAAAGTATAAGTGTGTAAAACGCGAAATGTTAGATACAAGATGCCTGGAATACTCTCTGGGCATTTTTTGTTAAAAAAAATGCCATAATACGAAAAAATCGTTTTTTTACTTTCATGTAATATGGTATAATGCGTGTAATAAAGTAACCCATAGGGGTCGGGCAATATGCACGAAAGAAAGAGTTCTTACATGAAAGTAAACAGGTTTGTTGCGGCGATAATCGGCATCACTGTGGCCATGTCCACGTCCAGCGTACTTGCGGCGAATGTCGTAAGACAGTCGGGTGTTGTGCTGCGGCCAGTATACGGTGACAATGTGCCCAATGTATATATGGAAGAACGGTGGGAACGCGGTGCCAGGCCACAACAACCAAAAAATCGGTACGTCGGTGCACGGTTTGATTTGACCCTTTCCAGTTTTAATCAGACATTCATGTTGGTGTCCGATCCGTCGGATACTGGTCGGGATAATTTTTCGATGGAACGGATGTTGGGGTTCGATGTTACAGCCGGATACCGATTCCACCCGAAATGGCGGGCAGAAATTAATTATGGATACACGGG
Source organism: Alphaproteobacteria bacterium (assembly GCA_009777955.1). Taxonomy (GTDB): domain Bacteria; phylum Pseudomonadota; class Alphaproteobacteria; order Rs-D84; family Rs-D84; genus WRKW01. The sequence goes on along the minus strand of WRKW01000002.1, from coordinate 190,516 downwards.
AACTTATGAAGATAACGATATTGTATCGTTTAGTATCGGTGCACAGTATCTGACATTGAACGGCATATATACCATAAGGGAATGGACAACGACCAGCATATATACAGGTGCGGGTGTTGGCATCGGATTCCTGGCAACAAAATTTTCGGCACCGGGGACATTTGACCTGTATGCAAAAACTGACAAATTATCGACCGGCTTTGCGGGTCAGTTACAAATCGGCATGGAAGAAAAAGTATCGGACAATCTTGTGTTGGGTGCGTATTACAAATTGGGATACATTACCGGACACAGCCAAGACATATTGATGGGCGACCAGGATATATTCAGGATTAAAACCAGCGGCCTGTTTATGAATACGTTCGGTTTGGGAATACGCGTATTGTTCTGAGTGGCACAAACGGGGAGAGTATGAAAAACTTCATTACAAGTTTTGCTTTTATGGCCATGTTTGCTGGTGCCGCGTATTCTGCGGCATCGGTTCGCGTCGGATCAAATAATGTCCGCAACGCAAGTGCCGGGGTGACAAGTGCCGCCCGCAACGCGACCACCGCATCGACCGTCAGAGCAGGTACCGTTTCATCTGCGCGCAATGCGGCGGTATCAAGCGGCGCGCGCGTTTCTGCATCACAGTTTCTTGGCAGCCGTGGAAAGCTGAATGCCGGTGTAGCAGCGGGTTCATCGGGCGGAAGTGTTGCAGGCGGCGGGAATATATCTTTGATTGAGCTTGATGGTCTGGCAAGTCGTATTGATACATTGGAAAATCGCGTTGACGATATTTCCGATCGCACATTGTCAGACATTAACAACATATATACAAAAGATGAAATCGACAGCATGATTTCGGGTGCTGTTGGTGATAAGGGTGACAAGGGTGATGAAGGATTGTCTGCGTATGAAATTGCGGTACGGGGTGGATTTACCGGAACTGTGGATGAATGGCTGGCATCGCTGAAAGGTGACAGGGGCGAACCCGGCAGTATTGCTGGCGCGACATGCACAATAGGCGGCGATGGAATTTATTTAATCAATGTAAACAGCGGGATAGAGAATTGCATGTCGGTTTCAATAACCGGCAATGTATTCACGGAACAATAGAAATCAAAAAAACCAACCGAAAGGAAAGAGAATGAAAAACAAACTTATATTTGCGGGCGCAATGGGCGCGATATTAATGTCTGTCGGTGCTGCGTATGCTGCGGATCCTGTTATTGCGACAGAGCAGTTTGTGCGTAGCGGGATCGAACATGCAAAAAGCCATGCAAACACGGCGGCCGCATCGGCGGAATCAGCCGCGAATCTGTATACAGATACAGCAATCCAGGGGCTTGATCTGGAAAACACCCTGGACGATTATGTAACCAAGACCGAATTAAACACCACGATCAGAGATCATGTCCAAGAAAAAGTCGGGGAGGCAATAGAAACAAAGGTTTCTACACTGGAAGATTCTTTGGGTACCGCCGCATATGTTGGCACAGAGTCATTTGATGCCGCCGGATCTGCCGCAACTGTACAAAGTAATTTGAATACATTCCAAAATCGCGATGCCGGATTTGCTACTGCCGCCCAGGGCACTTTGGCAAATACTGCTTTGCAGGCTGGTAACAATGTTTCAGAATTGACCAATGATGCCGGATATCTGACCAGTGCCGCTTTGACGGGATTGGTTCATGAAGATGATTTAAGTTGTGCCGCGGGACAGATGTTGCTTTCGACTGGTTCTGGTGGATTTAATTGTGTTAACATTGCGACAGGGCCATATACGGAATAGTTATAGAAACGATGGCTGGCGATTTTATCATTTAACAAATGATAAAAGGCCGTCATCGGGTAACAGGTATTTCTTTGGGAAACAAGCAGAATTAAGACATGGATGAAACATGAATCGTGCTGCAAAAATCTTTACTGTGCTTTTGGCCGTGCTGCCGCTGGGGGTGTACGGCGATGCACCGGTTATAGCATCGCAATACTATGTAGATACTGCGATTGCTACCCGTGCATCGGCCGCGGGTCTTGCAGATGTAATTGTAAACGCGATAAATGACGATACCAAAATTCTGCGGAGAGAACAAAATAATACAATCGTGTTGCAAAATGTTGTGGAACCAAGCAATGCATCCGATGCCGCGACAAAGGGCTATGTAGACAGTATTGTAGCGGGACTGGGTAATGTGCAATCTGATTGGAATGCGGTCAGTGGTGCGGCGCAAATATTAAACAAGCCGAACGTACCGACTATAACATTGAACAATACTGCGACCAATGCTGTGGTGATGTATGCCCCCACCGCCGGCGGAACAGCGGGTCATGTTTTGCAAGCGACCGGTCCAACATCAGCACCATCCTGGGTTCCGTTTCCGACGGTGCCTTTGGCAACCGGTGTCAGTGGAACTTTGCTGATTGGCAACGGTGGAACCGGTGGCACAAACCAGACAGAGGCGTTTAATAATATAGTAGCATCTGGCGGAACTGTGACCGGTGTGTTAAATGTTCCGACCCCGGCATTGCCGTAACAGTAAATTTGTATAATCGCGCATAATGAAAATGATTTCTAATATTTACAGTTTCGCAAGGGCGAATGTCATTCGCCCGTTCGCGCCAACGGCGCGATTATTTTTCGGAAATGCCACCACACATACTCGCATAAAATTCATATTTTGTCTTTCATTGATGCTTTTCTCTGTGGGGACACATGCGGCGCATATTGCCAATGTGGATTATATTCACCAGTACATATTTCAAACACATGGAATAACCGTTCCCATTAACGAAACAAACGTACAACGCGCTGCAAATGTAAAATATCTGCTATGTGCGGTGGATCGGGTGAACGAACAATTCAACAGTAATGCCCCACAGTATTGCAGCCATTCGCTGGCAACAACCCAGGCGGTGGATACAATCGCGGTACATGATGCCGTTGGTCGGCTGGTAAAGGCTTGCAGTGTGTCAAAGGCCTGTTCTGCGATTGTTTCGGGATTGCTGGGCACCTTTGACGAATGTGCACAGAATCAGACATCAATATGCAATAAAAATTGTACTGCATCCCCCCCGGCGCAGAGTTGTAGCGGTTCATCCGGCAGTGGCATAGAATATTGTTCCAATGCAGTATGCACAACATTTGGTGCATGCAGTGCGCAGTATACGGTCGCAACTTGCAACGGTGGATATTATCGATCTGGAACCGGGGCTGGAAATACCTGTACACAATGTGCGGCTGGTTTCCGCGACAGCACAGCATGCAACAGTGGGACATCAAACAATACAGGTGGGTGTTGTGCCAATACCTGTACCATAGGTACGACCAGCCAAATATGCATCTCGCCGACACCTTTGAATGTATGCGCGACAAACCCCGGAACAGCGGAGGTCGGAACGCAAACAGCGGCCAGTTGTAACAGTGCGAATGGTTGTCGCACGACAGTTGCGACATGGAATACATGCACAGGCGCGTCCTATACAATTGCAAATTGCGCCGCCGGGTATTTCCGTTCCGGAACCGGTGCGGGCAATAGCTGTACCCAGTGTCCGGCCGGATATCGTGACGGAACAGAGTGTGTCAGTTCGATGTTCAATACTTCGTGTATAGCGAACTGTCCTGTGGCCGCGACCGCCACAAACGGAACCATAACCCTGGCGACAGCCAATGTGAATTATCCGACCACGACCGCGGCCGGTTGTACCTATACAAAAAACTGCAGCAACGGGTTCTGGAATGCGAATCATGGTGTTACGAATACTACGAATTCCCTGTCATGCACGGCATGTACAAACAGCCCGTCGAATGCAACCACTTGGAATCGCAGCAGTGGGGCGGCAACAGCGACAGGATGCAATATAAATATAACCACGTGTAACAGTGGATTTACGGCGCAGAATAACGGAACACCAACCGCGACATGTGTATCGGGCAGTGTTGGTTATGATGTGCCTGGCACAATTCCGCCCCCACCATCGATGACAGTTTTGGAAACTTGGAATCATGCTTTTAATGGAAGCACAGTTGCAACCCATGGAACAGGAATCAATGGAACCGTCCAGTCACGTACGCTTCCAGCGGGTACGTATCTTTTAGAGGTTTGGGGCGCAGACGGTGGTGGAAGAATCAATGATCCATCTCAGTTTCCGGCCGGTGGAACTATGTTCAGGGGCGGCAATGGCGGATATTCAAGGGGAATCCTGACCCTGACCGCACAGCAAACGGTTTATATTTATGTTGGTGGTGCGGGTGGGGCTTATGGTATCCAGACAAGTGGTACAAACCACCCAGGCGGATGGAATGGTGGGGGTGGCTTTAGACAAGGTTCTAGTGCAGGAGGTGATAGAATGGGAACAGGTGGTGGTGCATCCGATATAAGGACAACTGGCGGTGCATGGGATTTGGCGACAAGCCTTAACACCAGGTTTATAGTATCGGGTGGTGGTGGTGGTGAAGCAAGTTGGACGAGTCCGTATTTATGGACTGGCGGATGGGGTGGTAATGGCGGTGGTGATGTTGCGCAAGAAGGCCATCATCAGCCGATAGATTATTCTAGCGCAAATGGCGGGCAGCCAGGAACACAAACATCGTCACCGCACTCTTGGCCTGGAACGAATGATCCGTTAGCAGCTCAAACAATTGGAGATAATATCCCAGGATTTGGAAAAGGGGGGAGCAACGGAACAGCTAGTGCTGCCCCAGGTAGTAATAATATAAGATCTGGTGGTGGCGGTGGTTGGTTTGGTGGAATGTCGGGTTCGCAAAGGTCGGCGGGTGGCGGTTCAGGGTTTGTCAAAGGATTAAATCAAGGCGGGGAAAATCTTTGTACCGCCCCGGCTTGGGCAACCCTTACACATGGTGGAAACGGGCATTATAACTGGGGCAACGGGGTCGTCCGGCCAGCCGCCGCCGGAAGACATGGATATGTAAGAATTTCACGGATTACATTGAATTAAGTATAGCCCCGGCAGCGGACAAATGAATAATGAATAGTGAATAATGAATAATTAATGCGTCGCGCAAAGCGCGACACCATTGTCATGCCTTCCACCTTTGCTATCGCTCCGGCGCGACAAGGCGGCGGCAGGCTCCATTGTTCAATAAGGCATCGTGCGCATAGCGCACGATACATACATTATTCATTTCAATTTTCCACAACAATGTTTGAATCTTATGCCTGAACCACAGGGACAGGTGTCGTTGCGGCTTTTTGGTGCCTTGTCCGCAGGATTTAATGTGGCATCACGTTCGTCTTGCTCGCGTTTCATTTCATTCACTTCGTCCATGGATAATTCTAACCGGCATACATATGACAATGCCATGGATTTAAAACTGCTCATCATATTACGGAATAATTCAAACGCCTCTTTCTTGTATTCATATAGTGGATTTTTCTGGGCGTATCCGCGAAGTCCGATTCCTGTCTGCAAATAATCCATACTGGCCAGATGTCTGCGCCAAGTTGTGTCCAGGGCATGCAACGCGGTTTGGCGTTCGGCTTTTCTCATCATTTCTGCACCGTATCTTTCCAGCTGGTGTTCGTACCGCCCGCGGGCGATGCGCATCAAGCCTTCGAAAGCTTTTTGTTCGGTCACACCGTCGTTTTTTCTCCATTCGTCCAAATCGGTTATATCAACGCCAAATGTACGCTTCATGGTTTCATGTATGCCTTTCAGATTCCAATCGTCAACATGTGCTTTTTCGGGGATATTGTTTTCGGCTATCTGTTCTACAACGTCGCCCATGATTTCCCTTATAAACGGTTCCAGATTGTCGGATGTCATCAAATCGGCGCGTTGTTTATAGACAACGTTGCGTTGTTCATTCATAACGTCATCATATTTCAGCAATTCTTTACGTGATTCGAAATAACGGGCTTCCACGCGTTTTTGCGCCTTTTCAAGTGCTTTGGTTATCCAGGGATGGGTAATCGCTTCGCCCGCCCGCATGCCCAGCGTGGTAAGCATTCCGTCAAGGCGCGCCGCGCCGAAAATACGCATAAGATCATCGTCCAAGGACAGAAAGAATTTTGAATCGCCGGGATCGCCCTGGCGACCGGAACGCCCGCGAAGCTGGTTGTCTATGCGGCGGGATTCGTGACGTTCTGTTCCGATTACATATAATCCGCCAGCATCCAAGACCTTTATTTTATCGGATTCGACCCGGGCATATATTTCTTTTTTCTTTTGTTCAAGGTTTTCGTCTGAATCATCCAGTTCCGCGATAAGCTGTTCTGCATTTCCGCCCAGCTTTATATCCGTCCCGCGTCCTGCCATGTTTGTGGCGATGGTAAGCGCGCCGGGAACGCCGGCTTGTGCCACTATTTTGGCTTCGTTTTCATGATGCTTTGCGTTAAGGACGGCGGGTTCGATGCCAAGTTCTTTTTTTACTATTTCCGCCAGTTCTTCGGATTTTTCAATTGATACAGTGCCGACCAGAACAGGCTGGCCGCGTTCGTGGCAATCTTTTATCTGTGTCAGAATCGCGGCGAATTTTTCGGATCTATTTCGGTATATTTCATCATTGTGATCGTTGCGCGCAACATCGCGGTTTGTTGGTATTGATACGACACGCAGTTTATATATTTCTTCAAATTCTGCGGCTTCGGTCATCGCGGTTCCGGTCATTCCTGCCAGCATGGGGTAAAGACGGAAAAGGTTCTGATAAGAAATAGATGATACGGTCTGGTTTTCCGGTTGTATTGTTACGTGTTCTTTGGCCTCTAATGCCTGGTGCAGGCCTTTGCTGAAACGGCGGCCGGTCATTACCCTGCCAGTGAATTCATCGACAAGAAGGACTTCGCCGCCGCGCACGACATAATTGACCTCTTTTCTAAACATGTGATGTGCCATAAGAGATTGCTGGATATGCATCACCAACATGGCGTTTTCGGGTGCGTAAAGATTGTTACCCGTCATCATACCCGCCTCTGTCAATAGTCCGGTAATGGTATCAACCCCGGATTCAGTCAAAGTAACGTGGCGATCTTTTTCATCTTTTTTATAGTCGGATGGCGATAGTTTTACGACAACCGCATCTATTTTGTTGTATAGTTCCGATGTATCTTCGGCCGGGCCGGAAATGATAAGCGGGGTGCGCGCTTCGTCGATAAGGATAGAATCGACTTCATCGACTATGGCATAAAAAAATGTGCGCAGAACCTGTTGTTCTTTGCTGAATTTCATATTGTCACGCAGATAATCAAACCCAAGTTCGGAATTTGTTACATAAGTGATGTCACAGGCGTATGCATCGCGTCGTTCGGCATCGTCCATGTCATGTTGGATAACGCCGACAGAAAGTCCCAAGAATTTGTAAATGACACCCATCCATTCCGCATCACGGTTAGCAAGATAGTCGTTCACGGTAATCAAATGCGCGCCTTTGCCATGCAGGGCTTTTAAATAAAGGGCCAGTGTGGCGACAAGGGTTTTTCCCTCGCCGGTTTTCATTTCAGCTATTTGTCCGTTATTAAGAACCATCCCGCCGACCATTTGGACATCAAAGTGCCGCATGCCAAGTGTTCTTATGGAAGCTTCGCGCACAGCGGCAAAAGCATCGGGCAGAATTTCACGCTCTGTCGCGCCACCGGCAATTCGCGCCCGAAATTCCATCGTACATTCGCGAAGCTGTTCATCAGACATAGAGTGGTATTTTTGTTCCAGGTCATTTATAAGGGATACGGTTTTGCCATAAGACTTTACAATTCTGTCGTTCGCATTACCCAATATTTTGCCGATAATTTTATAAATCATAACTATTCCTTTATTTGCCAAGGATATATAGTAAAAAAAAGGGCAAATATCAAGTGGAATAAGACGATTTATAATTTTTGTTTTCCGATATGTCGCCGCATTTATGCGTTTTATTTGCAATCAGTTTTTTTTGTGGTAAAATCCGGACTATGGCAGAGAGTATAGATAAAATTTTGGAAAAACTGCGTACACAGCTTGATGGCTCTGCGGCCAATCTTGGGTCGACCGGGGACGACAATAATGCAAAAGAGAGCGTTGGTGCGACCATGCTTTCATCAGATCAGATTACTTCTGCGGTTTATGTAATATCCCCGTCCCAGATATCCTATATATCCGAATTGTTTGCTAATTCTATGACAAATGCCCTTAATATGCGGGCAATGGCACCACGTATCCGACAGATAGCGGAACAATCCTTGCGCACGGCTTTGGGTGCCGCGAAAAAGCAGGGTGCGAATTAAACCTTGCAATTTCGATTGAATTTACTATTTTATATCTACGATAGATGGGCGGGTCATAGCTGTCGCGGAAACGCGGCAGAGGAAAGTCCGGACACCACGGAACAGCATAGCGGTTAACGGCCGCGCGGGGCAACCCGACGATCAGAGCAACAGAAACGAGCCACGGAAAGCGGTGGATGAAACGGGCAATCTCTATGCGGTGCAACTTCAAATAGGCTTCTGTTAATCAGTTCCGGATTGGAAGCGGGTAGAAGGCTTGATCCGCCGCAGTAATGTGGTGTGACAGATTAATTATGACCGGTGTGGTACCGTGTGCGGGAAACCGGTGCGACCGCACCACAGAATCCGGCTTATAGCCCATCTATTAACTTTTCCACGCTTGCAAATGCCGATAAATTATATATAATGGTTCCTATGGAGAAGTGGCAGAGTGGTCGAATGCGGACGATTCGAAATCGTCTATACTCGCAAGGGTATCGGGGGTTCAAATCCCTCCTTCTCCGCCAGTAATCTGATGTATACATGATATACCCTGTAAGGCCCGCTGTGTGCGGGCCTTTCGCATGGAGTGACTCAGGTATACCGCCAAAAACGCCCCATTTCGCCCATTACATACGCCTTTCTATACAATGCCCCATTTGCGTCAGTCAATCTTTTGAATTTTTATCAATTCGTAAGCTTTTTTAATGTCAGAATCTTCACTGATAGAAATGCCAAGTGCACGGATTGCATCAACAAGACTTTTCTTTTCCGTATTGATTTCTTGTTCAGTCCATCCAGTTGCATCTTTTTCGCTTTCGCATTCAAGCAACAGCCCAAGCTTTTCTACGTTCTGAAATGCGAATTGAATTTTATCATTTTGCATTCTGATAACATCATAATTCACATTTACAAGGGTCTGAAATCCCAATGCATTAAACAATTTTTTTGCAGAAACCAGATCATTGCAGTCTATATTTATTTTTTCTTCCGACAAAACATCGCCATTTGCGCCGTATGTCTTGTTTTTATGAGTAATGCCGGTCCAAATACGGTCGCCTGTGTCCAAATATCGCAACATAACAGAGCCGGATAGAGTATGAATAATATTGTCATTTGCTAGAGAGTCAATCTGGTTAGAAAGATACTGATCTTCAACGCGTGATTTTTTGCTGATGTAAAAACCTTGGTCGGCCAAACACTTTATCACATCATCCAAATTCCCAATTACTTTGACTGTGATTTCAACTTGTTTCATGCATGCTCTCTTGTTTTATTCATTATTGATTAGAGACAGATAAACAAAGTTAATAGTTTATGGCAAATTTGATATCTTCAATCGCTTTATTGATATTTCTCATGCCTTGCCCAACAGGATAATATACAGGAAATACGATATATGGTTTGCCATCAATAACTTTTACTTTTGTTTGTTTGCGGGTTTCGGAAACCTTTATTGACTGCCCGAGAAATAACGAACTAACTTGGTTGCCGAATGAAATTATTTTCTTTGGTTTTATCTCTGAAATCTCTTGCTCTAATAACCCAAGATATTCTTTGAATACAGAATCCGCAACGTGTGAAGCATCGTCTTGGGTGCATTTGCCAATGTTTGTGACATATATCTTCTTTTCCGCCAATTCTTTATACACTTTTTCTGCGAAATCATAATCCCATTCCGCGGGGCGTTTTGATAGGATCTGATCCAATGTTTTATCCGAAAGAATATCGACCGAATTAAATAGCTTCCAACTGTTCTTCGTGCCAATCCATGGTGCTTTCAATCCGTTCCATGTTTTAACACTTGCGACATTTCGCCCCGTTGGATTCATAAAAATAAAGCAAACATCGGGATCCGAAATGCATCCGCAACCATAGATAGAATCAAGGTTCTTAGAGCCATGCTTTCGTTGCAGTTTATCAAATTCTTTGTGCAGGTGTTTCAGTTGCATTTTAATTATCTTATTCAGCGCGTCACTATAATCTTTTATATACATATTTATACAACAATTTTTAAGAAGATTCAAGTTTAACTATTTACTTTTCCACCCTTCGCCTCTGCGAAGCTACGGGTGGCTTACGCCATGCGAAGGCTGGGCTATTTCCGCGATAAACAATGCTAATACGACTATATATCCGGCTTTCTATATAATGTCTATTTTTGCCCAGTCAATGCTTAAAGAATGTAGACTTTTGCATATTTATGTATTAATGTGAAATTTATATGGGGGATGTAAAAGTGAAAACGGTTGAAATTCGAGACATTTATAATGATAAAAGAAGTCAGTTATGCATCATATATAATACCGGTGCGTATACATAATGGGAAAAAGCAAGTCGCTATAATGCAGTATGCCCCCGGTGCATATGGAAATATAGGCGGACGTTTTGAAGATGGCGAAACCATTGCGCGGGAAGCTTTACGCAGAGAATTAATCGAAGAATTAGATGAAAGTGCTTGGTTTATGGCCGATATCGCCATCGAAATACCTGTGCCATATAGATACAAGGTAAAGGAGCATAATGTTCCAATTCGCAAGGCGTACAATGAAGTGCATATATTTTTTGTCGCGGAAATCCCAGATTATATTAAGCTTTGTTTTTGTGAAAAATGTTCGGGTGATGTAAAGGTTATCTGGGTAGATTCCGAAAGTTTGGTTGATGAAAATATTATAATATATCCAGATCAACGTGAGTATTTTGAAAAACACGTTATGCCATTAATACGCAAAATATAGACCCGATGTGAATATATTATCCATAAAAGGATTGTGTTATGAGTATTTATTCCACTGCAAAGGCAGTTTACCGTTATGATGCAAAACGCATCCCGGCCGATATAAACATTATTAATCGCACGATAGATACGGCTCTGGGTGATTACAAAGCCGGTCGCTTTCCAGATATTCGCAAATTTCGGACAGAATCCGCTTATGATCTGTTTTATCTGCTTTTGATGGCAAAGACCCATCCGGAAATCATGTTGACCCAGGGTTGCGATCTGAATTGTAAACCCTGTTGTACAAACAGTGGCGGCAATGCCCAAATCGTGCCTGTGGCCGATGTTGTGAATTATTGTACAGAATTTTCAGGCTGTCGGTGCTGTACGATTTCTATCGGTGGGGGCGAGCCAATGCTGGCCGAACGTGCACAGCCCGGATATTTCCAACAGATATTACAGGCAACTGGTGGGCGAAGACTGATAAATATTATGACGAATGCGAATTGGATTGATTGGCCGGACGGGGTGCGGTACATGAATACGATATACCGACTTTATGATATGCATGCGAATATGGCTGTACAATTACCACTGACTTCTTGGCATTATGAAAGTCCTGAAAAATGTCTGGGTAAAGTTAATTCTTTTATCGGTGCTGTTGATGAGCGTATAAATGCAAACAAGGCGCAATGGGATCAGGATAGACTTATCGGGGTAAAAGCTTTTTCAGACACCAAAAAGTTGGCGAAGAAAATCATAAAGCCAAAAAACAAAAGGCTTAAAATAGTCTTACAAAATGATTCGCCAATAATGATGGTGGGTCGTGCACAGCCAGATAGATCCGGATCTGCGGAAATTGGACGGGCTCCACTTTCCGAATTCGTATCAAAGTGCAAACCCCATGGCAATTGTTTAAGCATGACAATGTATTTCAGCGCGAATGATGATGCGTTTATGATCGATAACCGATCCGGTGAAATGTTCTGTACGACATACAAGCTTCCGGACGGCGGATATAAAAATAACACGAGATTAAAGTTCGAACTGGCCGCCACAATATTTGATTCCCGCTGTCGGCAAAGCTGATAGCAAGACATACGCGGATGATTGGTAATATTCACGCAAACATGTTCAGGGCTTTGTGTTTTTAAGTTCAAAATTCGTATCTTATACCTGTTGTTCCCGATATTTCGTTATACTGATCCCCGATACGGGTTGCGGCATCGATATACAACATGAATCGTTTGTTCGGACTGCGATAGTTCAGACCGCCACCAAATTCGGTTCCGCCAGCGTTGAATTTTCTTTCTATGGGACTTTTTACCGCGTCAAATTCCACGGATGAATCGTCAGATAAATCGGTAATATATCCAGCCTTTGCATAAAGCTGCAACTTTGCACCCCTGGCCATATTCCAACGCGGGCCGCCCATCGCATGGATGCCGATTTGCTGGTTGAAGCTATCCTTGAATTCGCCGGTTACACCGTTGGACATTGTAAACTGTTTTCCCGATATATACGCACCGTTTATCTGTGCATGCGGTGTCAGGAACCATGACATGGTGTCTTTGCCGCTGAAAACAAATTCGCGTCCGAAATTCAAGTTCAACGATGTAGACAGATTTCTTGAATCATAGGTTACGGCATCAGAAAATCCCGCAGCATAAGCGGTTATATCCTGTGATATAAAATGCTGGCGTAGTGCAAGATCGGCAAACCAGCCGTCTGCCCCCAGCCAGATTCCATACAATCCGATGCCATAAGCTGTTAAGTCGGCCTTGTCATTATTTATATTAGCTGTGCTAAATTCAGCATCGCCACTTGCCATATATCCCAACACACCCAAAAATATTTTGTTGCTGTCGGAATTTTTTAATTTGAAATCATATCCAAATTCTGCGCCATACACGCCAACATTTGCACCGGACTTTTCCGAGAGTTCCGATTTTTTATAGATTCCACGCGCCCAAATGCCTTTATCGGCCTGGGCACCGCTGGATGACTTACCATCGTTTTCAAGCCATTGAAGTTCTCCCACACGTTTGTGCATAGAGTTCGATAATTTTTCAACCACGCTACGCACAGAATGTACAAAATTGACAGTATTATTTATCAATGTGCTGGCCCGGTTTGTTTTTACCATCGAAGTGATACCCGTATCATAATCAGTCACAACATCCCAATTATGTTGTCCAATATCCACCCCGTTGCCAAGAGATTTGAAAACGGCCAGCGATGTATCAATAGAATTATTTTGGATAATATCATAGCTATCCATATCATTGAAAAGATCAAAATCCAAACCACTGTGCATAAAGGCCAGATTAAATCTTCCAATAATATTATCAAATATGTAAAAATCATTTCCATCGTTTGTTAATCTTAATTCAATAACCCCGGTTCTGTTTAAACTGGTACGGATTGCGACAGTGTCATGGAAATGAGTCTGTTGCCCAATAACATTATTTACGGCCAATCTTCCGTTATTGAAAGTCAAGACTGTTTCGGCATCCGCATTTATACCGCCGCCGCCACCAATTGATGCTGATTCAAATACTACCCGACCGCCGTTGTTGAAAAAGTTCCCGGTTCCCCCGATCGTAGAATTATCCCGGAATATTTGCGTGCCATAATTTTTAACGATAGTATTTCGGGCAAATGCGCCGGCATTTACAAATTGTGTCCCGCCGGTGTCTATAATCATATTATTCGCAATACCAAATACGTTCTGAATGCCGCCCATTCCGATTGTTGCATGCGCTATGTCTGATCCTATGTCTGCGCCAGATTCAATATTCTGGATGCCACCATCATGAACAATTGTTCCCGTACCAGATATTGCGGATCCGGCATGAAAATTTTGTATCCCTGATTTTACTGTTGTATTTGCCGCAGTACCAGACACGTTTTGAATGCCGCCATTCAATACCATATAGTTTGCCGTGCCAATTACATTTTGAATGCCGCCGGTATTTATTGTCGCATATGCCGCCACCGATCCGATATCTGCCCCTGTTTCGATATTCTGGATTCCGTTATTACCTATCGTTGTGGTTGTGCCCGAAATAATTGACCCGGCTTTGAAATTTTGTGTTCCGCCATTGATACTTGCGTTACCCGCCGTACCGAACACATCCATAACACCACCAGTGCCAACAATGGAATTATTGGCTGTTCCTTCTAGATGCACAACCTGCAATCCATTGTTTCCGACCATATTGTGTAATGTCAAGCCATATACATTTTGTTGCGCGGTTGTTGAACTGGAAATCGTCATAAAATAAGCTGTAGCGTCAGATTCTATATTCTGGATACCGGAATCGAATGTCACATTAATTCCGGATAAAGTAAGGCCGCTTTTGACATTTTGTATTCCGCCGTCAATCACAATATTTGCATCGGTACCAAATGATGTTCCATTGAATAGATTTTGTTCGCCATCCGCTTTGATTATCGTTGTTCCGCCAAGCTTTCCATAAACGTTCATGGTTCCGTCAGCAATAGTGGTATTGTTCGCGGTTGCATTATTCTGTGCCGATGTAGAACCGACATTCATAATTCCGCCGTTCGTAATCATTGTAGTATTTGCGACAGAGCTGTATGTAACCCCGCCGATGGTATAGCCCCCACCATGCATATTTAAAATTCCGCCATCAAGTGTAACATTATTGACTGTCGAATTCATATTACTGACGGTGCCGTTTATAGTATTTACCAATGACAATGTTCCACCGGTATTCACAGTCACGCCATTCAGTGTCGCACCACGGTTCACGGTTACCGTTCCGCCCGAATTTACGATTGTGTCGCTTGCTATTGCCCCTGTGAAAAGTGTCTGTTGTCCGCCATTGTTTATTTCAGTATTTGCAACATCGGCAGAGTTGTATACGATCTGTATCCCGCCGTCCAGCACCGTGCCAGTTGCGGCCGCATAGCTGTATACGTTTTGCTGGCCATTATTTCCAACAATTGTGTTTGTGGCTGTGCCATAAGAATTCACGTTTTGCAGTGCTGTGCCGCCATTGCCGGCAACGATCATGCCGTCGATGCTGCTATCTTTGTTAATATGCTGTATGCCATATTCAAAAATTATTTTCGCAGCCATTTCCGCACTGACATCCATTGCATCTGATCCACTGCCTTGTCCTATGTTTTGTTGTCCCCCACGGATAGTAACGGTCGCCCCGGTAAGAATATCAGAACCATCAAGTAAAAACTGCATACCATCGGTATTCAGGATTGTATCGCCCGCCAAAAAGCCCCAAACAGCCTGTTGGGCACCGTCATTGATAATAGAACTTTCGGCAATGCCGTCCGCGAAAACCGACTGTCCACCGCCGTTGTTTATCGTTGTGCTTTTTGCGGTAGAGTCGGCATTAACATATTGCATCCCGCCGGATTGTATAATGGCCGATTCCGCGGTGCCGCCCAGTTGCAACCTTTGTTGGCCGTTCGAATTGACAATGGTTCCGGTTGCTATGCCGGTTTCTTCGACTATTTGCATTCCATTTTCATTAACGATTGTATCCGATGCAAATCCACCATCCAGTATGAATTGCCGTCCATATGCATTTACAATTGTATTTGTCGCTGTTCCGTCTGCAAACACAAATTGATTGCCCAATATTGTTGCGGATTCGCCTTTGACAGTCATGCCATCAATACTGCTTCCACCGACAATCCGTTGTTGTCCCCAGTTCATTTGAATTTGTGCGGCCGTGTCAGCATCAATATTAATTTCCCAGCCATGATCCGGCTCTCCTATGTATTGAATCCCGCCATTGATGATTATTCTGGCATCGGTATCTGTGAATCTGAAAGAATCGCCAGAAAAATTGCCAAGTATCTGCCATCCGCCTTGATTTACAGTCGTTGTTCCGCCAAGCTGCCCCAGTGCGACTTGCATACCGTCATTGCTTATTATAGTATGATTTGCAATACCATTATTCCAAACCAATTGTTCACCGCCTTGATTTATAGTCGTGTAATTCGCAATACCATCGGATACTATTTGAAGTCCATCAAAAACAATTTCATTGTTTACCACAGCGCCATTATTAACCTCTGGTGTGAATGCGGTTGCATTGCTGTATGTCAAGATTGGTATAATTGCAAGAATGCAAGAGCCTGGAAGTTTTTTCATAATTTTTACCTTTTTTAATTCGCAAATTGGTGTTTGAGTTGGATTTTTAATTTTTATTAAGCCCCGAAATATAAGATTCTTTACTTTTTATATGTATCACACAATTTGGTAAGGAGTCAATCTATATTATTAGTGACGCAGTCGTTTTTGACAAGTTTCTTAGATGCGTACATGCCCTTTTGTACAGTGGATGCCTGTCGCTGTGAATCAGGAATACAAAGACAGGGTCGGATTGACAAGCCAGCTGAATTCATGTAAGCTGGGGATATGGTGTAATTATCGCACCGCTATTAATAAAGGAATTAAAAAATGAAACGTTCAGATCTTGTCCGTTCAGTCCAAGTAAAATTCAACCGCATGCGACCCGAAGATGCAGACAGAATCGTTGAAATTCTGACGAATGACATAACCGATGCCGTCATGCGCGGTGATCGCATAGAAATCCGGGGTTTTGGCAGATTCATGCCACGTGTCCGTGCAACAAAGGACGCTTTTAATCCGCGTACTGGAAAACCCATGCGCTTGGATGCCGGTCGTACAATACTTTTCCGCCCAAGCAATGAATTAACAAAAAAGATGAATTGAAATGTCCCTTTTTAAACGTTCCGCCCGAGGAATAAGAAACAACGATCGCGGGAAATATGACAGTGTCCGCCGTCTTATGTGGTTGAAGTGTGAAAGCTGTGGCCGTCTTATATATTACAAAGATTTCAAGGAAAATGCACGTATATGTCCAAAGTGTAACCATGTATTCCTTCTTACCCCGCCGCAACGATTTAATCTTCTTTTCGACAATAATAATTGGACACCAATAAAATTGCCGCGCGTTTCCGATGATCCGCTTTGCTTTATAGATCGAAAACCGTATGCAGAGCGTCTTGCAGAGGCAAGGGAAGAAACCGGTTTCGATGATGCCGTGTCCGCAGCAGACGGCAAAATCAGCGGCGCACAGGCAACCATTGCCGTTATGAATCCCGAATTTATGATGGGTTCCATGGGGCGTGCCGTAGGGGATGGAATTGTTGCAAGCATAGAGCATGCAATATCAAAAAAACAACCTTATATAATTGTTGTGGCAAGCGGGGGAGCCCGCATGCAGGAAAATGTCCTTTCGCTGATGCAAATGGCGCGTACAACCGCGGCAGTAAATAGGTTGCATGAAGCAAAGCTTCCCTATATCGTCATACTTACCGATCCGACGTACGGCGGGGTTACGGCATCATTTGCTATGCTGGGTGACATACATATTGCAGAGCAGGGTGCCCGTATCGGTTTTGCCGGTCGTTTGGTTATAGAGCAGAATATGCGCGAAAGGTTACCGGCGGATTTTCAAACCGCAGAATATCTTTTGGAACATGGAATGGTCGATATTGTTGCAAAACGTTCCGACTTAAAAGAAGTCTTGGATAAAATTATGGCCGTTGTGACAAAACAACCAAATCTGGCCGGTGAAATCAAAGTTGTCCAACCAAAGATAGACGACCGTAATACATTTCGTTCCAATAAAAAAGAAGACAGCACCCCGGCGTATGAAAAAGTTATGCTGGCACGCAATGAAAATCGCCCGCATTTTTTAGACTATATAGGCGGACTGGTTACGGAATGGGTTCCCCTTTCTGGCGACCGGACATTCGGGGAAGATTCCGCATTATTGGGCGGATTGGGATTTTTTCGTGGGATGCCGGTAATGATAATGGGACAAGAATTGGGGCGTGACATAGCTACGCGTCAAAAACACCGTTTTGGAATGCCGACACCCGAAGGATATAGAAAAGCCGCACGTCTGATGCGGATGGCGGAAAAATTTGGCATTCCGATTATTTCACTGGTAGATACATCGGGCGCGTTCGCCGGCAAAGAAGGTGAAGAACGTGGCCAGTCAGAAGCGGTTGCAAAAGCAATACAGACAGGACTTTCGGTGGCGACACCGTATGTTGCGGTAATTGTGGGACAGGGTGGTTCCGGTGGTGCGATTGCTATTGCGACCGGGGATAAAGTCCTGATGTTAGAAAACGCGATATATTCGGTAATCGCACCAGAATCATGCGCCAGCATATTGTGGAAAGATAATAAAATGAAAGCCCATGCGGCAGAAGCAATGAAACTTACCGCGGGGGATTTGTCGGCACTGCATATTATAGATGGCATAGTGCCGGAACCGGAAGGGGGCGCGCACAAGGATTGGCAGACGACAATGGAAAATCTGGGCGCGGCTGTTACCAATGCTTTGCAAGAGCTTTCGAAAATTCCAGCTGCTAAATTACCGATCCATCGTGCAGAAAAATTCTTTGCGATGACACGTGACATAAAATAAATATTTTATTAATTTGACTTTTTATAGGGTTATGATACAATAAGCATCATGGAAAACACGGTAATTATCATCGTTAAAAACAATATCGCGCGTCGTCGTCTCCGATGTGGGGCGTTTTTTGCGCGGATTGCTGATTAAATCCTTTCCGCTTGTGAAATTTGGAACCCCCGCAAATTGAAAAAATTGCGGGGGTTTTCTTGTATAAAAAAAAGGGTAAATCAAGATGAAAACCGTATCAACATATGATTTTATAAAACAGTATCCAGGGTTAAAAATAAAAGATCTGGATAGTGTACATCTGGGACAGGTAATGAAATTTATAAACTATAATATCTGTACTTTGAAACATGATTATTATTTTGTGCATAAGAAGCCTGGTGAATGGGCGCAATTTCTGGCAAATCGGGATTATGCGGTATTGGGGGCATTTGATAATGATGTTCTTGCCGCGATTGCAACTGTACATTTCCCAAGGTCTGGCGGAATGCGTGATGCACCGGAATTCAAAGTTGCGCCGGATGAAGAGCTGGCGATATTTCAATCAGTATTGGTTGACGCAAGGTACCGGGGGCGGGGTTTTATGGGATTAATGCAACATGCGCGTGCGGAAAGGGCGATCGCGCAAGGCAGAAAAACCGCGATATGTAAAATTTCAGAAAAAAACAAGGCCAGTTGGCAGAATGCTTTGGATTTTGGATTCGATATGGCATACGCCGCACCGGATTACAGTCGGCATATGAAATTGTATTTTGCAAAGAGCTTATAATATAGGTCATGCCTAGTTAAAGTTAATTAGGTATGACCCAAAAGTTAGTTGCCTGCAACGCCGTTCGGAGTTAAAAATGGCAAAAACCATTCCGGGTGCTCGTTCAGCGATAATGCTGTGCCATCCCAATCCAGTTTTATATAGCCAGCGTTTGGCATGCCACCAAAAGGGAAATCTGTAAATTGTGATAATAATACCCTTGCCACACCGCCGTGTGCAGATATGCCTATATTTTTATGTTCAGAATTTTTGGCTATATCTATTACTGCGGCAAGTGCACGATGCTTTAAATCATTATAACTTTCACCATTTTCAGGTGCGAAATTTGGGTTTTTCATATCGCTCGCCAACAGCACAATTCGGTCCTGTGACAAATCTAAACTAACCTTACTGGGATCATCTGTCAGCCATACAAGATGGTTTTCAAATACGCCAAAACTCCGTTCTCTTAAATCATCATTTGTTATTATTTTTGTATTTGCAGACTCTGCGACAATTTTGGCGGTTTCTAAACATCTGGATAAAGGCGAAGAAAATATTATATCTAAATTGATAGGTTTAATAACTTTGGCTAAATCTTTTGCTTGTGAAATGCCTTTGTCATTCAACGGGATATCCAGCCAACCCATTGTGCGGTTTTCCTTATTATAATCTGTTTCGCCGTGTCTGAAAATATATAGATGTTTAATCATGTTTTTATAGTAGCTCGAAACCGGCTGAAAATCAATAATTTTTACAAAATTTAAGCTATAATTTGTCCGATTATAAGGCAAATATGAAAAATTGGGAAATTTTGCCCAGTCTTCGCCCTGCGGGCTACGGCGGGCACTCAAATTTCTTAATTTCGCGGCTTTTCCGCTCAATAACGAAATTTGGTGGAATATATTACACGAGTTTCTAACTAACGATTTCCAATCCTTTTAAAGGTTGGTACAACAGATTCAAATTTTCAAGAATTATCGCAACTTACATATATAACCTTGGAACTGACGTTTTGATTTTTTGTTTTTCTCGTATGTTATAAATGGCATCACAATTCCAAACCCGGAAGATTCGAGTAGTTTGATAAACCGGTCTATTGTATAATTTGTGCGAAAGCGTTTAATCGTCGACTTCCCTAAGTTATAACAACCAATGGTTTCTTTTACAAACACTCCTGACTCGCTATTATTTTCCACGGATGTAGAGGCATAAATGTATCCGTTTGGCTTCAACCACTGTCTAACCTGCGTCAATAATGCTCGCGCATCGCGTGTTGGCAACTGGCACAGCATAGACATCATCGTTATGACATCAAAACATTCATCTTTAAAATCAACATTAAATATATCAGCGCAATGAATCTCTGACTTTGGACTGACTTTTTTTGCTGTTTCACACATCTTTTTTGAGAAATCCACGCCTGTTGTTTCATAATCTGAACCTGCAAAATAATTTAATGTATTTCCAGCGCCAAACCCAATATCTAGCATCTTGAGCGATTGATTGCCATTTTGCTTTGTATAAAAATCAATAAATGCCATTTCAAAATTATACTGGCAAGAATCTATGACAAAGAATTGTCTTTTGTCGCCATCATCCAATAATATAGATGTTAAAACAGGATAGCGACCCGTAGTGATGGTTCGTTTTTTGTAAACAGGTGCAAGTTTGTTGTATGCCCCAATATTGATAAGATTGATTTCAGAGCGATTCAAAATGATCCATATTATTTAGTTTGTATCTTCTCCGAATGCTTATTGTATATTTAAAAATTGGAAAATCAATCTCTCTACCTAAAAATATATAGGTTGAAATACGACTATGAACTCTAACTAGAACGGCAACGATTGCAGGGCATGGGGATATAAACTTTTTATTCAAAGAGTTCGAAACCGGCTGAAAATCAATAATTTTTACAAAATTTAAGCTATAATTTGTCCGATTATAAGGCAGATGTGAAAAATCGGGGAATTTTGCCCAGCCTTCGCCCCGCGGGCTACGGCGGGCACTCAAATTTCTTAATTTCGCGGCTTTTCCGCTCAATAACGAAATTTGGTGGTGGTCTTGGTGGGACTTGAACCCACACGGGCGCAATGCCCAAAGGATTTTAAGTCCTCAGCGTCTACCATTCCGCCACAAGACCGTTCGGCTTTTCATGGTAATTCACGTCACTGGGGATGTCAAACAATTAATTAAGTTGTGGTCTATTATCGGAATTTTGTATAATGGCCACTGCCATAGTGGCAAAACAAACAAAAAGGTTGGATTATGTTTAAAAATATGTATGACATGATGCAAAAGATTTGTACCGAGAACAAAGACAAGATATTCTTTGTCAGACAAAACGAAACTTATGCGGATTTGTTAACCAAAGTAAAACAGCGCGCGGTAATGCTGAAACAAAAATTTAAAATCAAAAAAGGTGATACGGTTGCCATCTTGTCCGGCAATACCCCCGAATTTATAAAGTCGTATTTTGCACTGCTTTCGCAGGGCGCAAAGGTGCTTATGCTGGATACGGGATTGTCAAAGACAGAACATCTGAACATGATAAGACATACTGATTGCAGGCTGGTATTGGCTCAGAAACCTTATTTTATCCAAAATGGCCCGGAAATGTACGATATTGAAACTTTGGATACCACCAGCGAATCTGATTTTGTCGCTGTCGACGTGGGGCATGAAGATATGGCAATGTTGTCTTTTACTTCGGGCTCTACGGGGAATCCAAAAATTGTCGGGTTAACACACAGCAATCTGGTGGCATTGGGTAACGGTGCATTAAAATACAAACCCGTTATAAACCCGGGTTATATGTTTTACGGGTTTCTTCCATTGTATCACATATATGGTGTTGTTATCAACATAATCGCGCCGATTGTGTTGCGATGCAGCATTTTACTGCAACCGGTGTTGAATCCGAAAGAATTTCTGAAAGATTTTGCACAATATCGTCCGCATGTTATTCCCGCGGTACCGCGTGTATGGGAAGGATTTTATAAAAAGATAATAGATGGTGCAAAAGAAAAGAAAAAATACGCAGCGATGAAAATAATCATGGGAATGCGTGGCCTTTTGCGCGCCGTGGGTCTGGGCGGGATTGTTAAAAAAGTTACGGATCCGATACACGAAATATTCGGCGGGCGGGTAAAAGTGCTTGTGTCTGCTGGTGCGACCCTGAAGCCAAGAATTCGCAAATTTTTCGAACGGTTGGGGTTTGTTGTGGGTGATTGCTATGGCCTTACCGAAACCACCGGACCATCGAACTTTAATTTTAAATTCAGACAAGCCGATGGAACTATGCATTATGCAGGTCCGCTTCCCGGGAATGAAATCAAAATCCATAATCCCGACAAACATGGGGTCGGCGAAATTTGGGTTCGCGGAAATCTTGTCATGAATGGATATATTGGCAATGATGCCGCGAATGCAGAAGCATTTGAAGACGGATGGTTCAAAACGGGGGATTTGGGAATATTGGATGCAAAAAAACGCCTGATTATCAAAGGCAGAAAGAAACAGGTCATAGTTTTAGAAAGCGGTAAAAAAGTATGGCCGGACGAATTGGAAGATCTGTACCTGGGGAACGACGAAATCCTTGCTGCGGCGGTGTTGGAAAGGACGATAAAAGGTAAAGTTGTTCCGTATGCAGTGTTTCAAGTAAAGCCGGGCACTTCGCTGATGAAAGTCAATTTGTTGATAAAAGCTTCGAACCTTACGATTGCGCCATATAAATGGGTAAATCATTTTGCGATAACGGAAGATGATTTGCCACAAACATCTGCGAAAAAAATCAAACACTTTGAAGTTTCCGCAATGCTTGACCGCGGGGAATTTCCAGATAGGTCGGAATGAAAACAAAAGGCTCGCAAATTGCGAGCCTTTTGATTTATCCCGTGCTATTTGATAGTTGGTCAGTCCAGCCTTTGTCCCGCGTGCTGCGGCGGTATTTATAACTTCGTTCGGACAGAAATGATGGTGAACCTTCGTGGCGGAGTTCCGAACTTGGTCAGCCCAGCCTTCGCCCTGCGGGCTACGGCGGGCACTCGTTTTTGTAATCCTCACTTCGTTCGGACAAAAACGGTGGTGGGTCGGCAGGGACTCGAACCCCGGACCAAAGCGTTATGAGCGCTCCGCTCTAACCAACTGAGCTACCGACCCAAAGTCACGCCGTAGCGCAAGCGCAGGCGGACAACTTGGCGTATTATATGGCTTTTTTGGGCTTTTGCAAGTGGAAATTTTTGGGTCATGACCCTGGATGTGTCTTTTACAGAATTATTCTGGACTTTATAGTCGAATTTTTTTATACTGATCGTATGATGAAATCGACAAGTATAAAATTATTCGGGTATGAAAACATTGGTCAATCCAAAGTAAAAAATGAACCATTTAAATTATGGATTGCCAAAGCCGGAATGATCGTTCGGCCGAAACCCGCAGAAATCTACACACACACACACATGTAATACACTTCTTGGATTACAGGGCAAGGGGCATAAGACCACCAAAATCGCATCGCGATTTTGATGGTTTTCGCGATGTCCGCCAAAAACCGGAAAGGTTAATTCATGAATAAATTTTTGCCAATTTTGATGGTTTTGGTGATGACAGTCTACTCTACCTGTACATTTGCAAATGACGATTATTTTTCGAACAATATAGATGAAGTAAGAGCCGCATTTGCAGCCAATCCAGGATTGATTGATACTCGTGAGACTGATTATGGCTATACCCCGTTGATGAATAGTATCCGAAGATTAAATTACGATATATCTGAATTTTTGATAAACCAAGGAGCAAATGTTAATCTACGTGATGATTCTCATATGACTGCTTTGGATTGGGCTATAGATCGTTCTTATGAAAACACACAGGAACATGTAAAGCTCGTAGAATTATTAATCAACCGCGGAGCAATACATAGCGAGTATGATCCGTTATGTCACTCTGCAAGGCAGGGTGGGTTAATCGTTTTTCAATTTTTAATTGGAAAGGGAGGTAATGCAAATGTAAAATGTGACAATAATGATACATTATTGCATAGGGTTGCGGATGCCGATTGGTTCTCAGACTTAGCAACACTTAATGGAATTGAAATCGCAAAACTTTTGATAAATGAACACAATATTGATATAGATGCAAGAAATGACCGGGGAGAAACCGCGCTTGATATAGCAAGAAGAGTAGGATATCAAGAAATGGTAACATATCTGGAAAGCGTTATAAATCAGCGAGAACAAATGGAACAACAGCGTATACAACAGGCACAAATTGCGGAAGCAAACAGATTGCGATTATCGGAACTTTTGGAAAAGATTCGAAATTTAGACACGGAAATCAAGCGTATAAAAGACAAATATGTCGATCAGACGGCAAACGTTTGGCGAAATGCCGATGGCGACTTTAATACAGCCCGTCTTACGTCCAATGCTGTCGCAGGTGTCGCACTGGGCGCACTGGGCGGAATCATAGTAAACCGTATTGTTAAAAATCGGCAATTAAACCAAGGATTCGAAGATATAAAGTGCAATGTAGCCAGTAATGCGGTTTCGGACTTTGGCGATGATTTTGTATTAACCGGGGCAAGAAGCAAAGAAGAGTGTAATGCAAATTCCCGTAGTATGGATTTTGTTTGGGCGGCCAAAGCCGGGGCAAACGGTGCAGAATATTATATGCTGACAGAAAATGTTAACAGTCCCAGTAATAATGCCTGTTGGGCGCGTGTAGAGATAACATCATCAGATCCGCGTGTAATATTGACCGGTATTCGTCCGCGATATTTTATGGTTGACCAGAATATAAACTGTGGTGATTGGGTAAATAAATCCGATTTGGAAAAACAAATCTTAGATCAACGCAGACGTGGTCGCAATTGGGCCACGGTTGGCGGTGCTGTCGGTGGTGCCGCAGTGGGTGTTGGTGCGATGGAATTATTCGGGAATAGTATGATCGGCGGGGCGGTTCAGGGTCAGGCCGCGCTTAACCCTGAACAATTATTGCATTTGCGAATGACACCAGATGAAAGGATTGAATATCAAAAAGCCATTGATGAATTGCGGGCGGCCTGTAACGAACTGCAGCAAATCGGCGGCGCATCTGAATTATGTAAATAATCCCCGGCGCGGTTTAATCATAATCCACAGCCGCATACATGACGGCAATTTTGTTACCATTTAAAGTCTGTTTGCGTACAGTATGCGTTTTCAATAAATCAGATATGTTGCGTAGATTTTATTTTTTTACAGGATGCATTTCGGTAATATTCGCATGTATCCATCATATGCTTGTGCAACAATTTTATAGATCTTTCATCTGCGGTTAAATGAAAGCCAACAGAGTCACAGGTTTTATAAGAAATTTTTCTGAAAAGCAATTCTTCCCCGGCAAGTTTTATGCGTACATCATTATCTGTATCCCACGTTTTACAGATACAATCTGATTCAGTTTTATGCGGGTATTTTGGACAATGAAAAAGCACAGAGTTATAAAGGGCAGTACGTGGATTTGACACAGTCAAAATAAAAAATAAATCCTGGTATTCTTGTGACATCAAAGTATTATAAATTTTTTTATACTTGCTTTTCAAGAGAGAACTAGGTAACTATGTTACCATGTCTTTGATTGCACCGATTTTAAACGATATCCAATTACACGCATTTAATCTGATCGAAAGTGATTTGCGAAATATGCTTATATTGGGACAGGCCGGAACCGGAAAATCGACATTCGTTAATTATCTGAAATCAGCATCAAAGAAACGCATAATTTGCGCATGTCCGACAGCGGTATCGGCACTGAATATCGGGGGGCAGACAATCCATTCGCTTTTTCAAATCGCGCCGCGGGGTTTTGTTGCGCCAGAATTACTGAAACTTAAATCCCGTCCACGCAATGTTCTTGCCGCGGCGGATTTGCTTGTCATAGATGAAATATCAATGGTGCCACCAGATTTGTTGGATGCCATGGATATATTGGCCCGTCAGGCACGAAAGAATAATGCACCG
The DNA here is from genome assembly GCA_009777955.1 of Alphaproteobacteria bacterium. GTDB lineage: Bacteria > Pseudomonadota > Alphaproteobacteria > Rs-D84 > Rs-D84 > WRKW01. Next base: position 164,408 of record WRKW01000002.1, on the reverse strand, counting down.
TTCGGTGGTTTGCAAGTTGTCGCGATTGGGGATTTGTTTCAATTACCGCCCGTAATCACCCGTGATGCAGAACAATACTATTCCGAAGCATACGGTCATCCGAATGCATATTTTTTTGATTCTTATGCATATCAAAGAGCAGATTTTTCACGTGCGGATTTTGACCTTGTATACCGGCAGAGCGACGATGCATTGTTGCATAATTTGACAGTATTGCGCGGTGCTGAAAATCCAGCACAGGCATTGGAATATTTTAATGCCTGTAAAATCGAAGATGCCGTCCGTCTGGCTAATGCCATGATAATTACCCCATTCCGTGCGGTGGCAGATAACATAAATTCCGTACGGTTGGCGCAAATTGCGGCACCTGTGGTTGCTTATTCCGGGGAATTGTCCGGCACCTTTAATGAAAAAGACGTGCCCGCGCCCATGAATCTTAACTTGAAAATCGGTGCCCTGGTGGTATTTGTAAAAAATTCCGATCGTGGTGAATGGCATAATGGGAGTATGGGTATAATATGCGAATTGAATGCAAAGGACATAAAAGTGCGGCTGTTAGATGGTGAAAAAAAGATAGTCGAAGTCAAGCAAGAAAAATGGGAAAAAATGGAGTATTCGCGCGATGAAAACGATAAATTAACAGAGAATGAAGTCGGAAGTTATAAACAATTCCCGCTGGCACTTGGGTACGCCATGACGATACATAAAGCCCAGGGCAAGACTTTGGACACAGTGGTGGTTGATATTTCGCGTGGAGCATTCGCGCATGGCCAGACATATGTGGCATTATCACGAACCCGCAAGGCAAGCGATATGCATATTGCAACGCCGTTGCGCGCCAGAGATGTTATTTTTGATCCCCGGGTTCTGGAATTTTGTTCTTGAATACAAGGCCGGGGAGCTTGCAAATTATACGTATCCTATTATAATGTATATTGATGGATACGCCAAAAATTCATATTTTATCAGACGATGAAGTAACCGACATGTTCCGTGCGGATTGGGATCGCGTGGGTGAAGAGGTGCGCGGATTATACAGTGCGCGTATTGATATGTTGAATTTATCGGAATCTGAAAGAAAGCATATTTTATACAATATTCAAAGAATTATCGTAATTACAAGAAAGTATATATACGGAATAGAACAAAAGATACTTCATCCCATCTATTATCAAGCGCAAAGCCCGGACGAGTTGCGTCAGGAATTAAAAGAAGTTTTCGGGGGTGAAAATTTTATCGGCGACATAGAAAAAAGATCAGCGGGACAGATTGCATCCGACATAATATTCACGCTGTTAGAAAAAAAAGATCCGGCGCGTGCAATATTGGATTATGTAGAAACTTTGTATAAAAGCAGTACCAAATGGCATGAAAAACTTCGGGATATAGTAGAAAAAGGAAGTGAAATCCGCAGACAAAACAACACTTCGTTTCCGGCGGCATTCGGTGGCAGAGATATCATATACGCCCGGCTGGAACAACCGTTGGAACCGGGACAGGCAAAAGCTTTTAATGTATTTTCGGAAATATCGGATTCCAGTACCAATATAAGTATGCACCAAGATGATCGGGGGGTATTTTATATAGACTGGGATTTTGTGGGAACAAGTGCAAAGGGACGGCAAAAATTATCAAGATTGGTACAGAAGTTTAATTCATTTATCAAAGATCTATCCAAGGAAAATGCCGAAAAATTGGATTGTTCTGATATTGAATTATTACGTATACTGGTAGATTTTCATAAATATCCGTACTCGTTGCAAGGTTTTTTTGCCCTTTCTGCCGAAAGGGCAAAGGAAGCCCATGTCAGCGGTAAAAAAAGGGTTCAAAACCAAAAATTTATAAATTTTTTCAAGAATAATCCCATATTCATGATGCATATCAGCAAAGAAATGTATAACATGGGTGCAAGCTCTGATATGGATGCCGACCAGTACCGGGAATGTTTTACTGGCGCACTGGAAGATTTATCGGGAAAATACGCGCCATACGCCGAAGAATTTGGCGCAAATACCGGTAAAGCGGGGCGTGGGCGCATAGATATAGCGGATTTGCTGGTATTTTCCAAATATCCATGGGATATCGCGACACAAAATACATATCAGGATTGGCAGACTTGTATGCATGCTTTGGGTACTAATGCTCATATGATTCAATATGACATAGGGTACGGCGGAATTGCCTGTTTCGGTCGCAATTCGAATAATCCCGGCCATAATATTTTTAACGCCGAATTTTATCCGGCTCGTTCGGATTCTGGCAAAACAATTTATCGAAACCCCAACGTTTATGGAAAATCATTTGGAGAGATAGGTGATATATTGCAGTCCGCTTTTAACCAAGCGATGAATATAGAAGAACAACAGGGAATATACAAGACAGACCGCCGGATTTATCTGGATGGTGCCCATAATATCTACTATATTGTCAAAAATGCGGATGGGATTATAGATTTATTAAAGGGTGGATATTTGGATTTGTACTCTTTACCGGAAATTGAAAAAATAGAAATATTAAAAACAGACCCGGGTGCAATGGCAAAAGTATATCAATGGGCGCGCGACAATACCCAAATTCCGGAAAATTTTAAACAATTTTGTAAAAATTATATTGATAACAGGGTTTGGATCAAAGATATAGCTGTTGATACAAAGCTTTCCATGGTGCATACATTTGCAAAAGCTGGACTGATTGATAATTTACCCGATTGTATATTAAGTGTGTTAAATCCTTTTGTAAATAGTTGGGGTACACAGATACCAATAACCGCAAAAGAATTAGCCCGTTTGGCGGTTCAGGAAAAAGACAGTCTTGATAAAAAATTTAAAGACAATCTTTATTGGTTTATAAAAAGAGTTACCGATATAGAGGATAGAAATTCCGGTATTGAAATGATGTTGGATTCTTGGATTTTTGGTTACTCAGGTTTCAATGGTTTTTATAAAATGACAACGGGAACACCACTGGGTAAAAAAATAGTCACTCATGCTATATCTGATTTTTCAAAGGGCGGGCTGTCGGAAGATTGTATATCAGAATTTTCATATTTTATAAGTAATGTAAATGACGAAGATATAGATATCGGAATTACGTTCAATACAGAGTTTTTGGGTATCGCCAATTTGATATATATTGGCCAGCAGACAAATAGTTCATATATCCGCGAAAAAATAAAAACACGTCTTATTTCTGAAATGGTTAAAGGTGCGCTGTCAGAATATAATATATTTTCGGTTTCACGAATTTTGGAAGAAACCGGGTTGTCCCAAGAAGAAACCACGGCTATAATATCCTGGGCAAATAAAATTGTTGTTGATCGGGGTATTAAAGAATTGCCAAGATATTTACCCAGAGATATTCGTGATCAATTGGCGGAACAAGCGGCACATGCATGGTTCCAGGGAGATCGTGATGATAATTTTAAAAGATTGTGCGAGGTTGCCGATCGTCAACGTGTTATGGAAAGTATAATAAATAAATATTATGCTTTGCCGTCTATGCATCAGACCCGTATATTGTTTAAAGATATAATTGCTGATTTTGGCGATGGGCTTGGCGAATCTTTATTTATAAAAATCAAAGATGATTACATCTTGGCCGATACATTGACCAGGATTTTATTGAGAGATAAAATTTTTAAGAAAGATAAGATTAATATTAGCGATATTCGAAATCATTTTGCAAAACTATATGCAGAAATACATGCGGAATTATTGCCGGAATTTAACAAAGCGTTCAGTTACGAAGAAAAAGAATATTATTACAGGCTGATTGCGGCGGTAAGCAAATCAGAGCAAATATTGTTGCGGGGGCATTCCATCATGGCCGCCAAAAAACGTGTTGCACTGCGGGATGCAAAGCGCAAAGTATCAAAAAATACTGTATCAAAAAGCGTCAGGCGTAAAGTTATTCATGATAAAAAACAGTTATAATGTTGGGTTTATGATTTTTTCCATAACAACCGCATCCACTTTTGCCAAAGATCTTGGTGACATATAATATCCCGGCCGGATACCAATCTGTTTGTAACCGTGTTTTTCGTATAATGCACGCGCGGTCAGATTATCCACCGAAACTTCCAGAAATATTTTAATTTGATTCATATGGTTTTTTTTAAGTATTTCCCTTTCCATCAATTGCAGCATAGCACTTGCAATGCCAGTGCCACGATATTCGGGATGAACGCCAATTGTAATAATTTCGCACTCATCTGCCGCTATGCGCCAGACTATGAATCCGTTATCACTGCCAACTATTTCTGCACCAGATTTTTGTAGCGATGCGAATTCCTTTGCTGACCAGGGTTTGTCAGGAAAGCACAGTTTATGAAGATTTACAAGATTGTTCAGCATAATGCGGTCGAAGGTACATTGGAATTACAGGCTCTTTATTCCCGGTAGATAGCTTGCGTTCCACTACAAACAAAGCATCTGCTAAATCATAAGGCCGGTGTCCGGTTGTCTGTGCACATTTCATTTGTTCGGTTTCGACCTGTTCAATTGTCATTATTCCGGGTGCAAGATCCGCCGATGCGGTAAAGAAATCCCCACGGTTTGAATCAATTGCGACAAATGCGTCCGGTGTGCGTTGCAGATAAATTTCAAAAGCATTAACAGGTATGACCGGTATATCCAAACCAATCGAAAGTCCCTTTGCATAGGCAATCCCAATGCGAATTCCGGTAAAGCTGCCCGGACCTACGACGACCCCTATGGCAGTCAGGTCGTGCCATTTTGCATCGTTTTCAATCAGAAATTTTTCGGTTTCAATGGGTAACGCCAAAGACTGTTTGTCCGTATCGATGTGTTTTACTGTGCCATTCAGTACCAATCCGATTCCCGATGAAGATGTGTCGATAACCAATATGGACATTTTAAGCCCTTGCGGCATTAAATCCTATGCGTTTGCTGAAACCGCATGATTTACGGTTCGCCAGCAAGCAGTCGATTTTGTCTTTTGTAAATTCTGTGGGTGCGTCGTCACCGCCAAGCTCTAGCAATGTCCGGCGTAATACAGCCGTTATTTCGCGCCGCAGTTCGCGGACACCTTGCTCTGCCGTATGTTTGCTTATTATATGCCGTAAAGCATCGTCGCCCATGGTAATGTTTTCAAAATCCCATCCGGTATCCGCCGCCGCACGGCGAATCAGGTGATTACGTGCGATTGTGACCTTTTCATCTTCTGCATAGCCCGGTATTTCTATTATTTCCATACGGTCTTTCAGTGCCGGTGAAAGATTCAGAGAATTCGCTGTTGCTATAAACAATACGTTTGACAGGTCAAAATCGACCTCCAGATAGTGGTCACGGAAAGTTTTATTTTGTTCCGGATCAAGTATTTCAAGCAAAGCAGCTTCGGGATCGCCGCGATAATCGCGCCCCATCTTATCGATTTCGTCCAACACTATAACCGGGTTATTCGCGCCACAACGCTTCAGAGCATCCATGATACGACCCGGTTGCGACCCGATATAGGTCTTGCGGTGGCCGCGGAAATGCGCTTCGTCATGAACGCCGCCCAAAGCCATACGGTGATATTTTCGTCCCAATGCGTTCGCGATTGATCGGCCAAGCGAAGTTTTTCCAACGCCCGGTGCACCGACCAGGCATAAAATGCTTCCGCGCATATTGCCAGTCTTTTTCATTACGGCAAGGTGTTCCAGGATTCTTTCTTTTACACCATCCATTCCGCTGTGTTCTTTATCCAATTCTGTCCGCGCAGCCATCAGGTCGATTTGTATGTTGTCGGATTTTCCCCATGGCATTGAAAGCAATTCATCCAGATATGTTTTAAGAACAGATGCTTCTGTTGACATAGGTTGCAGATGGCGTAACCGCTTGCATTCGGACATTGCTTTATTACGGGCATCTTCGGGCAGGGTGGTGGCATCGATACGTTTTTGCAACGATAAATTGTCCATTTCATCGTCGTCGCCCAGCTCTTTTTGAATAGCGCGCATTTTTTCATGCAAAATCGCTTCTTTGCGACCAGAATCCATTTGGTTGTTTACACGACGGTTTATTGCTTCGTCAATTTTCGCCATTTCAACAAACAATGCAACTTGTTCCAACAGGGCATTCAGTTTTTCGGAAAAAGTTTTCATGCCAAGTATCTGTACCGCTACATCTGGCTCTATACCGGTCATCTGTATTACGGCATCTATGAATGCAGCAATGGGATATGAATTAACAACAACGCGCAACCGCCCAAGGTCTATTCGTTTGGAACGTGCTATGCGTGAAAGATTATCCGCAAGTTTGTCCCGCAGGGCAAGCGTCTTTTCACATTTTGAATCATCTATCTGGGGAATATCTTTGGTATCGCATACAAAAATACCTTCGGGCAGGGCGATGATGTCGGAAATCCGAACCGGCGCGACAGTTTGAACCATGGCGTGAATGCTGCTGTCTGGCAGACGCAACACCTGGATAATATCTGCGCGTGTTCCGACAGTATAAAGCTCGCCAGGTTTGGTGGGATAATTCCAACCTTTTTGGGCGACCAAGATAATTTGTTGTTTTTCTTTTGCGGCGGTTTCCATGGCCAGCACGCTGGTCGGATTTTCAAGATAAATCGGTACGGTAAGGCCGGGTTGGAATACCAAATCGCGAAGGGGAAGTATGTAATGTTTCATGACAGCTATAATATAAAGAATTTGGAACAGATTGCAAGGGATAATAGAAAATTTTCCCCGCTATGCAGATTTTAAAACGCTGCCAACTGGACATGTCCGTCTATATTTTTCGAAGATGGTGTTTTGAATAAATAATACATCACGCCGGCAAATGCCAGCCCACTGGCCACAACAATCAATATGGTCTTGGTGCCACTGCCGCCCTTTGCCGACGGTGGACAGGATTCTACATACTCAGGGCCATTGCGTCCATTTTTGACTACTACGGAACATCCATCTGTCGGAACAATGGTGCAATGCGGATTTTCCGCACATGGTATCAAAGAACCGAACGACGGCATCATAAATGCAGAAATTGTTAAAATTACGATTAGTTTCTTCATATTTATATTATTAAATACTTACGACAATTTACGCAATAAAAAACTGGCGTACTTTAAACTTTAATATACTTTCGGTGGAATCTTATCTGCGGTTATGATGGTAACCGCCACCCTGATAGATTTCGCGACCGCCAGCGGATTTTTTTGACAGATAGCGCGCAGCGATAAGCGCAAGCCATTGAATGGATAGCATTCCCAGAGCCATGAATCCCGTATCTATACTTCCACTGAATAACATGGTCAGGACATAAATAAATTGGGCAACAAAAGAAATGTATAATGCACCGAACATTCCCACAAAAAATATTTTTTTGATTTTGGATAGCATTTTGAAATCCTTTTTTTACAAAAATTCCGTGTTTCTGTTGCAAGGCACACGGAAAAGCCCCAATCTGATGGAAAGGGCTGGATGCCAATCGGCACTTTCGCCCCTGCATTAAGCAGCCATTTTCAGATTAAGCGGAACGTTATCGTTCGCATTCATTTTGTTCAGTCTTTTGCGGGAACAACCCCGGATACACTCTTTATCTTTCAGCCATTGTCGAAACTATGTCAGCCCCATATAAAATAAATTAAGTAATTGCATTTACTTAGTTTTCAGTTCCTCTCCCGGCATTCTGGCGGGGTTGGTAAAAATCAATGGTGGAGCTGTGGGGTACCGCCCCCCAGTCCAAAAAGCCTATTACATAAAGCATTCAGCATCTTCTACGCTTTCGCGTCAAGCACATTATAGTGCGTAGGATTGGAGATTGCAAGCGAATCTAAGGGGCGCAAATCAATTACCCACGTACATGGTATCCCAGTCGTTTTACCGCGGCTTCTATCGTCTTATCACAACTCCACCGTTCTGGATATTTTTCGGCGAAAACGCACCAGTCGTTATCGCTGGATATGGCCATTATTTTACAATTGTTGTTCGCCGCCCATTTGTCCAGCGAATAAACGGCTATGGCATCTGGAAATTCGGCCTTTTTCTTGCCAGGGCGAAACGGAGCATCCATGTTGAAATAAGCATGAACAACTTCGTTCAAAGTTATGTTTCCGTATGGTATGATTTCGGTTTTTGTTTCTTTAATATATTTATCCAACGCGTTATTTGATGCCTTTTCTTTTTGCAAGAAATTTTGCAGTTCAGCAACCTTGTTGAAAACTGCTTGATTGTTTGTAAAGCTTGAAAGTTTTTTCTGAACCGATTCAATCGACCTGGAAACCGCCCGATATGTAGTTTCATAATGGCTTTTAAGTTCAAGTAATACGATTTCCGACAAAACAAATTTTGTATCAGCCTTTAAAACAGGGGTCAGATGTTTCAGCATTGTTTCGGTGTTCATGTTGTAATTTTCGAACACACAAGTATCAAGGGTAAGGAATATATTCATGCTTGCTTTGATTTTATTATTATACGATTTTATGATGGTTTTGTGGCTTATGTCGCGGCGGTTATCCTTTTAATAGTTAAGTACGGATTACTTTGGATGAATTATGACACACCCAAAGCAATTATTCAAATATATAATGAAAATTGACTGTGTTTGCGGATGTCGGAGATAACTGGCAAGTTTCGAGCAAATAATTTTGATGAATCTGTGAAATTGGCAAAGAAAATTAAGGAATTTTTTAATTATCTAAATTTTTGTGCCGGCGACATCGGAATAACTGTCATTGGCCGATAGTTTGTACATATGATTGCTTTTACTATCAGGTTTGGTTGCATAAAGCGATCATAAAGCAATATATCACCAACAATCGGAAATCCATCTTTTTTATTTTTGCTGATAATTTTCTTTGTGAATCGTAATTCTTCGTCTGTTATATTATCAGGAAATGTATAAGTGGCGCAATTTTGCTTCGCTTCGCAGATAATATTATTATTAAAAATACATGCGGTATTGCTCGTATTTATATCAATCACTAATTTGTATGCATTCTCTTATTTGATTATAAACAAAAAAATTCACAGTTTGTTCAAAGCTAATTTGTGAAAATTGCGATTATTTCTGCCAATTTCGAACAAGTTCAGAAAAATCAGCCGGCTTGAAATCAGAACCTTTGGCGAGTTTTCCAATGCCCGGGGTTTCGGTTTTTGTCATATTGCTTTGATGTTTTAAATCAAATGCTTTATCAATATCAAATCCATATTCTGCCGCGGTTCCATAAGCTGCATATAATACATCAACCAATTCTTCCATAATATTGGCAATATCATTATTGGCGATTGCTTGGCGGAGTTCATCCAGTTCTCCCTGAATAAGTGATATTCGAAACGCTTCTTGTTCCGGTGGTGTGTTTTTTATATCAAGCGGTCGATTGAATTTTTTGTGGAATTCGCGAACTTTTTCATAGTTTGTCATTGCGTTCCTTTTTGTATGATTTAGTGATTTGATTGTAAAACTTTAATTTTCGGTTTTCAATATTTTTCTGAAAGCTTTGATTTTCTTTGATAGTATTGCAAAGTCAGAAAAATTATCAGTTCGAAACTTGCTGGTTATCTCTGGGCATCCAGATAGTAAAAATTATATTTACTTACGTAAAAATTCGTTTATATTAACACTTAAATGAAACATCATATAGTCCCCGATTCTTTGTTGCGATATGTTTTGGTCGTGCTAAGTAGTAATACTGTGTACACCATGGGCGAAGTATCCGAACCAAATAATGAAGATTATTTGGAGTATACGTATTATATGGTGCCAAATCATTTTATCTTGACGGCAATTACCGATGGGGAATGGGAAGATAAAATTTATAAATTTGCATTCCTGGATAAAAAACTGGGAATGTTAGCAGAAGCTGAAAATAAGCCGTACCATAAAACAATTGAAAGGTTTTTGGAATACGCACCGCGCCACAAATCTGCATCCAAATCAAGGATGCACAGGCTGGATACCATACGTGAACGCAAATGGACCCCCGAAGCGGCAGATAAAATTCATAATCGAATGGAGTATTTTTCTGATAAATATGACGATTATTTTGTCCGGGGAAAATTATTTCGTTTTTATGATATAGATGCCTCAACGCGAATAGTGTTACGTAATTTGGTGTCAAGCAGATAGATGAAGTTTTGGAAAATCGTACATGTACATGACATAGAAATCGCGCATTCAAAAATAATGACCCATATTTGCGCTTGATTTTCGTGATTTTGTGGTATATAATTTGTGCCGTTGGCGGAGTAGCTCAGGGGTAGAGCACAGGAATCATAATCCTTTGGTCGGGGGTTCAAATCCCTCCTCCGCTACCAAGGTTTTCCGCAGGTTTCTGCGGATTTTTGGTTTTTGTTGCCCGATTGGATTGCGTCATAAATCGTCATAAAAATGCACAAAGTGACACAGTTTTGCATATAGATTATGTTCAAATAAAAACCCGCAAAGTTTGCGAGTTTTTATAAATGTTCGGATTCATTATCTTGAATAGAATTCGATAACCAGTTCCGGACTCATTTGTACCGGATAGGGGACATCTTCCAATGCGGGTACACGGACAAAGGTTGCGGTAAATTCACCGGAATTTACTTTTACATAGTCCGTGAAGTCGCGTTCCGCTGATTCCAAAGCCAAAACCACCAACGGCATTTCTTTTGCCTTTGCGGAAACGGTAATTTCATCACCGGGTTTTACCTGGTAACTGGAAATCTTAACGCGTTTTCCATTAACATTGATATGACCGTGACTTACCAGCTGGCGCGCGGAAAATACCGTCGGTGCCAGTTTGGCGCGGTATACGATCGCATCAAGCCGGGATTCCAAAAGCCCGATGAGATTATGGGGAGTGTCGCCTTTCATATTCACGGCCTCGGAATAATATCTGTGGAATTTCTTTTCGCCGATATTACCGTAATAACCTTTCAGGGTCTGCTTTGCTTTCAGCTGTTTGCCATAGTCAGAGTTTGTTCCGCCACGGCTGGTCGGGCCATGCTGTCCGGGTTTGTATTTGCGTTTATTAAATGGGGATTTGGCCTGACCCCAAAGGTTTACACCAAGACGGCGGCCGATTTTAAGTTTGCGTGTGCTGCGCTTTGCGCCTGCGCGTGCCATTTTTTATCCTTTTGGTTTTTATTACTGTCCAGACGTTTAACAAAATCCTTATCCCTTTTGGCGACCAAAGGCACCATTGGTTATTCAGTTCTGATTATCCGGAAAAGCTTTGATACGCGGTTAGTTTTGGCAGCCCCAGGGGGATTCGAACCCCCGTTCTCGCCTTGAAAGGGCGGTGTCCTAGGCCTCTAGACGATGGGGCCAAAAACTTGCGTGGTACCACTTTATAAAAAATGGCGGGATTGACGGGTATCCCGCTGAAATTCCAAATTTGTTAGATTTCAGAGGTTTTGTCTATCAAACCCAAAGCTTTTGGTCATTGATTCAGTCGTTTCACGTCACAGTTCACGTCCCAATCAAATCACGTGGCGCATAATAACCCCAAAATTAGCAAAAATCAAGTTAAAAAAGCAATTTTATGCCGTTTTTGCACAGAAACGCCTAATTGAGCTAATTTTTCCCCGATGAAAATTATGGTAAATGCATCCAAATCGTAATCCATAGTTCTATTTATGTATAGAGAGTGGTTTAGCTTGATTCCGTTGCCACTCTCTGATTCTAAATTTACAATCAAAAGCAAGGATGAAAATCATGTCAGCAACTGTAACTCAAATAGTCATCGACCGAACAGACAAAAAGGACGGGGTCTTGGCAACCTGTTCCGTTACGATAAACGACAGCTTTTGTATCAGTGGAATAAAAATTAAAAAGCATCCTGAGTGCGGTATTCCGGGGTATTTCCTTATCGACATGCCAAAGGGATTTTCATGGATTGATATGAATGACGAGCTTGAAGTGGACGCGGCAATTCAGCAGATATTGAACCAGCCACAGTATAAAATTGAGCAAAAAGAATCAAATATGCGAGCGGCCCTTGAGGTTTATTATCGCTCTGGGTTCGAGTTTGATGCTTCTCAGCTGGGGCGTTCACTAACAGAGACAAAATAATGACCAAATACCTTCTATCAAAAAACTGAAATTAAATGATTGAAAAATAGTTCACATAGGGTAACTATTGTGAAAGAAACAGTTCTATATAAAAGCAAGTCCTTATAAAAAACAACCTTATGCTCCTGTGGACTTGCTTCGGGAGCACCTTTTTTATAATGAAGCAAGTAAGACAAACTTTGGAAGAAAAAGAAGCAACCCTGGATATTAGGCGTAACCAGCTTCTTGATAACGTGCACCTAGTGAAAGCTCTAGGGCAGTGTATTGAACATGATGCTTTCTATGTTTACAACAGCAGGAATGGCGGATATTCTCATATAAATATTTCCGACCGAATTGAGAAATATCATCGCAAGGATAATAAAACAAATCAAATTATTAATGGAAAATATAAAGTATGGGGTTATGACCAATTAAACCGTCTGATAAAAAATAACTTGGGAGATAAACCTCTTTTCTTTCAAAACCGTGAATCAAAAATAGGAAATGTTATATCGAGAGTAAAATCGCCGAGAGTCAGAATATACGATTTCGACAATAAGGAACACATCCCCCAGCTAGCCGACAAATTGAACGATATTGCATGTGCTTTAGACGGCAGATTTGACACTTTGATTGGAATACGACCTGATTTTTATGGTCTACATGTTAATTGCATTATTGGGAGTGAAGGCGAAAAAATTGTAAATCAGTTCATGGACGAATATAACTGCCTGTTTTTCAAATTGTCGCGTCTTTGTAGACCTCAAGGTGGAGTAGATATATTCGATGCAGATAAAGACGGTGCGGTTGGCATTGCGGGGTTTGACCACTATAACTACAACGGATATGATGTCATGCGGTTTGTGTATCAGCTTGGCATAACGCCTCTTGAAGCCTTGGTAAAACACAAAGTTTTTAGCCAAGAGATGCTGGATAATTTCAATAAGAATACGAAGCCTTATGTAGATAAATACATGACCATTGATTCCGACACAGGTCTATATGGAAATGCGAATCTTGATGATGAAATAGGCTCAGTCAAGTTATCCATGAGTGATATAGAAGGGATAGTCCCAATAAATGTCCCTTCCGGCAAAACATCTTTGAAAGCGACTGGCTCCATAAGAGAGCTGGGTAGTTTTGTTGATGGTAATAGGGCAAAGTATTTATTGGGCAAGCCGGGAACCTATTATTTATTATCCATCGTAAAACAAAATAATTTGAACGATGTCGAATCTATTTCATCCTTCATAGAATCAACAACCGGCGTCACTCTTGAAAAAGACCATAAAAACATAATCAAGACCAAATTGAAACACTTTAAAAACATTGGTTCCATAAATCTGGAGTCGAGCAATGAAAGGCTGGGTGGGGAGGACTATATTTATTCTCATCTGGACAAGTGGCAGCGGAACAAAGTGGATAGTATTGCCAAAAAGTCCCCAGTTAGACGGAATATTATGGCTTTGATTTATTCTACTCGAGGCTTTTCTAATAAATTCATTACCCCAGATTTATATAGAGAATGGTTCGGAGATATTGCCAAAGAGACATTTTACAAAGAATACAAATATATCAAAACCAAGTTCAATTTTACTATGTCTGAGTCTATATTTCTCGGAAAAGGAAGAAGGGGCAACAAGACACAAGAAATTTTAGATTATGGTTATTTAAAGGAAATTGATAGAAGGGCCTTCAAAACAGATAAAGATAAACAAAATGAAAAGAACTTACGTCAAATAAATAATAGTAAATTCAAATTAGTTTCAATGAACATTAGTTTTGATACGTCAGCTTCTTTCCTTCCCCCCTCCCGTTATTATATGAGTGTAAGTAGAAATATGGCAGAAAGTAAAAATAATATAAAAGCGAAAAGATTAATGTCCATAGAAAAAAGTAAATGGCAAGAAAATCTAAACAACTCTGTCGATTATGGATTAAAAATAACAAGCTTGAAGTATTTGGGTGGGAGAGGTTTGCTATCTTCCAATTCATATCAGCTTTAACCTCAGCAGGACATCCATCATATTCTTGTATTCAACATCTGTCTCTTGTCCATCAAAATACCATTCTTTGATTAGGCCATAAGATAAAGCCAGCATCAGTATCGACTTCACAACTGCGTCATAGGGCCGTTTCCCAGTTATGCAAAAGTTGTAATAAGGTATCATGTTAGAAATGCTTGGCTGGTGGTACTCGGCTTTAAACACAAATTGGTCCCTGGCATCTGCCCAATGGCCATTCAAGGATATATGTTTTTTACTGACTTCTACTAAACTGACCGGTATCCAAGAATTTTTGATAACTGTTCTGCAATCTTTGATAAAGTTGGCAGGAAGTACGTCAAAATGCTTGTCCTTTATCCAATAGTTCGCGTAAAGGTCGTCATTATTTACTTTTACCAAGTTTCCTGTTGCAGAATCATATTTGTAAAAATTGTATGTTTTGGCTTTCTCATTCAGCTCGGCTCTCAATAAGCCTGTTAAAACTTGTGTCATAGTATTCTCCTTAAATTTGTTCGTCATTAGCTGTGAACATGATTTTATATCCATCACACCACACAGCCCCCAACTTGACATATTCTGTATACTTCGCGCTGCCGACAATAACCCCATAGTAATTACCCATGCTGTTAGTACGTCCTGACCAAGGTTTCCCATTAGTCTTTAATACTGGTTTATTATCGGAGAGAACGGCATATACACCCTGAACGCCAACATACTGTTTACGATTTGCTTTGTTGATTTCCACAGCTTGATTTTACCCCCTTCCAGACACCCAAAAGGGTGTCTGGGAGGAAGACAAGTGCATAAAGACGCGAATAAAAGGTCAGTTAGAATTTATATAAAAATCCGGCGCCGATAGTAAAGTTGCTGTAATCCGACCCGGTGCTGTATTTTGTGAAAGCGTTACCAGTAAATCTATCGGCCATTACTAAATCGCCGCCTAGTTCAATCTGCATAATGCCCATGTCTTTTACCGTTTCTATTTCGCCCAGTCCTGTAATATCTACTTTGTTTCCACTGGTAGAAGTCAGCATATAAGACGGCCTCAAATACACATTAGATTTATTTTCAAATGATTGCTTGAATCTGAATCCTACATCGCCTTGTATCTGTCGCAAAGTGTTATATTCAGCGGTCTTGCCCACATCATCTTTTATGTTATCAACAGCGATTTGGTTATATCCCAAACCTATACCGGGCGCGATAGAGAATCCGCCGCCAACATCAAAGCCGTATTCACCCAATGCTTTTAAACCCATTACACTGGCTTTTGCGTCCACATCTAGGCCGTCACCAGTACTTAGTGCCGAGTTCATAGTGCCGCCATAAGCCGATATAAACAGCGTAGATAATCCGGGGCTGTATTTTGCATATCCGCCAAACAGCATACTATTAGTTTTCAAGGTGCTGGCCGTTGTTGAATAGATACCCTCACCATCGCCGTCAAGTTTGCTGTTCGCATAACTTAGAGAGCCGAACAAGCCAGTAGTAAAATCTTTGATAAATGATTTTTGTACCCCAAAGGCAACACCTGCAACATTTGTATTACTTGACACTATGTTCTTGTTCTTTATGTTGGAATAGACAGGCTGTAACCATATACCAGTATCGCCGCTGGCATACGATGACGCGCCAAAGCCAAAACGATTATCGCCGGAATAAGAGCCAAGGCGATTATCACTAAAAGAAAATGACGGTGTTGTTTGAATCATGGCAGAAGTAGTAGAATTGATAACAATATCCAAAATGCCCATTGTTTGACTCAGCATAACAGACTGCATACCAACATAGGCCATAACTTCGGGATAAACTTCTTGCGCGATTACACTGCCACCGCCGGGGTCTGTTGGGTCTGTCGGGTCGGTGGGGTCTGCCGGACAATGAGCTCCGGGGGTCGGTCCGTCGCAATCGTCCCCTGGGTCAGTTGGACAATGCGCCCCCGGTGTTGGACCGTCACAATCATCGCCCGGGTCAGTTGGGCAATGAGGCCCGGGGGTTGGACCGTCACAATCGTCATTCGGACCAGTCGGACAATGGGGGCCTGGTGTTGGACCGTCACAATCGTCATTCGGACCTGTTGGACAATGCGCCCCCGGTGTTGGACCGTCACAATCATCGCCCGGGTCAGTTGGGCAATGAGGCCCGGGGGTTGGTCCGTCACAATCGTCATTCGGACCAGTCGGACAATGTGCCCCCGGTGTTGGACCGTCACAAGCCTCATAATCAAAACTGCCTGTGTAGTCTGTATTTTTGGTATTGTTCATAGCAAGTAGCCATTGTTTAGTCGCACCATCAACAAAATTTATATCAAACAAGAAAGGGCTGCCATAAACACGAAAAATTTCAAATGATGTCGCACTACCGACGCCAGTAGCAGTCGCGAATAAAATCGGGTCGGATTCGCGCAAGTCCAAATCGGATAGAGCATTGACTACAAGTTTGATAGTGCCTGTGATATTTCCATCTACCGCTAGTTTGTCCGCCGTCAAAGTTGCCGGATTCAAATCAAGATAAATATAAGAATCATTGCTGGCCGACAAAGATTTCAGATTTATAGTTTCAATATATCCGTTGGCAATATCAAAAATTCCGTTGTTCAAAGAAAGGTTCGGTAGACCGGAAAGGCCAGCGACAAATCTACCTTGTCCATAAACACCGCTATTAAACACCAATGTAGAATTAGTTATATTTACACTGCCAGCATTTATAATATCATTTTTGAAAACTGTTTTGCCGGTGCCATCGCCAGTCAAGGACACGATATAATTTACACCGCCATCAATATTATCTTCAAAAATCCACGAGCCATTATTTATCGTATTGAAAGTTAGTGTTTTACCACCGGCGGCATATATCGCATTATAGTTTTTCGCTTCGCCCGCCCTTTGCGTATAATTTCCTCTAAACCAATAATCATTACCATCGGCAAGGAAAGTCAGATTTTCCATTGTATAAATCGCGCCACCCAAAGCAGCAGCAGTCGTATTATTTATGACAACAAAATTATCAATAAAATTACCGCTGATAGTGCCGATAGTACCCTCATTGTATATCGCACCACCTCGGCCACCAAAGCCACCCACCCAAATATAATTGCCGATAAAATCGCCGGTAATGCTATCTATCCGCCCAAGTCGATAAGGTCCAGTGGCGTTTATATTGGCAATCGCGCCGCCATAACTTGTTTGATTTGTAAGATAGGCAATATGATTATACGCAAAGTTTCCGGTAATGTTATTTATGGTTCCACCCTCGTTATAAATTGCGCCGCCATAACCGCCCTGACTGCGCCTAATATTATTCCCTATAAAATCGCCATAAATATTTCTTATTGTCGCAAAGTTAGCAATCGCACCGCCTTTATCATACTTTGCAATATTAGTGCCGAAGTTAGTATTATTGATAAAGTCGGCGTAAATATCGTCTATCGTTGCATTGTTTAGAATCGCCGCACCGTTACAATCCCCGCTGGCACAGGTCAAAGTAATATCCCGGAAATATCCCGTTATCAGCGCGGTATTGGTATTTTGTATAACTCGCGTCCCTCTTACAGAACCGTTTCCACCGAGTGTATAGTTTCTGTATCTCGGTGTCCACATTCCACCTATCCATTCATAAATAGTTACAGCATTTGACCCAGGTGTTGTAACGGGCGTAAAAGATATAGAATACCCGCTATTGATTGTGGATTGGCCATCAGCATATAGTCTGTCCAGTGTCGGCGTGTAATTTGTAAAATTGAAAGCATAGGCATTGAATCCTAGACACATTGTAAAGAAAATTAAAAGTAGTTTTTTCATTTTTGACCCTATGTTTTGGCAAATGAAAACCGCCCGGCTGATTTGGCGGTTGGAGGGTCATTAACTACTACCAGAATAGTCGTGCTTATTTTGCCGAAGCATTATTCACACACTCCAACCGAGGGTTGGAGGTTTTTTATGTCCCCACGGACACTGGTAATAGAGGTAATGACTCCTCAATACAGGCAGCCTACCTGTATCAAAGCGGAGTTTAGAATAATGTCACTAAAAAATCAAATGAAATAAAAGAAACTTTCGTGAGCTTTGTCATAATTCACTGCCGGATAAAATTAGGGACAAATTAAATGCTGTTATGAGTAAAATTAGTCAAAATAGATTACATTCTATTCTTCAGCTTCAAAAACTACTTTGTTGCGAAGTTTTCGATGTTTCTGTAGGGTCTTTTTGTTAGGGATTTCTTTTGCTTTAAATCGTCCACGAATCAACAATCTCTCTGCTATAGCAGAGCGGCGTTTGGATACGGGGATTTTAATTGTTCGTTGTGCCATTTGATTTTGAATCGTTTTGGGGTTCTTTTCTGGATTGTGCCGTATAAATTTCTGCCAATGTGCTGCAAAATTTGGCAACATTTTCTGTCCCTCCAAATTGTTTTATCAGCTTTGAAGACGCCCCAAATAAAGTAAAGAATGGATTATCGCTTTTTTCATGACCGGTTATACATTCGCTAGGATTTTTCGCGGCAGCGTCAAGTGTTTGGTCAAGAAGTTTCATTTTTAGTGAATTTGCTAGTTCATTATCTCCTAAATCTGTTATCTGCTTTGATAATCCTTCAAAAGTTCTAGCGGATGCCTCCTTATGGAAATACTCTTCAATGAGTTTTTTAGTGAGATTCAAGGATTTATTTTGATATATGCCAAGCCAGATAAGAGCACCAAATATCGGCAACAACCCGATTGTGACGGCAGGCATATTTTCAAAGACAAATGAAAGCTTTTGGTTGTCAATAAACAACCAATACCCTGCAGCTAACAATTGAATTGCGGCGGTCGAAATCAAATAAAATATAGTCCAGCCAAATTTTCTATAACTTTCTTTTAATCTTGTTTCCTCCAATCTACGTTTGACTTGGTATGCATGAGCTAATCCCGCTTGCATCGCTCCCGGCAGGAGACTCTCAATTCGTCCTTTAAGGCCGATGTACTGTTTTTCCCATTCGGCAATCTGGCTATCATATTTTGTTTGAGTGTTTTGTTCGATTTTAGCTATGTTTTCTTTCAATACCTTATAAGCTATGTCCAACTCGTCTTTTAGCCCTTTTGTGTGAACTACTTCACCCGTTTCTTTATTTTCAGAATCATAGCCAAAAATCACCTTATGTATTTTTACAATGTCAGTCTGATGCTTTTCAATTTCGGTATGTGCATTGGAAATATCTGCCAATTGCCCATTCATAGTCTCAATATCATCAACTATATTCGGATTCTTATCTATTGCTTCTTTTATTGCAAATGCTGCACTTGAAATGGTATCTACACTGTTTTTTGTTTCTTTAATTTCTTTCAAGATATCGCTGGATTCTTGTTGGGAGGTTTTGATAACCCCCATCTTTGATACAATATCGTTATATATGTCTTCATATTCTCTAAATTTGGACTTAAGTTGTTCAATACTTCTTTTGTAAGTAAGGAGTGCTTTTACTTCATCAGAAATTTTGACATCAACCTCATTTACTCTTACCAATAGAGCAGGAATTTGTGTTTTCAAATCATTTATTTCTTTCCAGATTTGAGAACTTAAATCATCCAAGTTTTTCAATTTCGCCATAATCGACATCCTTTTTTTTAATTATAGAGAATATAAAAGATAGATTCCAGCACAATCTTAATTGATTTGCCGCTGGACAATGCTGGTTCAAGGGCATAAAATGTAAAAAAAGGTATGATAATGAAAAACGCTAAAACACCCATAGCACTGGATAATCAGCTGACCGAATGGCGGAAGCAGTTTGACCGGGAAATTCCTGAACGGGTGGGTCTTGCGTTCTACACTCGTGATAATGGCGAGGTTGAAATCGAAGTCTATATGGCTGATGAAAACATGTGGATGAGCCAACAGATTATGTCCCAGTTGTTTGGTGTGGCGGAAAATACCATAACGGAGCATTTAGCGCATATTTATGCTGCCGGAGAACTTGATAAAAATCCAACTACTCGGAAAATCCGAGTAGTTCGACAAGAGGGGAAACGCCAGGTAGAGCGCGAAATCCAATTCTATAACCTGGACGCTGTAATTTCAGTCGGTTATCGCGTTAATTCTATCCAGGCGACCCAGTTCCGCAAATTCGCCACCCGTGTTTTACATGAGTACATCCAAAAAGGCTTTGTTCTGAATGATGATAGATTCAAGAGCGGGCGCAGGTTTGATGAATCGTATTTCAAAGAAATGTTGGAAAGGATTCGGGATATACGCCTTTCCGAACGCCGGATTTATTTACAGATAACAGACATATTCGCACTGGCATCAGATTATGATAAAGATAGCACAATAACCAAAGAATTTTTCGCTTTCATACAGAATAAACTGCACTATGCCATTGCCGGGAATACGGCGGCAGAAATTATCCATAAACGAGCCGATGCCGGAAAAGACAATATGGGGCTGACGTCTTGGGCGCACTCGCCGGATGGTAAAATTTATAAAACAGACGTTACTGTTGCAAAAAATTACCTATCTGATGATGAATTGCACAGGTTACGCTTGGCCGTGACCACGTTTCTGGACCTGGCCGAAATGCGGGCGGAAAGACAACTGCCAACCACTATGCAAGACTGGATTGGGTTTATGAGCGGATACTTGGACCTGAACGGATTTCCGGTTTTACAAGACCTGGGAAAAATCAGTAAAGAACAAGCGGACGCCAAAGCCTTGGGCGAATATGAAAAATTCCAACCGATACAAGACGCCAAATATATATCGGACTTTGAAAAACGATTGCTGGTAGATTTGAAAGATACTCAAAAGAAACTGGAATCGGCAGAAAGCAAACCTAAGAAGAGCACGCGTAATAAGGTCTGAGTATTCCTTTATATCAAAAAATCTTGTGGTGGATTCAGAATCTCCCACTTGCTAATCGGTATTATATCTTCCCCCTCCAGTCTCTGATAGTCATTGAGTTTCATACATGGCCTAACAGGTGTAAAATTCGTGAAACGTGAGTCATGTTTAATGAATACTGCCCCGTCTATTAAACCCTGCACATATCTTTGTCCTGTCAAATGCTTAACGCATAAGACTTTACAATCATCGTCAGTTATGAATACATCTCTCATATAGCTTTATCCTGTATTTTGGGGCATATGCTGTAATATATGCGAAATAATTCATTGACTTCGTCTCTGTTTTTTCTACTATGCATATATCCATCCCATGTTTTTTCGCCGGGCCGCTCATAGATTTTGAATGCTCTTGAGTCAGGACGCAATATTATCCGGCGTTTTATGATTTCTTTTTTTAGTTCGTTAGCAGCGGCGTTGAAAAAATCACCCATTACGGTCCTATATAAATGTGACTTCTCGCTCCCTTTTTCGCTTAGTTCGGCACAAAACATACATCGTTCAAAATCATTGTGTAATTGACAAGCTTCGATTTGATCTAATTTCTTTGACATCTATTTATCCTTCTTTTTGCGGAGTGTTTTTTCAACTTTGTCCGGGTTTAGGAAAAGGTCGTGGATTATGGGCTTCCAATATTCAAGATGTAGTATGTCTTCCGCATAAACCACCTTGTCGGCCTCAATCTTCAATTTTTCCAGTTTCTTTTTTAAGTAAAACTTTTCACGCACACTTTTGGCTTCCCAGCCAATGAGCTTATTGACAGCGGCGTCTTTTATATCAAGGTCGTCCATTTTATTTGAAATTGTATCTCGGAAACTGTGAAAACTGTATCGTCTGTCACTCGGGTCTTTCTTTATACCAATTTCTACCAAAAATTTGGAGAATGGCCTTAGCGCATTCTTTGATGGGTCAGCATATTTTACAGCGCATTCGAAAATAAAGTCCTCTGGTAATTTACCCAGCTTTTCTTGGCGTTTTTTTATCAAATCCACAGTCCCAAAGTCTAGCAATTGCTTAGGAATTGGGAAGGGTCTAGCTGAAGCATTTGTCTTTAATTTCTTTTTTGGGGCATTGCTATCCTCACGGAAATTTATATAATCTAGCCCATCAACATCACATATATCTTTGTATTGCAGTGTAATAGAGGCATTGGTTCTGGACCCGGCAAAAGATGCGATTATGCAAGCCATAAATAGTTCAGGATGATATGTGAAAAACTTGTGCTTAGGATCGAATATTTTTTTCAAATGCTCGTCTTCAAAATCCTGAAATCCTTTTCTTTCACTATCCGGGGTTTCGGCAGGGGGAGTAATTTCAAACAGTAATTTTTTACACTCATACCGGTCATCTATTTCATTGGCATGCTTGATAAGTTCTTCCAAAAATCCCAAAATTACTATTAGGCGATCGTTTTGTATCGTTTCTGTGTTTTTTCTATCCAAAACCGCTTTATTTATCTTAGCGATCGCCTCTCTATTGTTTATCCTAGAATATTCATCATCCATTTTAAACCCAGCATCTTCGATCATCTTCTTTATGGCATTCCTTTTGGCTTTCTTAGTGTCGAGGGCTTTGGCTTTACCTCTTATCAGCATGCTCTCCATAACATCCATAATGGTATGCTTTAGCGCCGGTTCTGGTTGCTGATGCGCTATGGCTGGCAACGTATGACCAATACCTACACCCGTGTGCCGCATCTGATAGTCTTCCCAGTCGATATATTTTTTGCTTTTCCTAAAATGCTCACCTACCTCTACAAACTGTTCTTTTATTGTTTCATCGGTTTTTGAACGCTTATTGAACTCCAGGTTTATGAAAAGTATGTTTGTCAGCGCCTCTTTTTCCACGCTTTGTCGAACCATAACAGAATCGGGATATCCTGGCTTGACTGCGACATCCGCTTTGGCCTTGTTTTTGCACCATAAGTCGAATAGCTCTTCATTGCTTAGGTTCGCAAAATCACTATTTTCGCCCATTTTTCGTCCTTTAACTTGACTCAGTCTATCAATCGCTGTGGCAAAATCACTTGTCCGCAACGAAAGTCTGAAAGAACGGTAACGGCCATCATTTTGCTTTACTTCGGTTCGATAGTAAAAAGTCCCGCCGCGAAGCGCCAGATTTCTCGTTATACGTCCCAGTTCACGTCTCATAATTACACACAACCCCAAATATGTAAAATTAAATTTTTTAATTAAGACATGAAACACGAGAAATCCGCCAGTTCCTGGAAAAGGACTGACGGACTGTTATTTTTTATAAAACGGCGGAAATCAAAGCCAAAAACGTGGCGGGATTGACGGGGCTCGAACCCGCGGCCTTCTGCGTGACAGGCAGACGCTCTAACCAACTGAGCTACAACCCCCAAAGCCCGATAATCTTAAACAATACTTTCGGGAAAATCAAGAAAAAAATAAATTCCTTGCCAGAAATTGGGATATAAATTATCATGGTATCAAACAAAGGGGAGTATTATGAAAAAAGTATCAATAGTGGTTCTTGCATTGATTGCACCATGTGTGGCGATGGCAGAAAATAAAAAAACAGAAACATTCATACCCGATTATACCTATATGGGATTGCGTTTATCCAAAAGCATGGGGACAAGACTGAAAACCGATGGGGTGTATAACGATAAAAATTATGGCCATTCCCGATGGGCTTATCCGCTTGGGTATGGTTTAATACTTGGAAACAGGTTCAATGACAATATGCGGTTGGAATTAGAGCTGGACTATATGACTGCGGATGCCGAAGCCCTTAAACGCAACGAAACCGATAAATTCAGATCTGCCGCTGTACTGGGAAATTTTTATTGGAATGGGGCAGAATATTTCAAAGCCGTGCCATATCTTGGTATTGGGGTCGGTGTTGTGGGTTCTTCTGTGAAGTATGACTTGCCGGGTGGTTCGAATTATTCCGGCTCTGATCCGGCATTCGCATACCAATTTTCCACAGGACTTGAATTTATCCTTAACGAATATGTAAATGTCGATCTGGGATTCAGGTGGCGAAATTTCGGCACTGTCCGGGCACGCGATGATTTGGGTGATAATCATTATACACGCGCGAACGCGTGGCAATTTTATGCCGGAATGGCGTATAAGTGGTAGAGAATTAAACGGCGATATACAAGGCGTAAGAATATCTTACGGGACTTTATATACCGGTTCTGAAACAGATTAAACTTATTTTGAAAGAGATATACTTTCAGCTTATCATTCAAGACAGCAATTTACTGCATTTTTAACCCATGCGCCAAGGCGGGATGTCACGCTTTTATTTTCCGCTTGCTTTGATTTAGAAGCCGTTGCAACCACAGGGGTGGATTTTTCCGTTTTGCGGTCGGTCTTTACATCATTTACCCATATATCAAGCCCATGCGGTAATTTATCGCCGACTTTCTGTGTTCCAGTCAGATCTATCAGATCCATATTTATTCCCCAGAATAAGGAATAAAGTTCATAAGCCTTGTTGAACATGTTATATGCATCTTCTTTTTTACCCGCACCCAGTGCCTTGGTTCCAACTTCCATAAGACGCATCGAAGCCGCCAGCAAGTGCTTTGATATGCACCATACTTCGCCATGGTCTCCGCCGGATTTTTTTACGACGCGATCCATAAGTTCTTTGCGCATTTCGCGCACGATGTTTATTAGGTCATAAAACCCCGTTTTGCCGGTCTTGCCACCCGAGAAAAAGAAATGCTCTTCCAATGATGTAAGGTTCATCAATGCTATTGTCAAATCCTGATCCGATGATAAATCCAACGGATTTGCTTTCTTTGCCGCATCGGTTTTTTCAATCAATTGTTCAAGGGAGAGTTTTTTTTCTTTGACCATATTTATTCCTTTTTATAAGTATATTATCGCGGTAAACAATGCTGTCAGAATTACCAGGGCTCCGAACGGCCATACCACTTTTTGAAGCTTGAACCACGATTTTCCACCGTTTTTCTTTTTTATATTTGCGTGCCATTTCGCCCCTATCCAGAACCCGATTGTTCCGACGATAATTCCCAACAAAAGCTTATCCATGCCCCACATGGTTTCCGAACCGAATGTAATACTGGGCAAAAGATATACGCTGGCCAGCAATCCATAATAGACAATGAAGTCCAGCAGATACCAGATTGCGTTTTGGATTCCTTTTCTGTGCATCCAGTTTGCAGTCCAGAATACCAGCGATAGGGTCAGCCCGCCCGCCCAGATTCCGGTCAGTACGTCATCGACACCCAAAAGACGCATTCCCTCTAGTCCCGCGCCAACAGCAATCGTGCATACGGGGCAGACGGCGTGTGCGGCGACCGGTACAAACAACAAAGAACAAAGAGTCAATAAATATTTATTCATAATTTTTTCCTTTTATGTCCATACATAATAACGATTTTTACGGGGCGGGTCAAATCATATTTTCTGTATAGCCCGCAAGTGCGCGGAACGTGCGCGTGGGTTTGCTGTTGTTTCTGTAACAGATGGGGTAAATGTTTTAAGTAAACGAAAAGACGGCGTTGTGTTCGGTGTGACCGGAAGTTTTGGATCGCCGGGTACCGTTGTCCATTTACGGAAAGTATTTTTAACCAATCTGTCTTCCAAAGAATGAAATGTCACACAGATGCAAAATCCGCCGGATGCCAATAAATCCGGCACAGCGGCCAAAGCGCGTTCGATTTCACCCAGCTCGTCATTGACTGCTATGCGCAAAGCTTGGAATACCGGCGCAACATCCTTTGGATTTCCAATAATGTTTTTTAATTCCAATGTAGTTTGTGGTAATCGATCGATTATTTTCTGAGCCAGTCCCTTTGCATTCTTTATATCGCCGTATTCACGCAGGATTCGGGCAAGGTTATCAGTGTTGGAATTATGTATTAATTGCGCCGCGGTGAAACCGATAGGTGACATTCGCATATCCAACGACCCATCAAACCGGAAAGAAAATCCGCGTTCCGCTGTATCGATTTGCATACTGGACACGCCAAGGTCAAATACGATTGCATCGTATTTTCCGGATAATCCTGTGATTTCCGAAAATGGGGTGTTTATAAACCGGAACTTATTGCCGTATTTGTGGGATATAGAGTCGGCGGTCGGTATAACGGATAGATCACGATCGAAAGCAATCACATTTGCGCCGTGTTCCAGAAATGCGCGCGAATATCCGCCCGCGCCGAAAGTACAATCGACGACGGTTTTGTCCGCCAGCCCCCCCAGCGTCTGCAAGACTTTATCCAAAAGAACGGGTATATGATTCATGTATTACTTTTGCTTTCTTGGGATGATATTCAGCTTTCGCGGTTTCCTTTTTTTCTTTTGTTCCACCAATTCCGACGCTTTTTCAAATTGTTTTTTATCATCTGGCAGACCTATTATTTTAATATTGTCCGGGATATGTTTCGGAATTTTTTTCAATAATGACAAGTCCAAAGCTTCGATTTCTGCGTTTTCGATGAACAAATTTATAAGATTTTCTGGTAGCCTGATAGTTGGTGCATTTTTAACATCATATAGCGTAAGATCTTTTAGACTTTTGTATCTTGATAAATCCAAAATGTCCATACCTGTCAAATCCACATCGGCAAGTGAAAGATCGTTCAAACTATCTGGTAGTAACGAAAGATTGATGGCTTCTATTCTTGAGTTTGCAATTGATAAGCTGATAAGACTCTGTGGTAGCTTGATAGTCCTTGGCGTATTTACCATATCAAAAAATTGCAGTATTTTTAAATTTTTGTATTTCGACAAATCCAAAATGTCAACATCAGTTAAACCAGCTTTGGCAAATGAAAGAATTCTTAAACTGTCCGGTAACATAATTCTTGATAACACGGTTTCGTGCAAATCAACATATGTTAAACTATCATAATTAGACAAATCCAAAACATCCAGGTTTGGTAATGTTACATTTGAAATCAATAGTGTTTGAACGTTTTTTGGAAATTTTATGTTCTTTGCATAATAAGTGTCATTTTTAAAATTCACATCCGTGGCAGTGTGTTGTGACAGATCTATCGAACCCATTGTCGTTATATTTCTGATGTTTTTTGCATCTAAACTTTGAGATTCCGTAGCATGGCCGTCATTCAAGTCATAAACGTATTCCTTGTTGCTGATTATTTTCACACCGTTTGGAATTTTCAGTTCTCTCGGCGACTCTTTTAATAACGAGATGTCTACAACTATTTCCGCTTTTTGATCTTCAATAACCAGGTTATGGATATTTTCTGGTAATTTTATAAACTTTAAACAATCTTCTATGTCGGCAAGCTTCAAAGTTACTAATTCTTTATATTTTGACAAGTCCAAAGTATCCGTACCTGTCCAATCCATATTCTTAATATTTATCAGTGCTAATCCATCCGGCAATATAATTTTTTTCCACGGTATCGTGTTATCGAGTTCAATGCTGATTAATCTTATATAGCTTGACAAGTCCAAAAGATCCCAATCGGAAAATTTTATGTCCTTAAGTTTCATATCAATCATACTTTCTGGGAATTTCGTATTCTGTGGCATACGGATGTTTTTTTGAATACTTACATGGTCGATGGCAGATTTGGACAAATCAAGAGAACCCAATTTCGATAGCCCGATTATATATTCCATTTTCAAGGCCGGAGAGAACAATCCTTTGAGATTGGTATTTTGAGCATAATTCAGATCGTAATCATTAAAATGATCTGTCATACTTTTGAAATATACAGTATTCAAAATAGAATCTTTGATTTTTAAGATATCTTCCCCGGCAAGGAATCTTTTAAAGTCTATTTCCATGTCGTCAACATAACATACAAGCATATCGTTCTGGATTGAATCCGTATGGTGCTTGTAATCATCTAAGTGATCCAAATCCGGGTTGGTATCATAACGCTGTTCGGCCAGTAAGGCAAAACCATTTATATATCCTGTGCTGGAAAGTAATTCTGCTGTTGCGGATTCTATTTTTTCCAAAAGCAAGTTTCGTTTTTGTTGGTTTGGTTTATCCCGTGATATTAAATAAGAAGTTATTGAATCGTCATCCACTATAAAACTTGTCAGTTCATCCAGAAATGCCAACCAAATTGCATCCTCAATAGATTTTCTGTGTAAATTGCTGCCGAACATATAGTTTTTATAATGATTCCATTCGTGACGCAAAACTTCTGATTTATAGTTTTCTTCCAATGATTTATTGATTAAGAGAGCCATATCTTTTGCGATAAACTGACCGGCAAGTTCGGGACCCGGGTGAATATTAATGCCCAACGTATCAATACGTGTCAGTGGTCGATCGTCCGTGACGCGGATTTTTTCCTGGGGCAATTTATCGTCTTTTGTCTGTCCGGCGGCCTTGCCACCCATCATCAGACCCAGTGTCAACAAAGTCCACAAATGAAAGGATTTCCAAAGATTTCTATCGGGTTTCATATCAAATTCTTTATTCTATCGCTGCTTTTACGCCAATCGCGCCAAGGTCGACTATGACTGTCGGAGATAAAGTGATTTTATGGGGCAGGGCAATTGTTGTGAATTTATCTGCATTATGAATATTAATAATGACTTTGGTGACACCTGGTTTCATACCATCCAAAATTTGCTTTACATCGGCAAGAGATTCTTGTTTTGATACTTCCAGTGTCAATGCCTGTGCCACGCCCGCGATCCATTGCGACAGAGGCTGTACCCCGTCGACAAATAATGACACGGATTCGTCGCGCACCGATGCGCGGCCGGAAATCAGAACCAAGCTTTCATTCTGTAAGACATTTGCAATCGATCCGATGGAATCCCCGAATACCACAGCGTCAATATTTCCCACGCTGTCAGACGCGCTTATGGACATCATTTGTTTCCCAGTTTTGGTTGTACGTCGGTTGAATCCATTTACGCTGGCGGCGATCTGGATATTTTGTCGGTCGCGGGCATTTAAAAGCGTTTCACTGGTTGTCAAACGTGATTGCTTTATCAGATTTTTATACTGGTCAATAGGATGAGCCGATATATAAAACCCAAGAACAGAATGTTCGTTTGCCAATTGTTCACCAAAAGTCCAGGGAGTGGTTTTCAGCATATTTTGTTGTAGCCGATTGTCCGCAACATCGTTTTCGGAAGTATCTTCGAACAGTGATAATGATTGCGCCGAATCTTTGGATTTGGATGCAAAACTCATAATCAGGTCAGCATTCATGAATATTTGCGCGCGATTTGGGGCAAGACTGTCGAACACACCGACTTTTGCAAATGATTCCAAGATACGCTTGTTGATAAACGGTGCGCAACGTTTCGCAAAATCTGTAATATTTTTAAACTTTCCATTCGTTTTGCGTTCTGTGACTATCTGGTCGGTTGCGGCGGTTCCGACACCTTTTATCGCGGCCAGCGCGAAAACTATCTTGCCGGATTGAACGGTAAACAAAGAACCGGAATTATTAATATCCGGGGGTATTATTTCAATATTGAAATTAATCTTGGCATCGTCGATAAAGGAAATAAGTTGATCGGAATCATTAAGTTCAGACGACAATGATGCGGCGATATATTCGGCCGGATAGTTTGCTTTCAAATAAGCACATTGGTTGGCGATAATCGAATATGCGACCGAATGGGATTTATTGAATGCATATTCCGCGAATTTTATGAACTGTGCCCAAAGATTTTCTGCATCCGGACGTGACAGGGTTTGTTCGCGATCGCATCCGTCATAAAACTTCGGTTCCAGTTCGTCCAACACGGCTTTTATCTTTTTACCCATGGCTTTGCGGACACTATCGGATTCACCGCGGGTAAATCCGGCCAAAGCGCGCGACAATTGCATGACCTGTTCCTGATATACGATAATGCCATACGTTTCTTTAAGGATTGCTTCTGCTTTTGGATGTGGGTATTTTACTTCCTCTTCGCCATGCATGCGCGCGATATATTGTGGTATGTACTGGATTGGCCCCGGTCGATTAAGGGCATTAAGCGCGACAATATTGGCAAATGACGTGGGTTGCATTTTTTTAAGGGTTTGCTGTACAAAGGGGGCTTCATATTGGAATATCCCTATGGATTTGCCCGCGCGCCAAAGTTGAAAAGTTTTCTCATCATCCAAAGGAATTGAATCAAGATCTATATTAACACCATGGTTTTCTTTTATCATTTTTGTGGCATATTTCAAAATGGCAAGCGTTTCAAGACCAAGAAAGTCGAATTTGATAAGACCGACAGATTCAAGATAATGCCCGTCAAACTGGCAGCTGGGCATTTCATTAGATGGATCGCGGTACACGGGTGCCACATCGACGGTTGGCCGGTCACCAATGACGAATCCACACGCATGTTGACCCAGATTACGATATGCCCCTTCGATTTCCATCGATACATCGATTACTTTTTTAAGATCGGCATCGCCTTCTAGCAATTCTTGGATGTCGCTGGATTTCTGTACCGCATCGGCAATTTTTTTTGCATCTGCTGGGATAAGCTTTGCAAACCTGTCGGTTTTGGAATAGGGCATACCGTAAACACGGCCTATGTCGCGTATCGCACCGCGAGCCTGCAAACTGCCAAATGTGATGATGCGGCAAATGTGATCGTGACCGTATTTCTCGCAGATATAATTTGCGACACGTTCCAGACCCGCGGGTTCAAAATCTATATCAAAATCCGGCATGGATACGCGATCCGGGTTAAGGAATCTTTCAAACAGTAATCCGTATTCCAACGGATTGACGTTTGTTATACCCAGTGCCCACGCAACGACAGAGCCGGCACCGGATCCGCGCCCCGGCCCGACCAGAATGCCGTTGTCTTTACACCAATTTATATAATCCGCAACAATAAGAAAGTATCCTGGAAAACCCATTTTGATAATTACATCGCATTCAAATTCCATCTGGTCGAAATATTGCTTTTGTTCGGCATCTGGGATTTTGTTCGCTGTCATTCGACGGATCAGCCCGGCGCGCGAATCATCCCGCAGCATTTTACATTCTGTATCAAAATCATTGCCGAATTTCGGAAGCAAGGGTTTGGATCTGGTGTCGACTTTGAATGCACAGCGTCGGGCGATGACAATTGTGTTCTGTATGGCTTCGGGCAAATCTGAAAATGCGTCCACCATTTCGGACGGCGATTTGAAATATTGTTCGGAATTTTTGCGTTTGCGTTCCGGATCTATGACTTTGGTTTGCTGTAATACACAGGCCAGGGCATCTTCGGCCTCGTAATCTTCGGGCGTGGCGAAACATACGTCGTTTGTTGCGACAATCGGTATATTTTGCTTTTCGGCGATTTCCAGAAATGCAGATTCCGTTTTTAATTGCGCTTCCAATCCATGACGCTGGATTTCCATATAAAATCTGTCGCCAAAAATACCGTGTAATTTTTCTGCAAAATCGCGCGCCAGATTATCTTGGGAGTTAAGGATTGCAAGCCCGATCGGTCCGGTATGTGCGCCGGACAGGCAGATGATGCCCCCGGCATGCATATTCAGCTCATCCCAGGTTATATGGGGGCCAAGATGTGAATTATCACGCCGCATATACATCTTGGAATTCAATCGGCACAGATTACCCCACCCGATAGAGTTTTGAGCCAACAGAACTATTTGTGACAATTGATCAGTGCGCAGAATTTTTGGATCCGCGCCAGCATGATGGTTCAAAGTAGCTGTAATGCCTATGATGGGTTGTATACCCGCATTTGCGGCAGAATCAGAAAATTCGGCAGTACCACTCATCAGATTGGTATCTGTTACGGCGGCGGCTGGCATTCCGTATTTTTTACACAATTTCAAAAGAGTGACGCGATTTGGGTCTTTTTTTGAATTTGCGTCAATGTATAGCGTTCCCTCTCCGATAGAGTATTTGGTATGCACTCGAAGATGTACGAATTGCGGATTCATACCCAGAGCATAGCAATTTTACCAATCACCCGCAACCGAAATAATGGTAATTATATGTTTATTAGGAAATGCAATATTCACGGGTTTTGCCCGTGAATAGCTTTTTATACAAGGAATTTCCGCCTTCCGAGAAGACACACCCCAATTCATGCTATGGGCGACGGGGTGGGTTGGTGTATTTCATACGCAGGTTTTCCATAGCTGTGAATATTGCGGGGGTCATGGCAAATGTCCAGAATAATGATGCGACCATACCGCCGATAATTACCGCACCCATCGACATTTTTGCGCCGTCCGCAGACCATAGCTGTGGCACCATGCCCGCGACAACCGCAATCGTTGTCATCATTAACATCCTTTTCTTATCGACAAATTCATCCCACAGGGCTTTGGCCATTGATTCACCCTTTGATATTCTTACTATGGTCGGTTCCAACACCAGAATATTGTTATTAACGGTCAGCCCAACAAGCATGACAATCGAAAGCATCGCTGCTATGTTTATACTGGCCCCTGTAAGGAACAGCATGATAAACACCCCGGCGAACGAAAATAATATCGATGTTGCAACCGTAAATGGGTGAAGCAGAGAATTCAAAATAGCCGCAAGAAGCATATAGGTAAGAATTATCGCAAGCAGAAATGCCGCGGAAATTTCACCCGTCGTTTCACTTTGAATTTCAGACATTCCGCCAAATACGGCACCATAGCCCGGCGCAAAATCCAGTTGTTTTAACTCAGTTTCGATTTTTGTCTGTACCGGCCCGATTGTAGATTTACCAATGTCTATATTTATTTCGGTAATACGCTGTTTGTCCACGCGCTTTATATCTGTCGATGCAAGACCATATTCGACGGTTCCCAATTCAGATAACGCCACCAGTCCTTTTGGGGTGGGGACGAATACGGATTCAAACATAGATCGTGTTTTATAATCCCGTCCAATTTCAATTATTATAGGGAATTCATTACCGTATTCTTTGTAATGAAAAGAGTCATTTCCATACAGGGCGGTACGCAATGCAACAGCCGCAGTCTGGTTTTGTACCCCCCAATACTTCATCTTTGATGAATCCGGTACGAACATAAGTTCTATGCCCGGTTCACCGGCTGCCAAAGTTGCGGATTGTATTTCCGGTATCTTATTCAATATATCAATTATTTGCACGGCATATTCTGAACGTTGCGTATCGTCCAGACCAATTACATTCAATACCAGATCCCCGCCGCTGCCCGGCATGCGGATACCGGCTGTTATTTGTATTTCTACCCCGGGAATGTCCGAAAGCTTTGGCAGTATTTTCTGAACCAGGATTTTATCAGACATTCTGCGTTCAGAACGTGGAACCAGCCCGACCCGGATACCGATATTTTGCGTGCCACGTTCGCCAATTTTTACCGATGTTGATTTCACTTCCGGGAATTCTTTCAGCCGTGATTCAATCAAAGCAGCAATTTCTTCTGAACGTGAATATGTAGTGCCGACAGAACCGCGCGCAGATATGGATATTTCATCAATATCCGTGTTCGGCGAAAATTCATTACCAACCCAACGCATTGGGAACGCGGATAATATCAATACGACAAAACCCATCCCCACAACACGCCAGGGATGTGCGATCTGATAGTCGAAATATTTACGAAACCAAGATAATTCTGGTAAAGGCTTTCGATAATCCGGTGCCTTGCAGTTCTTTTTCGATACTATTTCGCATTTGGCTTGTTTTGTTTCTTTTACAGGAGTTTTACGCAGAATTTTCGCAATCATCATCGGTGTCAGGGTGAATGAGAATAGAAGAGAAAGCATTGTTAAATAAACAACTGTCATTCCAAATTGGCTCATAAACTGACCCGCGATACCGCCCATAAAAGCCAGCGGCAGAAATACCACTACATTTGTTCCCGCCGCCGCCAGAACCGGAACAACAGCTTTTTTGGTTCCTTTTACTGCTGCTTCATCCGGTGATTCCCCGGCACACAAAAAGCCCAAAGCAGCTTCGATAAGGACAATGGCATTAATTATAAGGGTACCCAGGGCTGTGGCCATGGCCAGAAGGCTCATCGAATTTATTGTAAAGCCAGAATTGTCCATAAAGAAAAATCCAGAAATCAAAGATGCGGGAATAACTATGGATGCAATTACCGTGGTGCGCCAGTTTCGGGTAAATATCAACAGAGTTAATATTGTCAGAAATACCCCCAACAGGATACCATAAAGGGTACTTTTCGTTTCTTTTGATACTGCAATAGATGAATCAGAAACAATCTGCATCGTTGGTTGTGTTTCGTGGTTTTTAAAATAATCATCCATCAAAATTTCAAATCGCGGAAAGTTATTTCGTATATCCCGTGCTATTTTTATGGCATTTCCATCAGAAGCCTTTACAACCGAAACTATCACGACATCATTGCCGTCATATCGTGCGCCACTTTCGATTTCACGCACCGCATCGGTAATAGTCGCAATTTCCGAAAGTTTGAAATTTTCCCCTTCGACGGTAGATATGCGAAGTTCAGCAATATCATTGATGCTGTGAAATTCGCCGGAAAACCGTACTACATTGGATCTGATACCTGATTCTATCTTGCCACCGGGTATATTAACGTTATTCATGCCCAATGCGGCGACTATGTCCAGGATATTGGCCCCACGGGCAGCCATCAATTCAGGATTCATTTCTATCCTGATTGCGCGTTCCTGTCCGCCAAATGCAGATACAGATGCCACACCGGGCAGGGCGGTTATCTGTTGGCTGAACACATCTTTGACAAAGCGATCCATTTCCCGCTGGTCTGCACCCGATATTACTATGTCCAGCACGGATTCTTGCAGCGGATTCATCTTTTCCACCACCGGCTTTCTTAGATCATCTGGAAAATCATTGGCCAGGGCATCAATTTTAGCCTTTATTTCTGCGGCTTTGTCGTTGACGTTCACCCCCACATTAAATTCGGCCATAACGAATGCGCCGCTTTCAAATACATTAGATGTGATTTTTTTCAATCCTGCTATTTCCGACATTGCATCTTCGGCACGTTGCACAACTTGGGATTCAATATCGACCGGTGATGCGCCGGGATAAACGAAAGTGGCCGTTATCATAGGCAAATCAATAGCGGGGCGCGATTCAATGTTCATCTTTGGAAAAGCAACTATGCCAAGCGCAACCCAAAGCAGCACGAACATTATGGTAGTTACGGGACGTTTTATGAAAAAATTCAGCATGACGGAAAACCTTTTATCTTATTCTTGTTCCTTGTTCCACCTTTGTCAGGATGACAATTTCGCCGTCCGACAGACCTTTTACAATTGCACGCCGTGCATCGGCCATGATAATCGAAACCGATTTTCTGGTTGCAATTCCTTCCTGGGATACCATTACACTGGAATCAGTTATGGCCGACAACGGGATAAATATGCCATCTTGTTTTATTTCTATAAAGTCATTACCGGATGCTGCGGATGTCTTTATGATAAAAAGACCTGTATTAAGATCAATATTTCTGGAAACTGATACAACTGTGCCACCGCTGGACAATTTCTGGCCGGGTTTGAATCTGTTGATGCGATTTGCCGATACATATATATTTCCATGTCGGATTGCAACAGGTTCATAAAGTGTTCCCATTTGTGTTTCGACAGTCATTGTTTCAACAGGTACCCCATGATTGGCATTAAAACGAGAAATATTAAATATTTCGCGGGCATTTTCATCACGTATTTCTCTTATGCGGTTTCCGACAACCAGGCCAATGGTGATGATTATAATGAAAGTTGTTATTTTATTTTTCATGATTGTCACTTATTTAGTTTTTTTACGTTTTCTTCCGCCATAAGAATATTGAACTTTGCATTCAATAGTGCAAGATCCATCTGAGCCAATGCCGCCTGGACATCGGCAAGCTCTACGGCACTTGTTTGACCCGCGGCAAACCTATCGGCAGAAATTTGTGCGGTTCTTCCGGCCAAATCGCGCGCCTCTTTCAGTTTTGATAAGTTGGCTCTTAGATGTTCATGTCTTAAAACCGCATCACGATATTCATTGGATTTCATCTTTTTGGATTTGTCCAGATCTTGACGTGCCTGTTCCGCCGACATTGCATCCATCGTAGCGTTCGCCCGTGCCGATAATCCATCCCATATCGGTACCGATAATGCCAATCCGACAACTGCGCTTTGATTTGATTCCCCGTTCCATACTTTATAATCATTATGCATCATGATGTAATTGTAAGAACCAGTGGCCGCCAAAACCGGATATCGCGCCGCACGCCGTGCCTTTGATTGCGATTCATACATACGTGCATTTAAATCCAGCAAATCCCATTCAGGATTCGATCCAAGTACGGTCGGGGCATCAAGAATAAGAAATGTTTCAGGAAATTCATCGGTCAGGACAAGATTTGCCTCTGCTTCTATACCCGCCAGAACTTTTAATAACCGGTGGGCAGAATCGCGATTAAATTGTGCATCGGATAAAGCTATTTCTTTTGCGGCTATATCTGCCTGTATCTTTATAAGGTTGGGTCTGTTGGCACGACCAGCCCGTTCCAATTGTCTTTTCGCATCGGTCGAAGATTTTAAATTTTTTTCCGCGATTTTTACCATTTCATCGGTCATTTTTGCCGTCCAATAAATTTGCGCCGCTGCCGCCGCCACTTCGCGTCTTGTGATGTCGTGTCCAGATTCAGCCATTCTTATCGCATTACGCGCCGCATCCGCTGCATGCCCGATTTTGCCAAAAGTATATATGGGTTGGGATAATGACAATCCAGCCATACCGATATTACTTGGGAATTCGATGAATCCGGGAATCATGCCCGGCGGCACACCATTGGCCTGGGCCAGACCAACAATATCGGCGGGCAGGGCAAACCCCATCGGCTTTCCGGGATCTTCTACGTTTATAATCCTCGTCTGTGTTGCGGTCGCATCAAGTTTAAACCAACGATTTGAATTGACGGCATCCAGTCCGGCTTTGGCCTTTCTTATATTGGCGTTTGCTTTTTTCAAATCGTGGGATTCGGTTTTAATCAGTGTTACCGTGTCATTTAAAGACAAATCCATGGCGTTTGCTGATACGCAAAACCCAAGTGCCAGTAAGTATACCAGGAATTTTTTCATATCTATCACTCTTTAATTATGGGGATTTTTAATTTTATTCATTAATTCGTTCACTGTTCGCAAAGCTATGATCAACCGGGTTTCGTCAGCTTTGTTAAGTCCAGAGAATAATTCTATAATACGACGATGGAATTCATCAATCACAGTTCGGGTCAGATTTATACCTGCGGGTGTAAGCGAATACCAAGTGTTTCGGCGATCAGAATCATCGATTTGCCGCAATACCAATCCGTCTTTTTCCAAATGTTTCAACATCATACAAAGGTTAGAAGATGGCATATCGTTACGTTTAGCGAATTCTTTCAGCATGGTTTTACCGTACAGATGCAGCCGCACCAATGTCCGTAAATACAGCTTTGAATATCCCATAAATTCCAAATCATCGCGGGTTCTGGTGCTGAGCCAGTCCACAATTCGAAGGTGGTTTTCTATAAGAGTTAAGAATTCTTTTTTCTGCATGATTATAATCCTTAATTGTTATTAATTATAACGATTATAGTATTAAAAGAATTTTTTTGCAAGGGGAAAATATAGAATATACTCTGCGCTGTGCGCACGATGCATTAATTATTCACTATTCATTTAAAAAAATAGCCATAAAATCAATGGTGCAATGGCCGCTGTGGCAAGGCCGGATATAACTATGGCCAGGCTGCTGGCGGCACCTTCCTTGGATCCCATCTGCAACGCTTTCGCAGTTCCCATCGCATGACTGGAATTACCAATCGCAAGCCCCTTTGCAATTGGATTTTTCAACCCCAATAATTCACAGGCTTGGCGGCCTATGGCATTACCCAGTATCCCCGTCAAAATTACCGCAAAAACAGTGATGGCAACTATACCGCCCAGCTCTTTGGTAATTCCAATCGCTATTGCGGTTGTGACCGATACTGCCGCAAGAGAATTTCTGATAACTTCGCCCAGACCAAATATCCAACAAAGCAAGGCAACTGTTGCAACGCTGGCCGCGCAACCCAAAATTACAGATGTAAGAATGACCCATTTATATTTACCCAGGGTTTGTATCTGTTTGTACATAGGTACCGCAAAGCACACTGTTGCCGGAACCAAAAAATAGTTAAGATATTTGGCACCTGCCTGATAGCTGGCATAAGGAATATCAAAAATAAGTAAAAAGCCTATAACGCCAATAGTTGTCAGTAATAAAGGCGTAGTTATCGACAAATCCCATTTATTGTTTATAAATACGGCCAAGGCATAAATACCAACAGATAATACCAGTCCGAAATATATTGAAGAAGCAAAAAATTCTATCATTTCTTGCAACTCTTTTTGTCTTTAATCCGTATCATCCATTCAGCAATCCATCCGGTGGATGCCATAGCGGCCAGATAAGTTATTATTATCACCGCCAGCATCATAGGCCATACATGTGCAATGCTTTCGAATATTTCAATAACCCCGACAGCCGGAACAACAAAAAGTACAGGAATTATGACCAAGAAAAAATTAGCGACATTTTCAATTTGCGGCAACTTTACAACACCGATCCAAAGTGCGGACAAAAGCAGAACAAGTCCCCAGATACTGGCCGGAATCGGCAATGGAACAATAGCGTATACCGCTTCACCAGCAAGCACGAATATCATCAATAGTAAAAACTGTAACAAATATTTCATATATTCTTTTGTTCTTGGTGGGATTATATAGTCAAGCTTCTTGACTTTCAAGATAAAATATTTACTCTTTGAACAATAAACTTCAAGGAGATACGATGACAGATATTGAAATTGCAAATTCAGTAAAATTAAAACCTATAACCGAAATCGCAGACAAGTTGGGAATCAAAGCGCATGATATTATTCCATTTGGCAATTTCAAGGCAAAAATCTCTGCTTCCAAAATTACCGTCGCACGCAATGCAAATCGCGGAAAATTGATTTTGGTTACCGCCATAAATCCGACACCAATGGGCGAGGGGAAAACCACGGTATCCATCGGTCTTGCAGATGGAATGGCACGGCTGGGTGTTCGTGTCGCACTGGCTTTGCGGGAACCGTCACTGGGACCATGTTTTGGTTTAAAAGGCGGTGCGGCTGGCGGTGGTTGGTCGCAAATCGCGCCCATGGCCGACATAAATTTGCATTTTAACGGCGACATTCATGCACTGACCGCGGCGAACAATCTTTTGTGCGCGATGATAGACAATCATCTGCATTGGGGAAACAAGTTGGATATACAAAAAGTTTACACTACGCGGTGTCTTGACCTTAACGACCGAGTTTTGCGTAATATTACAATTGGGCATGGGAAAATAAATGGTCCGGTGCGCGATGATGGATTTATAATTACAGTGGCGACAGAACTGATGGCGGCATTATGCCTGGCGCGCGATATATTCGAATTGCAAAAAATGTGCGGTGATATAATAATTGGTGAAAACGGACAGGGCGAATTTATCCATGCACGGGATTTAAAAGCCGACGGAGCCATGGCTGTACTGTTAAAAGATGCGATGTTACCAAACCTGGTTCAGACATTAGAAGGAACCCCGGCACTGGTTCATGGTGGGCCATTTGCAAATATTGCACATGGTTGCAATTCTATTATAGCAACCCAGGCCGCATTGGGATTGGCGGATTATGTCGTGACCGAGGCCGGTTTTGGGGCAGATTTGGGCGCAGAAAAATTCTTTGATATAAAATGTCGCAAGGCCAATCTGTCACCATCAGCAATAGTCATAGTCGCGACCATGCGCGCGATAAAACATCATGGGGGTTTCGATAATCTGCGTGCACATATTGAAAATATGAAACATTACGGGGCACCAGTTGTAATCGCATTGAATCGCGCAAGCGAAACAACGGAAGAAGAATTGAATCAATTGTCGGAATTTACAAAGTCAATGGACGTACCGATGGAAGTATACCGTGGTTGGGAAGATGGTGGTAAAGGCGTAGAAGCACTTGGCCGTGCAGTAATAAACGCATGCAATATTTCGTCACAGATAAATTTATTATACCCAGATGAAGTTCCGTTGTTGGTAAAAGCACGGACAATCGCACAAAAAATTTATGGGGCGGATGATGTATCTGCGTCCGATGTGGTTATAGATAAGCTTTTGCGGTTTGAACAAAACGGTTTTGGACATCTGCCGGTATGTATAGCAAAGACACCGGCATCATTTTCACATGACCCAAAATTATTGGGCGCACCAAAAGAATATATGTTTCCATTGGTTGATGCCTTTTTGTATGCGGGTGCCGGAATGGTGGTGGTTACCGCGGGTACGATTATGCGTATGCCGGGCTTGCCCGAACATCCGGCTGCCGAAAACATAGGATTGGACGAATACGGCGAGATTAAAGGATTGTTTTAAAGCTGGCCGTTGGAATTTATTTGTTGCTTTAATGCCGGCACAAAGCGCAGTATAGATTTGTCCAGGTGATGACCGGTATCTTTGGCCGCAAAGGCTGTGGCGGAGTATTTTGCAACATCCCCCTCTTTCCCATTTGCGCGCCCGCGTACTTGCTTTGCAAGGAATTCTTCCAAAGATTTCAATTGATAATGGTTGATTTTAATCTTTGATCTTGGAAATTCTCGACCGGGCCAAATCGCAATTTTTCCAACCCAATCCCAAAACCGAAATGGCCGAAAGTTTTCGTCGACGGTATCCCCAATTACTTCAAGCATATGCGGGTTCGAAAGCCCCACAACTGCGCGTGGATTGACCAATGATTTGCCACGTGGTGCATTATTATAGTATTTATAGTTTTCTATAACAAGACCGTCGGGTCGTTTTTTATGTCCGGACGATCCAAAATTATCCCATGCAAGATATATCTGTGTTGCACCGCGCGGGACTTTGTTCAAAAACGACGGGATATCATCAAACGTTATCGGATTTATAAATTCATCTATATCGATTATGGCCAACCATTCTGTACGGTCGGAAAAGCGACGAAGCGCGTCGGCATACATCGCCATCTGTTGTTTGCGGCCACGCCAAAATATGTATTCGACAGTGCCACGGGCGATATATGGTGCCAAAACTTCACGCGTATTGTCCGTAGATTCATTGTCATAGAAATAGAATTTTTCCACACCCAGCATCAGATGATATTCCAACCATTCTGTCAGATAGGTTGCTTCGTCCTTTGCGCATACCAGAACCGAAAGAAAATGTCTGCGTCCTTTGTTTTCGGATTTCGCAAAGCACACACGAAAATAATTACCGATGCCAAATTTACATACAGCGCGCACGCGATAGCATAAACGCATAATTGGCACCATAAATTTAAATGTTTTTACTATCGTAGATTTTTTCATTTATTCTTTTCTCTATCGTCATTTTTCCAAAAAACAGAAATACTTGCAAATTTATCGACTTCTTAGCCATTTAACAAATTCTGTTATTCCACTTTCGAAATTGACTTTTGGGGCATAACCAAGAAGTCTGTTCGCTTTTTCCCAATCACAAACAGTCTTGTCTACATCGCCGGGTTGCATGGGCTTTCTATCTATCACTGCTTTTTTGCCCAGTGTGGATTCCAAAACGTTTATCATGCGTTCAAGCGATACCGGGTCACCCCCGCCAAGATTTATTATTTCAAATCCAGTTTTATTGTAATCAAGCGCGGCCAAAATTCCGCACACAATATCGGCAACAAATGTATAATCCCGCCTGTTTGAACCGTCGCCAAAGACGGGAATTGGCTGGCCAGATTCTATCAAACCCGCAAATTTATTTATGGCCAAATCCGGTCTTTGCCGTGGACCATAAACCGTAAAAAAACGAAGACATACAGCATTGATATTATAAAGTTTGTGATATACGGTTATAAGCTCTTCACACGACTTTTTGGTCATGGCATAGGGGCTGATCGGTTCTGAAACGTCCAAATTTTCCGAAAACTTGTCTGCTTTACAATTTCCATAAACACTGCTTGAACTGGCAAAGATAAGTTTTTTCACATTATGGATGCGCATTTGTTCAATTATGTTAAGCGTGCCGATAATGTTGGTTTCTATGTAATCCTTTGGCCGATCTATGGATGGGCGCACACCGGCCAGCGCGGCGATGTGGATTACCGCGTCTATTTTGTTATTGGTAAAGGTTTTTGCAAGAGATTCGTTATCGCGTATATCGGCACGGATAAGTTTGTAATTCGGATCTTCAAGATGCGGTGCAACATTATTTTCTTTGACTTTTGGATCATAAAAATCATTAAAATTGTCCAAAACAATGACTTTTTCGCCCCGTTCAAGAAGAGCCTCTGCGGTATGCGAACCGATAAAACCCGCGCCACCAGTAATTAGTATATTTTTATCCATATATTTATCTTTATTTCAACAGACCCCCAGAAAAGAGTCCGATAGTTTATAGCTAGCGATCAGTAACTTTGCTGTTCCGCTATGTTATCAAGGAAGTTAAAGACTTTCAAGAAAAAGTTGGCCATATTATTTTTGACAAAGTAGTTACATTTTTGTAATTATTAATGTATAATGTAACAATAGGAGAGTCCCGATGGTTATATTTAACAAAATTATACAAAATATTGTTTGTGCTGTAACTTTATTGTTTGTTACAACAAACGCATACAGCACTTCATTCAAGACATTACGCACGGGTTCAGGAATATCGGCGATATTGTATTCCACCAAGAATCCTGCGAATGAAAAGAATCTTCATGTACAGGTTCCGGGGGATAGTAATATCTATTACGGTGGACTTACCACCATACCGATAGAAGACACTATACGTATGAGCATAGACGATACAGTATATTATTTGAAACTATCAGAACCGGTGGAGCCTTCATTCTTTGTGAGTCTTACCGATATAACTGCGGGCGAAACCTTTGAAATACAGCTTTCTGCACAGGGTAATTTTACAATTGATTGTGGTAATGGTAATGTGCAAACAATAAACAGAACTGATACAACAAATACAACATATTCATGTACATATATATCCGGTGGTAATTACACTGTTGGTATCGGTGGATTGGCTATATCGTATAGTGCCACCATCTCAACAGCGATATCGTTTTATAGCTCAGCCCATGCGGCCACACATCCAAATCGTGCCAAGATGACCGGTATCAGTGGTGATTTGGGACAAATATTTCCGATATTGAATGCTACAACTAGTGGTAGTCCGCGGTTTTATCAAACATTCAGGAATACCGCAATTACATCGATGCCACCGGAATTGTTTGCCAGCGTACAGGGTGCCCCGACAAACGGTATGTTCTATCAAACATTTTATAATTGTAGCGGCTTGACTTCAATACCGGCAGGGTTGTTTTCTGGAATAACCGGCGCACCGGCAACCAATATGTTCTATCAAACATTTTATAATTGTAGCGGCTTGACTTCGATACCGGCAGGGTTGTTTTCTGGAATAACTGGTGCCCCGGCAAGCAGTATGTTCAGTGGTACATTTCAAAATTGCAGCGGCTTGAGTGGTTCTATACCCGCGGGGTTGTTTGGTAATTTAACCGGCGCACCGGCAACCGCTATGTTCGGTAATACATTTAATGGTTGCAGCGGCTTGATCTCGATACCGGAAGGGTTGTTTTCCGGTATAACCGGTGCCCCGGCAAGCAGTATGTTCAGTGGTACATTTCAAAATTGCAGCGGCTTGATCTCGATACCGGAAGGGTTGTTTTCTGGAATAACTGGTGCCCCGGCATCCGGTATGTTCCAGGATACATTTAATGG
This sequence comes from Alphaproteobacteria bacterium, assembly GCA_009777955.1. Lineage (GTDB taxonomy): Bacteria > Pseudomonadota > Alphaproteobacteria > Rs-D84 > Rs-D84 > WRKW01. Next base: position 120,869 of record WRKW01000002.1, on the reverse strand, counting down.
TTGCAGCGGCTTGAGTGGTTCTATACCCGCGGGGTTGTTTGGTAATTTAACCGGCGCACCGGCAGGCGCTATGTTCAATCGAACATTCTATGATTGTAGCGGTTTAACAGGTTCTATACCGGAAGGGTTGTTTGGTAATTTAACCGGCACCCCGGCAAGCATGATGTTCAATCGAACATTCTTTGGTAATACCGGACTTCGTGGTTCATCTGCAAAATCCGATGGGCAGTACCTGTATGAAAAATGGCCAGATGCAGGTGATGGTTGCTATGGCGGAAACGCATGGCAAAATCTGGATGACGCAGCGTCTATACCATCAACGTGGAGATAAAGCGGTCATTGCGAAAGAGCAAAGCGATTGAAGCAATCTTTTCAGATATGGGAATTCTTATACTTCCCTTGATGATAAAGATTGCTTCGCGGTCAAAGGTCACTCGCAATGACATTTTTTTGATAGCGATTACTTCGTCCGCCCCGCGGTGTGACCCGCAATAACACCAGATATGATTTAACGGCAACAAAGTTGCCGTCATTTCCGCTTCGGGCGGGATTTTTTACTTTACTTGTTGGCATCAGATACAATACAATATAAACGACCCGGTGGAGACACCGGGGTCGGGGCTTTCATAAGCCCAGTCTACGCGGTGCGGATTCGCATCGTTATCTGATGTGATGGTGCCTTCCGCACCGTTATATCCCTGATTCTAATGGTCGGGGAGCCGCTTGTTATAAAATAGGGCTTGCCCGAAGACAGCGGAATCAATCGTAGACTGATTTATGAACTCTCCCGACCACCAATCCCGATTGGTGGTTATTTTTGCAATTTAAAGAGAGAGAATATGAAAAAAACATTAATCGAATTATTAGAACAAAATTTTTTTGAATATCGGGGGATTGTTGATGGAATGGATCATCTGTTTCATATAAAGCGTAAATCTACGATCATAGTAAAAATATCCGACGAAATTGCGGATGATTTTGATTACCTGTCAGAACCAGAGAAAATAGAGCGGATAAATAAAATCACACGCTATTTCAACACGATTGAAAATGGAATTTATAAAATCAGCGATGACGAAAACGCCGTCGATATAAAAATTGAAAAAATACAATAATAAAAACTAAGGATTGAAAATGAGAAAATTATTCGTGGCTTTTTTTTCGTTATGCTTTGTATCTGGTGCCCACGCATTTGATTTTGAAAATTATGTTCCGACATTGGATAAATTATATGGTACAGGATCATCCCTAATAAATAGCGGATATTCATTATCGTTCACTTCGGTTGCCGCCCCCGGAACAAATGTGATTACAAGTTATGAATTTGTGGCGGGTGTTTTAACGCCTGTATATTATGAATATACATTGGACGCAACCGGGGGCAATGGGGTCGATCTGGATAGAATAACGGCAAATCAGAATGGTGGTAATTTGACAGGATACTTTCGCAACTTACCAAATGATGGAGAACATGGCAGCGCGATTTTTAATACCGGTTCCATCGGTAATATAATCGGTGATTTCGTGAATAACACCGCAATTAATTATAGTTGCGGGGTGATTTGTAATTTTGGATCAATCGAAAGTATTACAGGCGATTTCGTGGCAACAATTAGTAATGGTAGTGCAACTATTTATAACTATAACATTGCTGCTATTGGAAGTATAAATGGTAATTTTATAGACAATGGACTGGCTATTCATAATGAGAATGCTATTATTGGGTTTATAAATGGCGATTTCATAGGCAATAGCATAGCTATTTACAATTATTACGGAACTATTGATAATTTGACGGGGGATTTCATCGGAAATAATAGCGGAATTTACAATACTCGTGGAAATATTAGAAATATTATCGGGGATTTTATAGGAAATTATTATGCGATTGATAACTCTGGAGAAATTAAAAATATAAAAGGAAACTTTATTGGCAATCATGAAATTTCCATTAGCAATTCCAGAGAAAATGCCCTTATAGATAATATAGTCGGAAATTTCATTGGAAATCAAACAGCTATTAACAATTGGGGATCAATTGGGAATATAACGGGAAACTTTGTCGAAAACTTTATGAACCGGGGTGATTATATTAACGGGGGTGGTGCTATTAATAATTATGGACGTATCGAGAATATAACTGGCAATTTTATAGGGAATCATGTACATTCAACCGCAGATTTATCTCTTGGTGGTGCAATCTACACAACAACAAATTTGACTTTTACGGCCGATCATGACAATTTTTCATTCAGCGGAAATTATACCGACGACAGTCGCGGGATAATTCACAATGCCATTTTTGTGCGTACAAACACCACAAACAAAAGCCTGACATTTAAAACCATAAATAACGGAAGTTTTGTTTTTGATGATAATATATTGGGCGCGGCGGGTACTCCTTTTAATGCAATCCAATATCCAAATCATTTTAATATTATCTTGACGGGCGATGGAACAGGGGAAGTCAAATTCAATAATTCGATCATAAATGCGGGGAATGTAAGTATATTAAATTCGACTTTGCGACTGGGGTCGGTTAAGTATGACAATCATGATTCTATAACGGATATTAATGGATATAATCATGGATTATTTTTACCGGCATGGGATACCGATTTTAATAATACATACACATCCCCGACGGTTCTTTCATTTGATGGTGGTAATTTGATTTTGGACTATAATACCCCGCAAAATCTTCGACTTGCAGAACTGACCCTTCGGAATAACAGCAATATAGTCATGGGGAATTCCATAATTACGGCAAATGTATATAATATCCACGGGTCGAACAGCATAACGGGTGATATGGATTTTAATGGTGCAGCATTGAATTTGTTCATACCCGCCACCGCAAGTAATAACAATACCCTGTTATCTGTCAGTGGAAATGCAAATATAACAAATTCCGCAATCCATATAGGTTTAAGCGGGGCAAAGCCCATTCTTAATTTCGGGGATAAAATACATCTTATCGCTGCGGGAACATTAACCGATAGTTTATACACTGGTTCTAGCACGGGAATGATTATGCATGGTGTCAGTTTAATTTATGATTACGAACTGACACAAGAAAATGATAAATTGACTGCCACGATTACCAACATAAACAATGACACAGGCAATGATATTAATATCCCAGATGATCCGGCCGGCCGCCTGAACCCGCAAACAAAATCGTTCAGCGAAGGTAACCTTGCAACCGTTGCCACTTTAAATCAAGCCGGAAGCCTTTCTGCCACGGCCGGAATCACAAATGCTGTACAATCCGTCCATACGACACAACGCGGCGGCGGTAAAAGATTTGGTTCGTTTGGCGCGGCATCTGCCGGTAAATCCCGTTATGAAACCGGATCGCATATAGATGTAAAAAGCTTATCCGCAATGGCCGGATTGGCCGCCGGTATGGGCAGATTTACAATTGGCGGTTTTGCCGAATACGGCAATGGAACCTATAATTCTTTTAATGATTTTTCCAATGCGAATAATGTATCGGCCAGGGGCGACACAAATTATTACGGCGGTGGTGCATTGTTCCATATTAGGCTGGACGGGGGTATATATATGGACGGCTCTGCCCGCGCCGGAATAGTCAATAATAATTATGAAAGCAGTGATTTTGCGGGACTTTCCGCCGGACAAATCGCATCATTCGACGCATCAACCATGTATTACGGTGGGCACATAGGACTTGGGTATGTCAGCAAAATGGAAAATGGATCCGATCTGGACATATCCATAAAATACCTTGCAGCGATGCAAACGGCCAATGAAGCGCAAATTTCGACCGGTGAAAAAATAAAATTCGATAATGTTCTGTCGCAACGGGCAAGGGCAGGTGCACGAATAGTCATAGGAAATGAAGAACTTCGCCCATATATCGGCGCAAGCCTGGATCATGAATTTGGCGGCGAAGCAAAAGCGACCATCTTTGGTCACGAAATAGATGCCCCGATGTTGTCGGGTACGACAGGAATAGGCGAAGCGGGTATCAGGATAGAAACAAACAGCCTGTCATTATCATTGGGGGGAGAATATTATACAGGAATTCGTCGGGGATTTGGTGGCATATTATCATTTAAATACCGATTTGAAACGGGCGGTTCCAGAAATCAACAACCAGTATACAATAATAATTTGGTACAACATCATCAAAATCACGTTACCCAAAACCAGTGGCAAATGCAGCCAGCACATCAAAATACTGCAAGGGCAATAAATCAATATGGACAAATGCCTTCTCAACCAGTTATAAATCAAAATCAATGGGGACAGTGGCAAGGCATGTGATTTCACTATCCCGGCACCGGATCCCGCGTGGGCGTTGTACATGTCAATTAATCCGTGGACAGAATTTAACCCGAACGGCTCTGGAATAGTCCCGAGCACCGGCTTTGCAATTTTGGTAGAAAAATCAATACCTTTAAAGAAAAGTTACGGATGGATTTTGCATACTATTGCTGATATAATCTTACTATGAACAAAACCACAATTCTCTTGCAAGTTAGAAATCTGCTTGAATTGCACAAGCGGGGGCATCTGGGTGGCGAAAAAATGCCGGAAGATGAAAACCCTGTGCTATCTCGTAATTCCGAGCAAAATCTGTTATATTTCACTCTTCCTATGGCACTGAATTATCAACGCGATTCATATAAACTTTGGGAGAATGCGAACAAAACTTTTCAAGATACAGATACCGCGTTCGTATTCAATCCAAAACTTGTTTTAGAATCTAACGATGAGAATCTGCGCCGGGCATTACTGAAATACAAAGTGGCATTACAACCGAACAAACATATAGAAATTTGGAAAACCATATGTTCAACATTTCATAAACAAAACATCAAAGACTTTTTTACTGCCCATAATTATGATATTGCAGAAATAAAAAATTATATACAGAAAAATAAAAAAGATTTTCCATACCTGTCCGGTCCAAAAATATTAAACTATTGGTTGTATGTCATTACACAATATACAGATATGAAATTGACAGGTCGCGAGCATATAACAATTGCGCCCGATACTCATGTTATCCAATCCAGTATTGAACTTAGGCTTATAGATCAGTCTGAAATCACTCGTGCAGATATTCGTGATTATGTAGCGAACAAATGGCACGATTTGCTGAAAAATACTGGTATTTTACCAATAGATGTCCATACTTCGCTGTGGTTATGGAGTCGCGGTGGTTTTAAGATTCAAATCCCGCAAAATTCGCAGCGTGACTGAAAAACCGCGCCTTTTAAACGCGTTTGTTTATTATGGTTAGAGATAACAGCCAAGTTTCGAGCAAACAATTTCTCTGACTTTGCAATATTGGCAAGGAAGATCAATGCTTTCAGGGAAAATTTGTTAGCGTCTGTTTAATTATTTGCATTATATGAAGATTACCTTTGTATCCCAAGGGCGATATTGGCGAAGGATGATATATAGGAATTACAAGTCCAAATTCCGTTTTATGCACTTGACCTGCGATATCGGAAAATTTTTTGAACGGCGGCAACAAAAGTTCTGTCGCTCTGACACCCAGCGGCACAATAATTTGCGGCTTCATAATCTTTAATTGTTCTATTAAAAACGGCTGACAATTTATACCGCAAAACTTCAAATATTTTGGGCTCTCTGGTGTGCATTTTATAGCTTCTGTAAAAGGCAGGTCTTCCAAAGTCAGGTCGATTTCTGATAAAAGTTTTTTTAATATCTTACCCGTGGCCGTAATTTTTCCAGACGGTTCATACCAGGCGCGTCCACTGATACGCCATCCATTTTTTGCAGGTGCTTCCCCCAAAAGCAAAATTCTGTTATCGTAACCAAAATGTGTAAAAGTCGGAGAACATGACCCGCAACATTGGCATATAGTGCAATTGGAAATTCGTTTGCTCAATAAATCCATATCATTTATGAATTTATCTGTTCGTTGTTTCAAGATACCGTATCTTTTGATAGTCTCCTCTTTGAAATTTATTCTATCCGCCGAAATGTGATTTGAATAATCCAAAGGCATTGGGAATTGACCGGCAGTGAAATCTATGATTGCTTCATTTATAAGATTAAAATAATGCGATTCTTCGCCCACTTTGATTTTTCTGATTTCACCATCAAAATAATCCTGAACAATCATTGATGTTATGGCGCATTGCCCTTTCGGATTTTTCGCATCACCAACTGACTGATAACTGGTATCCTTGCCCCAAGAACCCTTGCAGGCATATTCAAGAAATGGTATGGATATTTTCATTGTTTTGTATACTAGTTCGAAACTGATTTAAAAACAATCGTTTTCGCAAAATTCAGTTTCGAATTCGATGTAATGCAGGGTGGGTATGAAAAAAGACTGCTTTTCACGCAGTCTGTTTAATCTGGTCGGGCAGGTATTCTTTTGCGAACTTTGCCATACCCAAATTCATTTCGCCACCCTACGCCAAGGCTACGGGTGGCACTCGATTTTCTTAAATTTTTGCGTTGCAAAAATTAACGAAAATCGGTGGTCGGGGCGGCCGGAGTTGAACCGACGACATCTTGCTCCCAAAGCAAGCACTCTACCAGGCTGAGCTACGCCCCGAATACGGCAGATTATAACAACAATACACATAAAATGCAAATTTATTTAAGGATTCTTATAGATGGATCGCCCAAATTAAGATGTTTTTGCGATAATTCTTCTATATAATCCGGCGAATGGCGTTGTATCAACTGTATGCGCTTTCCAATATCTGTAAGCTTTTCTTGCTCTGCCGCCAATTGTTTCTGTTCTTGCGCAAGTCGCCAGTTGTCGATTGCAAATCCCTGGATAGTCCGGTTACCGATAAACATCCGGCAAAAGACCAATATGGCGAACAATGCCAAAAGCAAGCCGATTTTACCGCGCAGACCACCGCGCCACGCAGACCCCGTAAAAGACAATAAATTTTTGATTTTTTCTTTCATACGGGGTATTATACCACAAATGTTCCAGCCAATCAATCTTTGTGGACTTACCATCAATACGCCAATATTTGCCGCGCCGCTGGCCGGAATTACAGATCGGCCATTCCGACGTATATTACGAAAATGCGCACCGGATGCCCCACTTTTGACCGAGATGATTTCTTGTCACTCGTTGATACATAACCGAAACCCCGCACCGAATACCGGTAACAAGCGCAACTTTGACAATTATGCGGACGAAGGTCTGGTCGGTGCGCAGATATTCGGCGCAGATCCAAAAATCATGGCAGATGCCGCAAAAATACTTGAACAAAACGGTGCCAGCTGGATCGATATAAATATGGGATGTCCAGTACCGAAAGTCGCAACCAGGGCGGGGGCAGGTGCGTTCTTGATGCGGGATCACGTATTGGCGGCACGCATAATAGAACAAGTCGTAAAAGCTGTCAAAATTCCGGTCAGTATAAAAACCCGCTTAGGCTGGGATGGAAACAGTCTTGATTCTGCAAACCTGGTTCGTATTGCCGCAAATTCTGGTGCCAAATTCGCAACCATTCACGGCAGAACAAGAGCCCAAGGATACACAGGTACAGCAGATTGGCAGAAATGCATGGAATGCAAATTGCAGAGTGCGGTTAATATTCCAATTATTTTCAATGGAGATATAAAAAACACGGCAGATATGGCAACGGTCAAAGAACTTTTTGCGGATGGGGTCATGATAGGCCGGGCATTATTGGGAAATCCATGGTTGCTTGGGACATTGGTGAATAATTCCCCGAATCCGCCCCCCGATTTTTCACTGGTTCTGGAACATCTGCATTTGACGTTGGAATATTACGGTGCACGCGCAGGCGTACCACTATTTAGAAAGCATGCGGCATGGTATTCCGCGGGCATGCCGGGCGGTGCAAATTTCCGCACCAAAATAAATCAGATTACCATTGCAAATGAATTAGAGCACGCTGTTCGGAAATTTTTCTGTTGCGCCATTTGATTTTAAGCTTTAAGATTACAGCCGAAAGCAAAAAAGGAATTTATATATGTCAAAAGATAACGACTTTCGCGACCAAATCCATGATGGAAAACGCGCCTCTGAGATGTTGAAATCCGCCCGTGCAGGCGGTCGGCGGCGGCGCGAACTGTCGACCATAGCCCGACAACTATGTATACGCGAAGAATTTTTAGAGGCCCTGGAAAACGGGGAATATAACAAAATTCCAGAGCTGGTCTATATACTGGGATTTGCACGAAATTATGCCATAGAGCTGGAGCTGGATCCGAAAATCATAATACAAAAGATAAAGCTGGAAATGGGATTGCTGGAAGATGATGAAGAATCCGCAGAAAAAGGTATCATTACGGACGGCACCGCACAGGTCGAAGCACCCTTTAACATGGTAATAGGCGAACGTTCTGAATCTTTTGCCGTCCGTAATCGTAAATGGTTTTTGGGATTTATCGCCACAGCAACAGTTGTAATTGTAGCATTAGCAATATTGTATGACAAGATTGGTAGCCACGAAAGACATCCGTCTGCCACCGTTCACGCCGTACAAACCGTAACAGCCCAGGAAGCGCCCGCGCCAAAACCAACGCCCACATACAGCGTCCCAGTACGCGAAACATTTGGAAATGAAAATCGTGCCAGTGCAACCGTAGTATTGCAAGCCATTTCTGAAACATGGCTGAAAATCGAAGATAGCCGCGGGGAAACTTTATTCAGCAGAGTGCTGACCCCCGGCGATGTGTATTATGCCCCGACAAGTAATGTAAAGGCAACCATCGGAAATGCCGGCGGGTTGGATGTTTACGTGAATGGAAAGCTTGCGCCAAAAATTGGTCCTGATCATGTCCGCCGCACCGGAATTGTTTTGACACCAGCTGCTTTGATGCCAGAACCCGTGGCACCCGAAGCAGAATAGAAAAACGGGAACAATACACTTTCTTTTGTTCCCGTTTTTTTTCACATAGTTTTTTCCATATACAGCCAAAACCATGAATACTATAAAAATCCGCGGGGCGCGCGAAAATAATTTAAAAAATATAGATCTGGACATACCAAAAAATCAACTGGTGGTAATTACCGGCGTTTCCGGTTCTGGGAAATCTTCACTTGCTTTTAATACAATCTATGCCGAAGGCCAGCGGCGGTACGTAGAAAGCCTTTCGGCCTATGCGCGACAATTTCTTGACATGCAGCGTAAACCCGATGTCGATTTAATAGAAGGTCTGTCCCCGGCGATTTCCATAGAACAAAAAACCACCAGCAAAAATCCGCGGTCAACCGTCGGAACGGTTACCGAAATTTATGATTATTTCAGATTACTTTGGGCGCGTGTCGGCGTACCCCACTCCCCGGTTACCGGAAAACCAATCGCTTCGCAAACTATTCCAGAAATGGTGGAATGGTCGATGAAGTTGCCCGCTTCTACCAAAATTTATGTAATGGCACCATTGGTCAGAGAGCGAAAGGGGGAATATCGGAAAGAGATGGCCTTTCTGGTAAAACAGGGATATCAGCGTGCAATTATAGATGGGGAATTGGTAAATCTTGACAGCCCGCCGACATTGGATAAAAATAAAAAACATAATATATTTGTGATTGTGGACAGATTGACACTGCCCGTTTCCCCCAAAAAAAGAATATCCTTAGAATACGAAGAATTTGTTACCCGCCTGTCCGCTTCATTTGAATCATCGCTTCGCCTGGTACCGGGCAGCGTCTTGGTGCGACGGCTTGATAATAACGAGGATATTCTTTATTCAACCGAATTCGCTTGTCCTGTTTCGGGATTCACAGTACCGAAAATAGAACCCAGATTGTTCAGCTTTAACGCCCCGCTGGGCGCGTGTAACGGTTGCGACGGGCTGGGCATGCAAATCAATATGTCACCGGATTTGGTAATTCCAGACCCATCTTTGTCGCTGCGCCAGGGCGCAATCGCACCCTGGTCGCGTGGCGGAATGCTTACCCAATACGAACATGTACTGGAAGGTGTCGCAAAGCAATTTAAAATTCCGATGTCAAAGCCATGGGGGGTACTGACCCCGGAACAACAAAATTTGATTTTGTATGGAACGGGCGATGTTTCCGTGCACATCAATTGGAACGGGTGGGAATATGACAAGCCTTTTGAAGGGGTGATTCCGAACCTGGAACGCCGCTGGCGGGAATCAGAATCCAATATGATAAAAGACTGGCTGGGCAAATACCAGGCGCAGACACCATGTCCGCTGTGTCATGGAAAACGACTTAACGTCCAGGCACTATGTGTAAAAATAAATGATTTTGACATAATGGATGTGGCTGAAATGTCTGTGACAAACGCGCTTGCCTGGTTCAAAGATTTGCCAAAACATTTGACCCAAAAACAGAATGATATTGGCCGTGTCATATTGCGTGAAATCACATCACGTCTTGAATTTTTACAAAATGTGGGATTGGGCTATCTGACCCTGTCGCGCAACGCCGGAACATTATCAGGCGGCGAAGCACAACGCATCCGTCTTGCATCGCAAATCGGTTCGGGTTTGACCGGCGTATTGTATGTATTGGACGAACCCAGCATAGGCCTGCACCAAAGCGATAATGATAAATTACTGGATACTTTGAAAACACTGCGTGATAAAGACAATACCGTCATAGTCGTGGAACATGACGAAGATGCGATGCGTAATGCAGATTATCTTATCGACATAGGACGAAATGCGGGGATCCACGGCGGAAACATAGTCGCACACGGCACACCAGAACAGGTCGCGGCAAATAAAGAATCCCTTACGGGACAATATTTGTCCGGTGTGAAAAAAATCGAAGTTCCTGAAAACCGACGGACTGGCAACGGCGAAAAAATCACTATTTGTGGCGCGCGGCACAATAACCTTAAAAACGTATGTCTTGAAGTTCCGCTTGGAAAACTTGTCGCACTTACGGGTGTTTCCGGTTCGGGTAAGTCAACATTGTTGCTGGGCACTTTGTTTCCTGCGGCAATGCGTTCATTGCACGGATCAAAATTGGAAGTCGGTGCGCACGACAAAATTACCGGTATTGAAAATATCGATAAAGTGGTTGATATAGATCAATCGCCGATTGGACGAACCCCGCGCAGCAACCCCGCTACCTATACAGGACTGTTTACCCATATACGCGATTTTTATGCCGCATTACCAGAATCAAAAGCACGCGGATATGCCGCCGGACGATTTTCCTTTAATGTAAAAGGCGGGCGGTGCGAAGTTTGCCAGGGCGACGGCAGTATAAAAATAGAAATGAATTTTCTGCCAGATATTTATGTCGAATGCGACCAGTGCAAAGGCGCACGATACAACGAAGAAACACTGAAAGTAAAATACAAGGACAGGTCTATTGCCGATGTTTTGAATATGACCGTGGACGAAGCATACAGATTTTTTATCAATGTCCCGCTGATAAAGAATAAATTAGAACTGTTAAAGCGTGTGGGACTGGATTATATAAAACTGGGTCAATCGTCTTTGGAATTATCGGGTGGTGAAGCGCAACGCATAAAGCTGTCCAAGGAATTGGCCGCACGCAGCACCGGACGTACATTGTACATATTGGATGAACCGACCACTGGACTTCATTTTGATGATATAAAAATGCTGTTGTCGGTTCTGCATGAATTGGCAGAGCAGGGCAATACTGTAATAGTGATTGAACATAATCTGGAAGTAATAAAGACCGCAGATTGGATTATCGATCTGGGGCCGGGCGGTGGCGATGCAGGCGGCGAAATCGTTGCAACCGGCACCCCGGAACAGGTAGCGAAAAATTCAGCCAGCCCAACTGGGAAATATTTGAAAAAATATTTAACGTCCAAGTAATAGTTATGCACTATTCTAGCGAGAACGCTTTTTCTTTTGCTCGACAAAACATTCTGTTTGCAAAAGTTCCGGAAATAACGGCGCGTGCCCGTGCACAGAAATATATTTTTTAAGATTTTCCGCTTTTTTGTTTTCTTCGTAATCTATGCAGAATTTTTTCATATGATCTTTATATACGCAAACCGGATTTGACAGACATTTATCACAGTTATAAAAACCATTGCCCGGTTTTCGGCCAAAATTCATCATATAGGCAAATTTCGTTATGGTATTTAAAACTGGCTTTTGATTTTCAATCTGGTCAAAATTGCTTTTAAAGGCACAAACTATCGTTTTATGTGGTATCTGGATTTCCGGATCAATTATATCACACAGTTTTTTATAAACTTTCTTTTTCAAAATAACGTATTTCTTCGGATGTTTTTCTTTTTCATCAGGATGGCCAATTATTATATCCACAAATGCATCATCGCAAGACAAGATAGTATCGGGGGATATGGTATTTTCAGGATTTGTTTCAAAATACCATCTATCATCACAGGTCTTGATTTTATAACCATATTTTTGCGCAAAACAATGTTGATATGGATATGATATGTTACAATTTTCTGAAATGCGCGCATAGAATTTTTGGCCATTTTCTCTGTAATGCACAATATTATTATCGAATATGAACCATGTTTTGGCTTTAAAAGTCCGTGGATCGACGTGCCAGGGGGTCATTCGCTTATCGGAAAGAATATTTATGCCATGGTGTATAAATTCCGGACTGGCGGATAGATAATAGGTTCCACCGTAAAATTGTATAGTATTGTCGGACATTTGTAATACAATACCACTAAATAACTTTATGTCAAGTGCTTGTAAATATATTATTACAAGGAACACCCGCTTTTGCTGTCGCCATGGCGCGACAAACAACAAAAATGACGGCAACGAAGTTGCCGTCAAAAATCTATCTACGAAATCATTGATTTTACAAGTGGACGCTTAATACTTTGCTTTGAATTCGCTTAAACGATCCAACAAATCTTTTATGCGCTGTACAACCTCGCAGGCATCGATTTCATAAGACTTTATGTCATAATCGTCGTTCGTATATGACTTCATAGCCCTGAAATCCCAATTTCGCGATAATTCCAAAGCAGTGCATTGATCAATTCTTTGCCATTTGCCTTCGTTATCAAATAATTCCATTCCAGATATTACACGACCGTCATCCCAAACAGCGACCCTTACATTTTCCTGGATATAGTCTATACAGCGTTCGATCTTTTTTCTGTCCGCACGGCTGACCCCGGCAGAATTTCCAGGACCTTTCTTTGACCGAAGCGGAACCAATACCTGGCAACCATAGCTGTTGCCATCTATTACTATATAATAATCGTTTGCCGCCTTGAACTTACTGTCATACCAGATTCCGAAATCAAAAGAATCGGATTCGGATTTTACGGAATACAAGAATTGATGTTCCAAGTCATTCGGAGCCCTTTGCGCTATGACTTTCGTGCCATCAAATGAAGCCATAGCCCTATCAAAATTATCACTGGTTCTGACACCACCCTGGATTCTTGATATAGACAGCTCTGCCTTTTTTTCGTATATTTTTGCGGAAACAAGATAGTTAAAGCATCGTAACTTTGCAGTCTGAGCCGGCAAATGTCCGCGCGCGATCCAAGCAATCGGCACCGCGACAAGCAGAATCAACAACAAAGTGGTCAGTTTTCTTTTCATTTTTCTCTCCTTTATATCAATCTATATTTTCGATCATACAACCTTTTCAAGACACTTGCAATTAAATATTTCAAGTATTAAAATGGCGGCAAAGGAATTATTATGTTTGACGCTTTGACACGCAGACTTTCTACAACTTTTGCAAAACTTGCCGGACGAACGCATTTGACGGATACGATGTTGGATGACGCTTTGGCTGAAATCCGCGTGGCTTTATTAGAAGCAGACGTGGCATTATCCGTCGTAAAAAAAATAATTGCAGACATAAAAGAAAAATCCATCGGTCAGAAAATCATAACGGGCACCAGACCGGCCGAGATGATTGCGAAAATTGTTTATGACGAACTGGTTTCTATCCTGTCGGGCGACAATTCATCAATCCAAAATCAACAATCAGCAATTATCATGCTTGTCGGGTTGCAAGGCACCGGCAAAACCACTACCGCGGGAAAACTGGCCACATATTATAAAAAACAGGGCAAAACCGTATTGCTGGCATCAACCGACATTTACCGTCCATCCGCACGGGAACAGCTGGAAATGCTTGCAAAACAGGCAGATGTCCCTTCGCTTTCGATAATACAAAATGAAACAGTCGAACAGATTGCGAAACGAATAAAATCAGCAATCAGCAATCAACAACCGACAATAACAATTATCGACACCGCCGGTCGGTTGCAAATCGACAAAACTTTAATGGATGAATTATGTGAACTGAAAAAAGTTTTGACACCAACCGATATTCTTTTGACCGTGGATGCCATGGCGGGTCAAGAATCACTTAACATAGCGCGGGAATTCAACAACGTTCTTGGAATTACAGGGCTGGTCATGACCCGTGCAGATGGCGATGCACGCGGCGGCGCGGTTTTATCAATGAAAATGGAAACTGGCGCGCCAGTTTTATGGATAGGCACGGGTGAAAAAATTTCCGATTTGGAAATATTTCATCCAGAACGCATCGCAAGTCAGATTCTTGGCATGGGTGACGTTGTGTCGCTGGTCGAAAAGGCACAGGAACACATCAGTGAACGTGATGCCGAAAACATGATGAATAAGATGTTTTCGGGAGAATTCAACCTTAATGACATGATGAGTCAAATCAAACAGATTAAAAAAATGGGTTCTATCGGCGGCCTATTGAAACTTATACCCGGAATGTCACAAATGGCCGGGGCATTGAAAGACCGCGCAACTGATAGTGCGATAAACAAACAACTTGCCATACTGCAATCCATGACAAAGTCAGAAAGGGCACGACCCGAAATAATACTTGCATCGCGCAAACAACGAATTGCAACCGGTTCCGGCACAACAATCCGGGATGTCGAACAATTGCTTAAAAACTTTGATAAAATGCGCGCACAGATGAAACAATTATCATCATTTGGCAGCCCAGATAAGTTAATGGAAATGATGAAAAATGCACCCGATGGGAACCAATAAGTCAAAGTTATGAAATATAGATTTAGAGCGAGAGAGGTAACGTAAAAGGATTTATAAAATGCCAGCTTTTGTAAAAGGACATATATGCGACAAATGCGACAAGATGTGCCTGACCGAATTAAGCCAAACCAAAAATTTGTACTTTCTAAGCACATATAAAAGCACGGACGGCACAAACAGGGCAGGGGCTTATAAACTGTTCGACCGGATAGAGATTAATACCGAATCATCCGCATTACAAGAATTCAGGACTTTTGTAAAAAAGACTGAAAAATGCACGACAAGATGAAAATAGAAAATAAAAAAATTGCAAAATCAAAATCATCGGTTGCATGGCTGACACGCCAGGCGCACGATCCATATGTTGAACGCGCACGGAAAGAAGGATACCCCGCACGGGCTGTATACAAGTTGGCCGAAATAAATGATAAATTCCGATTTCTGCGCAATGGACAGGTTGTCATAGACCTGGGCGCGGCACCGGGAAGCTGGTCCCAATATATTTCACGGGAATTTCCAAAAACACAAGTAATCGCCATGGATCTTTTGCCCATGAAATCAATCGATAGGGTAGATTTTTACCAAGGAGATTTCACGACAGACGAAGCATTGGAATGGCTGAATGAAAAAATTGGCGACATTAATGTCGACGCAGTTTTATCCGACATGGCCCCCAATACCACCGGGCATCAAAAAACCGACCATTTACGGCAGATGACATTACTGGAATACGCATGGGATTTTGCGCGAACAATATTAAAACCCGGCGGTGTTTTTGTTGCAAAATCATTCACGGGTGGAACAACAAACGAACTGCTTTCCGATATTAAAAAGCATTTTGAAAAAGTCGCGCATATAAAACCCGCCGCCAGCCGCAAAGATTCCGTAGAAATGTTCATAATAGGATTAGGATTCAAAAAGGAATAATCCATAAAGCTTTTTCTAACCAATTTTCTTAATTTCCCATTCCAGATCTATACCAAATTTTGCCAAAACATCATCATGAACCGCATTGCCCAATTCCAATAAATCGCGTGCAGTGGCACCGCCCAAATTAACCAGAAAATTAGCATGCTTATCCGAAATTGCCGCACCGTTAACTTCGCGGCCTTTCCATCCGGCGGATTCTATCAATCTTGCTGCGAAATCATTCGGGGGATTTTTGAATAATGACCCACAGGTACGAACACCCGCTGGTTGTCTTTGGAAACGATGTTCCCGATATTCTTGCATCTTGTTTTTTATATCTGTAACATCGCCAAAAGCCAGGTTTAAAGTAACAGAAATTATTACAGAGTTTTCCGGAATCTTTGCGGTACGATATGCAAACCCCAATCCAGCCGACGGAATAACAATTATATTTCCATTATAGTCCATAATTTCAATGGATTCAACCACATCGGACATGGCACGGCCATATGCGCCCGCGTTACCATATACTGCACCACCAATTGTACCCGGAATCCCAGAAAGAAATTCCAGACCCGAAAGACCATTGTCAGCTGCAAAATTGGAAATGGCAATCGAACCAAATCCCGCAATGCATTTGATTTTATTTTTAAGTAATTGCGGTGTTTTTTTCAATCCGGTGGTCAAGATTACAAGCCCGCGGATTCCATCATCGCTGACAAGAATATTGCTGCATCCACCCAGGATTGTTATCGGCATATCAAGCGGTTTGGAGCGCAATATTGTGGCCAGTTCATCAATATCTTTCGGTGCAACAAATAAATCCGCCAATCCACCCGTGCCAAAGCATGTATATGTAGCCAATTCGACATTTTTTTCAAACATTATTTTGCCTTTGTCGCAGCCATGCGCGCCAGTTCATCCACACGTTCATTCATAGGCTCCCCGCTATGACCGCGAACCCATACCCAATTGATTTTAAATTTTGATGCACGTTCATCCAATGCCTGCCACAGGTCTTGATTCTTGACAGGCTTTTTATCCGCGGTGCGCCAGTTGTTTTTCTTCCAATTTTTCAACCATATCTGCATTCCGTTTTTTACATACTGGCTGTCGGTATGTATTTCGACTTCATAGTTCTGGATTGCAGATAATGCGCGCAATACCGCCATAAGTTCCATACGGTTGTTTGTAGTGTAGGGCTCCCCCCCCGATTGTTCGGTAACTTTTGTTCCATCCATAACGACAAAAGCCCAACCGCCCGATCCCGGATTGCCAAGACAACTGCCATCAGTCCATATTTTTATCATTGCACGGCCTTTTTATTTAATACTATAATATACCATAAATACAGGGGGAGTATAATGTTTTTCTGGCAAAAATCAAAAGATAACTTTACCGCACGGGAAATCCGCACAATGGCGAATGCGGTACGCGCATTATCTATCGACCAGATTCAAGCGGCGCAAAGCGGCCACCCGGGCGCACCGCTTGGCATGGCCGATATAGTCACAACCCTGTTCGTAAATCATTTGCGCTTTAATCCCAATATGCCAGATTGGGCGGAACGCGATAAATTCGTGCTTTCCGCAGGACATGCCAGTGCGATGTTGTATGCAACGCTTTGCCTGGCCGGATATGACATATCCATAAAAGACCTTCGCAGATTCCGACAATTTGGCATACCAACCCAGGGTCATCCAGAATATAATGCTTTGCCCGGCATAGAAGCTTCTACCGGATCATTGGGACAGGGTGTCGCAAATGCGGTCGGTATGGCATTCGCCGCAAAGATAAAGTCCGCACCGACACGGGTATATTGCCTGTGCAGTGACGGCGACCTGATGGAAGGGGTTTCGCAAGAAGCCATTTCCCTGGCGGGGTTTTATAAATTAAACAATCTGGTTTTGCTTTGGGATAATAACAGAATTTCAATAGATGGATCGGTTGTAATGGCGGACGATATGCCGGCACGATTTTTGTCTGCTGGATGGGCCACCATAGAAGTAAATGGTCTGAAACCGCGTCAGATAAACCGTGCATTACATATTGCGAAACGTATGAACAAACCAACATTTATCTCTTGTAAAACCACTATCGGATACATGTCAGAACATGCAGGTTCCGCAAAAGTTCACGGCACGCCACTGGCACCGGATGATGCCACGACACTGCTTCAACGTCTGCGCCGGGGTGGTGATTCGTTTACAATATCACCCATAGCCGACAGTCTGTGGGTCAAACTTCGCAATATAAAAAAGAAAACCCCGACAGTGCCAGAGAATACAAATCCGGCGACAGAAACAGATGGGCAGGTGCCGAAAATACTGGAAAACCTTGCGCCTTCATCCGAATCAGAATCGACACGTAAAATATTCGGTCGCGCGATAAAGATAGCGATGGGGCAGATGCCAAAACAAATTATTGGCGGAAGCGCGGATTTGGCAGAAAGCACTTGTGCCCGGCCAGATATCGCGATTGACATCACCGCCCAAAATATGATCGGAAATTATATTCATTACGGGGTTCGCGAACACGCCATGGCCGCGGTCATGAATGGTTTGGCTTTGTCGGGATTGCGTCCCTATGGTTCGACTTTTTTGGTATTCAGCGATTATATGCGACCCGCAATCCGTATGTCGGCCATTATGGGTCTGCCCGTTACATATATATTCACACACGATTCAATCGCGCTGGGCGAAGACGGCAAAACCCACCAACCAGTCGAACAGCTGGCATCTTTACGTTTGATTCCAAATCTGCATGTCATGCGGCCGGCAAATGCAACAGAAGTTGCGATTTGCACCGAACTTGCACTTTGTCGTAAAGACGGCCCGTCGGCAATAATCCTGTCGCGCCAGGATTTTCCCGTTGTCACCAGCAGTGCCGATCCAAAGAATATTGAAAAGGGTGCGTATATTCTGCAAGAGTCATGGAAGCCAGAAATCACGATTATCGCCACCGGTTCCGAAATCCCGCTGGCAATGAAAGTATGGAAGATTCTTGCGGGATACAATGTTTCCGCCCAGGTTGTAAGTATGCCCTGTGTTGAAAGATTCCGCTTGCAATCAGAAGAATACAAAAGCACAATATTGCCCGGGCATGCGATCGTTATCGAAGCAGGTGCCATGTATGCATGGCACGAATTTGCTGTTGGTGTTTTCGGAATGGATACATTCGGCACAGGCGGCAAGGGCGCAGAGATATACAATCATTTCGGATTCGATGCCGTAACAATTGCAAAAGAAATTATAAAAAATCTGAAATGACAACCGACCATTTCATTATGACCGACGGGGAACGAATACCAATCGTTTATACCGCCAAATCCGGTGCGCGCAATATAATTTTGCGTCCGAAAATTGCGCCGGTACGCGAACTTCATGTTTCGATTCCACGATTGACACCCGTGTCACGCGCACGCGTATTTATTGAAGAAAAACGCAGATGGCTGGAACGCATATTCGCCCGCGCCCCGCAAAAGGTAAAGTTACGCGACGGCGACACGATTAATATTTTCGGTGAAGAATATTTGATACTTCATTCTGCCGGCGACATCAATGCCGAACAGAAATATATTGCGGTTGGCGGATCGCCGGAATTTTTTGAACGCCGACTGCGCGACAAGATAAAAGAAATGTTTCTGATCCGGGTAAAAGAAATATTAAAACCCGTGCCACAGGCATTACGTCCATCGCGCATTGTCGTACGCGATACGACCAGCCGTTGGGGAAGCTGTTCATCGACCGGCACCATATCATTATCGTATCGACTGGCATTTGCACCGCCAGATATAATGAAATATGTCATAATGCATGAATTGGCACATCGGAAACACATGGACCATTCGCCCAAATTCTGGGGATTGCTGGGTCAGCTTTATGGCCCGGGCGTTGAACGTGCAAAGCAATGGCTTTCCAAAAACGGACAAACTTTACATAGGTATTTTTAATAGTTCCGGTGCCGTACAGAACTATTTTTATGTTGTAAAATTTAAAGCAATTTTATAGTATATATTTGTATTGAAAGGAAAAAGTATGCTCAGCTGGATATCGGATAAAGATTTGCGTGAAATTTGCGAAAGTATTATTTTGCATACAAAAGCAAAAACCAAAGACGAAGTGGATTTCAAAAATATCGTTGACCCATTTTCCGCAGTGTTTGACATTGCAATAAATGATATGAGTTTTGACGACTGGTTCAAAAACGAAAATATCCGCCAGAAACAAAAAACATTACAAAATCAAATTGGACGTTTTCATCAAAGTGTCCTGGGGAAAATAAAAGGCTGGGAAGATTTGGGCGTTGGTGGCGTGGTTGATCTGGTAAATCGTGAAAAGGGTATTATCGCCGAGGTTAAAAACAAATATAATACTGTAAAGGGTAGTGACAAAATTGGTGTGCACGATAAACTTTCGCGTGCGCTTAATTATGGCCATCGTGGTTCAACCGCTTACTTTGTTTCAATCTTGGCCAAAGGACGTATTAACAGTCCGTTTACACCAAGCGATAATGAGAAAGGCGTGCGTCCGGCAGTAAATGAAAAGATTCGTGAAGTTGATGGTGCAACCTTTTATGAAATTGCAACCGACAGTTCGACCGCGCTTGCCGATTTGTATGCGTATTTACCAAAAGTCCTGGCCGATATAACTGGGACAAAGGCGGATAAAATTTCAAAAGACCCCTGGTTTATTGAATTATTTACAAAAGCCATAAAATAACCTTTGCATTATGCAATGGTTATAAGCTATAATAATCCCAAAGGAAAGGGAATATTATGGCATTAACGGCACAATTCGCGGGCGAACGTCTTGGAATTTCAGCAGATACAATACGCAGGTGGGATAAAAAGGGTTTAATAAAATCCACTCGCGACACACAAAACTATCGTGTTTTTGATATAGAAGAAATTAAACGTCTGCAACAAAAATTACATGGCGGCGCAGTTAATAATTATAAAATTCTTAAAAATAAGAAAAAATCAAAATATACAGTCATAGAATTATTTGCCGGTGGTGGCGGAACATCGCTTGGTTTTGAAAACGCAGGATTAAATCACATTTTATTAAACGAATTTGATAAAGACTGCGTGACAACATTAACGAATAATTTCCCCGGCGCAAATATTGTTCCAGATGATGTATGTAAAGTTGATTTTACGCCGTATCGTGACATGGCAGATATTGTACAGGCGGGCTTTCCGTGCCAAGCATTTAGTTATGCGGGCAAGCGTATGGGCTTTGAAGAAATTCGCGGCACATTGTTTTTCGAATTTGCACGTTGTATAAAAGAAACAAACCCAAAAATTGCTGTTGGTGAAAATGTTCGTGGATTACTGAATCACGATAACGGGCGCACATTACAGACAATGGTTTCTGTCTTAGAAGAACTGGGGTATAATGTTAAATATGAAGTTTTGCGTTCACAGTATTTAGATGTGCCGCAAAAGCGAGAACGCCTTATCATTATTGCAATTCGAAAAGATTTAAATATTCCTTTTATATTTCCAAAAGAAAAAGATTATACGATATCTTTGCGTGAAGCATTAAAAGATTGTCCCAAATCCGACGGGCAAAAATATCCACAGAAAAAATATGATATTTTGAAACGCATTCCAGGGGGTGGTTATTGGCGTGATTTGCCACTTGAATTACAAAAAGAATATATGGGCGCAAGTTTTTACCTTAGTGGCGGAAAAACAGGTATGGCGCGGCGTTTATCGTGGGATGAACCAAGCCTGACACTTACCTGTGCACCCGCGCAAAAGCAAACAGAACGTTGCCACCCCGAAGAAACAAGGCCGCTTAACATCCGTGAATATGCACGTATACAAACATTTCCCGATGACTGGAATTTTACAGGCAGCCAATCCAGCCAATATAAACAAATAGGCAATGCGGTACCTGTTAATCTGGGCTATCATATTGGTAATTGTTTAATAGAAATGTTGGATAGTATCTAAGAAGATTAAGGTGTTTATGGTTTATAGGATGGCACGCTATATATACTGGACATAGAAAATTTCAATAATTCCAAAAAACCACAGCCCCAGTGTCATTGCGGGTCGTGCCGCGGGGCGGACAAAGTAATCGCTATCAAAAAAATGTCATTGCGAGTGGCCTTTGGCCGCGAAGCAATCTTTACCATCGGGGGAAGTATAAGAATTCCCATATCTGAAAAGATTGCTTCAATCGCTTTGCTCTTTCGCAATGACCGCTCTATCTCCACGTCGATGGTATAGACGCTGCGTCATCCAGATTCTGCCATGTGCCACCGCCATAGCAACCAGTGGCCTGCACACTTACATCTGGCCATTTTTCATACAGGTATTGCCCGTCGGATTTTGCAGATTGACCCCGAAGTCCGGTACAACCAGAAAATGTACCCCTGAACATATCGCTTTGTTCGGCACCGGTTATACCGTCAAACAATCCATCGGGTATCGAAGTCAAGCCGCTGCAACCTTGAAATGTACTAGAGAACATATAGCTTGCCGGTGCGCCGGTTAAATTGCCAAACAACCCCGCGGGTATAGAACCAGTCAAGCCGCTGCAACCAGAAAATGTACCTTGGAACATTTCGCTTGCCGGTACGCCGGTTAAATTGCCAAACAACCCTTCCGGTATAGAATCTCTCAAGCCGCTGCAACCATAAAATGTATACCTGAACATACTGCTTGCCGGGGTGCCGGTTAAATTACCAAACAACCCTACCGGTATTGAAGTCAAGCCGCTGCAACCATAAAATGTTTCACGGAACATATTGTTTGCCGGTGCGCCAGTTAAATTGCCAAACAACCCCGCTGGTATAGAACCAGTCAAGCCGCTGCAACCCCAAAATGTATAACTGAACATATCGTTTGCCGGGGCGCCGGTTATACCGGAAAATAACCCTTCCGGTATAGAAGTCAAGCCGCGGCAATTAGCAAATGTATTCCTGAACATATTGCTTGCCGGTGCGCCGGTTATTCCAGAAAACAACTCCTCCGGTATAGAACCTGTCAAGCTGCTGCAACCAGAAAATGTACCCCTGAACATATCGCTTGTCGGTGCACCCCGTACACTTGCAAACAGTTCCGGCGGTATCGATGTAATAGCTGTCAGTCGGAATGTTTCATAAAACCGCGGACTGCCACTAGTTGTAGTATTCAACATTGGAAATATCCGTCCCAAATCACCACTTATACCCGTCATTTTGGCGCGATTTGGATGTGGGGATGCATGGGCTGAGCTATAAAACGATATCGCCGCTGTTGTTGCATTGATACTATACGATGTAGCCAATCCACCGATACCAACAGTATAATTACCACCGGATGTATAGGTACATGAATATGTAGTATTTGTAGTATTGGTTCTGTTTATTGTTTGTACATCACCATTACCGCAATCTATTACAAATCTACCTTGTGGTGAAAGCTGTATTTCAAAGGTTTCGCCCGCAGTTATATCGGTAAGACTTATGAAAAAGGTGGGAGTTATTTCATCCAATTTCAAATAATACACTGTGCCGTCTATGCTCATACGTATAGTGTCTTCTATCGGTGTGGTGGTAAGTCCGCCGTAATAGATATTAGTATCCCCCGGAACCTGTACATGCAGGTTCTTTTCATTTGCGGGATTCTTGGTGGAATACAATATCGCTGATATTCCTGAACCAGTACGCAGAGTTTTGAAAGCACAGTATGCGTTTGTTGTAACAAACAATAAAGTTACAGCACAAACAATATTTTGTATAATTTTGTTAAATATAACCATCGGGACTCTCCTATTGTTACATTATACATTAATAATTACAAAAATGTAACTATTTTGTCGGGTCATGACCCATTTTTGTCAAAAGTAATATGGTCGTTGGGCACCAATCGTTCGAACTTCTATTTCTTGCATTTTTGTAAATTTACGATAGACTATATTCATGAAATTTCTGGACAGGGCAAAGATTTATATCAAAGCGGGCGATGGCGGCAACGGCAGTGCTTCGTTTCGCCGTGAAAAATACATAGAATACGGCGGTCCGAACGGCGGCGACGGTGGTCGCGGCGGCGATGTAGTATTTCGCGCCGTGCCCAATGTCAATACCCTTATCGATTATAGATTCAAAAGCAATTTCAATGCACAGCGCGGACAAAACGGATCCGGACAAATGCGCACCGGAAAATCCGGCGAAACGCTTATACTGTCTGTTCCGACAGGTACCGTCATACTTTCGGAAAACGAAGAAATCGAATATGCCGACCTGAACACCGACGGTATGGAATACCGCGCCGCACGGGGCGGAAACGGCGGGTGGGGAAACCTGCACTTCAAATCCCCGACAAACCGTTCGCCGACACAGGCCAATGACGGACTGCCCGGCGAAGAACGCACTGTAATTCTTCAACTTAAACTTATTGCGGATATCGGTCTGGTCGGGTTTCCAAATGCGGGAAAATCGACATTGTTGGCCGCAGTCACCGCCGCACGGCCAAAAATAGCAAACTATCCATTTACCACACTGCACCCGCAACTTGGGGTAATGTATGCCCACGACCGCGAATTCGTGCTGGTAGATCTGCCGGGACTTATAAAAGGCGCGCACCAGGGTGTCGGACTTGGCGACCGGTTTTTGGGACATGCGGAACGTACAAAAACGATTCTGCATATAATAGACGGAACCGAACCCGATTGGGTCACGCGATACAAAACCATACGGCATGAAATGGAATCCTATGGCGGGGGATTGACCGACAAGCCAGAAATGATTATCGTGAATAAAATGGATGCGGAAAATCCGGAGATGTGGAAAGAACGCATGACCAAACTGAAACGAACCGCAAGGGGCAAAACTATTGTTTCCATTTCCGCCGCCGGCCGCATCGGAATCCACGAACTTATTGCCGCAATTGAAAAAGAATTTTTAAAGAACGAAAAATGAAAACAGCAATCATAGGACTTGGCAAATCGGGAATCGCCGCCGGAAGAATCCTGCGCGGGCAGGGTGTCACCGACATCACAATATTTGATGACAGGGAAGGAACATCGCTGGCCGAATTTGCCGACGGATTCGATGTCACAGTTATAAGCCCCGGGATCGATCCAAAAAAAATCCCGAATTATCCGAAAAGCTTTACCAGTGAAATCAAACTGGGGCTGGATGCTATATCACCGAATACGCGCGTAATCGCAATCACTGGAACAGATGGTAAATCGACCGTCACAACACTTACCGCGCAAATTTTGCGTGGCGCGGGATACAATGCAATAGAATGCGGAAACTTTGGATATCCATTGGCAGACGCGGTTCTGGATCACGGCGCAGATACGATTTTTGTTCTGGAACTTTCCAGCTATCAATTGGATTTATTGCCCGAAAAGCCCTTTTTTGACGTTGCCTGTATCCTTAACATAGCACCAGATCATCTTGACAGGTATGGCACCATAGAGAATTATACCGCTTCAAAACATCGTATTAAAAATATGCTTAAACCAAATGGAAAATTCTTTGACTCTGCGCCACATATTGAATATTCCAATTATCCATTACCGGGCGCGCATAATAAAACAAATCTGGACTTTGCAATCGAACTGTGCAGTTCGGTCGCGATATTACCGGACAATCTATCACCCATCATCGCAAACCTTGCAGGACTGGAACATCGTATGGAACCAGTTCCAACAACAGATGGTCTGTATTGGTACAATGATTCCAAAGGCACTACGATCCAGGCCGTATCAAACGCGCTGAAAAGCTTCGACAGCCGGGTTATCCTTTTGCTGGGTGGACGGGACAAGAATCTTGATTTTACACCGCTGGTGGACGATATAAACGCGCGATGCGATACCATAGTCCTGTTCGGCGAAGCAGCGGATAAAATATCCGGCCAAATAAAAGACCATGTAACACAACCCATCATAATAACAACAAGTCTTAAAGACGCAGTGGAAAAAGCCCGTATGGCGGCAATGTCGGGATCGCATATTCTGTTATCGCCCGGTTGTACGTCATGGGATGAATTTAAATCATTTGAAGAACGCGGCAAGGCGTTCAAGGAATATGTGAAAAATGAACAAGTTTGAAACCATAGTTCTGGAAACAATACAATATCCCGGGTTTGATTTTTACAATTATTATACGATCGCAGAACGTATAAACCATACATATTCAATTGGCAAAATCCCCATGATACGCCTGTGCGAAAATCAAAACAAGCGACCCTTAATCGCCGTGCTTTTGGGTCGTGACAAGCATCCTGACAGGGCAGAGGCAGACTATGGCCTTACCCGATGGGTTGTGGAATCCATGCTGAATTATGATCTGTATCCGGTTTTTATATCTTATGAAAAAACCGCCGAACAGTTGCGGCGATGGAAACCTGTGGGCATTGTGCTGCCCGGCGGTTCTTATCATTTTCCCGCACAGCTTTTGGCATATCAAAATCCGAATTGGTCCGGTGCACCGGATTTTACACGCTTTGATGCGAACAAGCTTGCTTTACAATATGCGGTCTTGCACAGATTGCCGACACTGGGTCTTTGCGCGGGGATGCAGGTTATCGCCGGCCATCTTGGTGCCAAAATGGCGCATATCAAGTGTGCCGCACCCGAAACAACAATTGCGCATTATTCGCACAATACCATGCACACGGTGGATATAGAAAAAGACAGCGACCTTTTCAAAATAACCGGTGCCAAAAAATATGATTCAAATTCTTTTCACAACAGCATGCTGTGCCCAGATTTCTGCGCCGGTCTTAAAATATCCGCAAAATCAAGCGACGGCATAATAGAAGCCATAGAGCCCAAAGAAAAAGACAAATGGAATAAATTTGTTATAGGAACCCAATGGCATGCAGAAAAAATGGCTGTTTTGGGCGACAAAAATAATCCCGATGCAAAAATTTT
This sequence comes from Alphaproteobacteria bacterium, assembly GCA_009777955.1. GTDB lineage: Bacteria > Pseudomonadota > Alphaproteobacteria > Rs-D84 > Rs-D84 > WRKW01. The sequence continues at coordinate 94,116 of WRKW01000002.1, read as the reverse complement.
CCAGGCATTCGCGGAATCAGTTAGCATGCGAAAGCGATAGTCAGTAAAAATCTTAAATTATCGCTGTTTTTCAGCCAGATATTTCCTGGCGATTTCCGCATCGTCAAAATGTGTTTTGGAATTTCCGACTATTTGTTCAGTTTCGTGTCCTTTTCCCGCGATAATCAATACATCTTTGTTTGATAATTTTTCTATGGCGGTTTTTATCGCTGTTTCACGATCGCCGATTTCAATCGCGCGCGGACAAGCAACAATTATGTGACTGCGTATTTCAGCCGGGTCGTCAAAACGCGGATTATCATCGGTAACTATGATTTCATCCGCATGCTTGTCCGCGGCCAATCCCATCCGGGATCGTTTTTGAATATCGCGTCCGCCACCACAGCCAAATACCAGATGCAGTTTACCGGCGGTTTGCGCGCGCATGGCAATCAGAATGCTTTCCAATGATTCTGCCGTATGCGCATAATCGACATAAACACACCCACCGCTTTGCGCCCGACCCACATATTCCGCCCGACCACGCGGGGCGCGCAATTCGGCAAATATCCGTTCAACGGGAATTTCGGACGGCGCGAACCCCATTCCTATTACAAGGCCGATTGCCATCAAAACGTTGTAAACCTGGAATTCCCCGATTAATGTTGTGGTCAATGTCATGGATTGGCCAAAATAGTCCAGCCCTATGCGCTGACCGCCAGCAGTTGCGACCATCTCTTTTATTTTCATGTCTGCGCCGGTTCGACCAAAAGTTATAACTTTTCCATGCGATGGAATCCGCATGGCATATTCATCATCGGCATTAAGCACAGCCACACCGTATTCGAAATCAGTGAATAATCTTTTTTTCGATTTGAAATAATTTTCCATATCGCCATGATAACCCAAATGTTCCGGCGCCAGATTAGAAAACCCAACAGAATCAAAAGCAATAAATTCCATCCTTTGTTCTTCCAATCCAATACTGGATGCTTCCATCGCAAGATATTCAATTTCATCGGCGGCCAGCCGCGACAGCCATTGACGCAATTGAAAAGATCGTGGCGTGGTATTAAGCCCGTTGCTGTTCCATTTATCACTGACCAAGCCCAGGGTTCCGATGGTAGCCGATGATTTCCCCAACATCTGCATAATCTGCCGAACAAATGCAACCGTGCTGGTTTTTCCTTTTGTACCGGTTACCGCGCATATATGCTTTGGAATTTCCGGATAATATTCCGCAGCAACCCGCGCCGCATCCAAAGATATGTTTCCAGATTTTATAACATGCACATTCGCCGGAACAACCAGGGCAGAATCCATCGGAATCATAACAGCAATGGCACCACGAGCCACCGCATCATCCAAGTATTCTTGGGCTTTTGCCGCAGGCATTGATATAAACAACCCACCCGGCATGATATGATTCGAATTATCTGTTGCGTTTGTATATTTTTTCATTAGAATGCTCCATAAGTCTTTCAGAAGCTTACAACATGCAAAAAATAAATTCAAAAACTATTTTCAAAATTCTTAAAACAGATCGTCTGTAAAAAACAATAGGGCAAAAAATGTCAAACGAATTATTCATTCCCGATTTTATTGAAATCAATGGCGGACGACCGATTGATGGAACAATAAAGGTAAGCGGCGCAAAAAACGAGATATTGGGGGCTATGGCGGCATGCCTTTTGACCGATGAAGTCCTGACCCTTACAAACGTGCCACACATTTCCGATGTTTTGGATATGGGAAAGGTTCTTATAAACCTGGGTGTCCGTGTGGAATATGATCCGGCCACAGGTATTCTGTGCATGCAGGCAAAAACCATAACTTCAAACAGATTATCGGCAGAAGCCGGAAAGTTCCGCGCCAGCTATTATCTTTGGGGGCCGCTTTTGGCAAGATTCCGGCATACCCGTGAATTTGATTCCCTGCATGTGGAAATTCCCGGTGGCTGTGGCAATGCGGATGCACGCGGGATAGATTATCATGTAAACCTGCTTAAAACCGTTCTGGATGCAAAAATAGAAGATTCAGGAAGTGCGGTTGATTTTTTTCTGCCAACCGATAGTACCATAAGCAATGGCAATATATATTCAACAGTTCATACATCGCATGGTTCTACATTTCACTGGATGCTTACGGTTTCCATTCTGGAATACCTTAACTTGATGTATAACGCGACACTGGAACCGGAAATACCCGCTTTGTTGCAATTACTGAACAATATGGGTGCAAAGTTGCGCGGCATGGGCTCTACGGCTTTGCATTCGTACGGGCACAAAGGGCTTTTGCGGGGCGGAACTTTTGAAATCATGCCAGACAGGCTGGAAGCCGGATCATACGCGTGTTTGGCATTTGGAACACGTGGAAAACTGCGACTGGAAAATATAGACCCAACTACTTGCCGACCCTGGCTTAATTTCCTTTACGAGATGGGTGATGGCAAAAAAAATATCCAGATTGAAGATAACAGCATATATTTCGACTTTTCCAACAGGCCGGATTTTGAAGGACGGGTACTTCATACAAGTCCGTACCCCGGAAAAGAAACCGATCTGCAACAGGTATTTGTGCCATTGCTTGCGGGGGCAAAAGGCAGATCGATTGTCACAGATCTTAATAATTCATGGCGTGACCAACAGTTGCCCCAGATGCGTCAATTCGGTATCGATTGTGATTCAGAATTTATCGCGACACCCGGCGGGCTTACCAAGGGTCAGCTTAAAATCTTTATACTGCCATCCGAAATAAAGCCGACAAATACTGTCGGTTCAGATCTGCGCGGAACATTTGGAATCATAGAATGCGCGGCGATTGCAAATGGGCAAAGCCGCATCGAGAATCCTGGAAATGCATTTCGCGGATACCCGAACTTTTTGGCTAAATTACAAAATATAGGGATTGATGTGACCGCATCAGAAACCGGAAAGATTTTGTCGGCATTGCCAGAGATTAATAGGCAATAGCCAGTCGATAGAATTTCCAGACCTGAATCAATTAAACCTGCATTCGGAAAGCTGTTGGGCAAGTACGCTATTTTCATAGGCATCCAGTGGCTGAACCGGAACTATATAGCAACGCGCAGCATCACGCAACAAAAATACCTTTACCCCAATCGCATACGCGCTTTGCATCGCACCCATTGTCGCAGATGTCAGAAATGCGTTCTGTATTGTCGGCGCACTGCTTAACCCAGCATTGATAACCTGTCTTGCCGACGCATAGTCATAGATATTGGTCATAGACCGAACTTCATGCCAAAGCGAACGGTTTGCTTGGTACGGATCTTCTATATCCTTATAGGATTCATCCACAGGAAACGCCGCGCCAACCGCCATCACCGCCGCAATCTGCAAGTTTGTCGGCCCAGTGTCTTTTTCACGTGCGACTGTCTGTAACTGCATATTTTCACCGCACGCCAAATTCATTCGGTTTACATAACCGGCCAAAACAGAGTCGACCGCCGATTGCCATTCGGCACCCTTTTTAGACAGATCCAGCGATACTATTTTTTCGGCCCAACCCCAAATATTCGCGCCAACATTACCCGCGTTTGAATATCTGGTAACCATTTCCGATGATCCGCCCGGCACACCAGCCCCACAGAAATCGGTTAATGTACTGTTCAGCCTGTTTGCAGTTTCATTACCATTCGATAATGCAATCTGATGACATGACATGGCGGCTTCTAATTCGCGGCGGCGGTGGACGCAAGTATCAGATCGTTGTTTGGTCAGTTGTTCCGCCATATTCGCCATGGATAGGTATGACATAAGCTCTTGCTGGACATAGGATGGGCAAAGACGGGCAGCACTGTTCATGCCTTTGCCGCCGGTTGCAAAACTGGTCGAATATGCCGGCATAAGTTCCGAATGATCCCGTTGCAAACAAAGCAGGGCATAGTTATACAGCTCGCCCTCGCTTGCACTGGTACAACGACTGCCACGCTGACCCGGAATTACAGTCACATCACCGCAATAATCGGAAAGGCACTGAAAAATTCGGGCACGGCACGCGCTGTCAACATCGGGGGTATTAACTACGTAATAAGTATTGCGTTGATTCTGTCTGTAAGCATTCGCCAAACCGGCGTTTCCACGACTGCTGCCATCCGCGCCCGACGGCACATAAAATGCAAGACACATGGCACAGACAACAAATGCGGCAAAAAGCTTTTTCATAAAAAGACCTCTCTCGTTTCTGCATTTTATCATAAATGACCACCATGCCGCAAGTGTATTTACATTATCGGGTTTCAATAGCAGAATTTGACTTTTGACACAGGATTTGATACAATTTGAACACTATGACAGACTTGCGCGAAATTTTACAGCAAATCGCGGACGACCTTTCGGCCGTCAGGGGGTTTCTTTGACTTTTCAAAGCTGAACTCTGAACTTGCAGCTGTGTCGCAATTGGCCGCCGCCGCAGACATTTGGGATAATCCAGATCGGGCACGCGAAATTTTTCAGAAAAAATCAAATATTGAAAAAACCATCAACGATTTCATGTCGCTGGAGCTTGAATATAATAATTTGGCAGAGCTTGCAACCATTGCACCCGAAGATCCGGAAATCATTGCCGCAATATCAAAGCTTTCCCGACAGGCGCATGATGCCAAATTTATAACCTTATTTAATCAGCCAGCAGATAATGCCGGGGCATTTCTATTTATCCAATCCGGTGCCGGTGGTACCGAAGCCCAAGATTGGGCATCCATGTTGGCACGAATGTACCAACGCTGGGCCGAACGCCATGAATTTTCAGTGGAAATAATCGAAGAACACCCCGGCGATACAGCCGGACTTAAAAGCATAACTTTCCGAATTTCGGGCGAAAGGGCATATGGATGGTTGCGTAACGAAATCGGCGTGCATCGGCTGGTACGCATAAGTCCCTTTAATGCAAATGGAAAACGCCAGACCAGCTTTGCCAGCGTAGATGTATGGCCAGATATAGACGATAACGTTGAAATCGAAATCAGTGACAAAGACCTGCGAATTGATACATTCCGTGCATCGGGGGCGGGCGGCCAACACGTGAACAAGACCGATAGCGCGGTGCGGATAACCCATCTGCCAACAAACACAGTTGTTACCTGCCAGAACGAGCGCAGCCAGCTTCAAAATAAAGATATGGCGATGAAAATGCTGCGTTCAAAACTTTACGAGCTGGAAATGCAAAAAAGGGCGGCGGAACAAGATGCCGCAAAAGCAATTCAAAAGAAAATAGAATGGGGCAGCCAGATACGAAATTATGTGCTATACCCATACCAGCTGGTAAAAGATGTTCGTACAGGGGTTGAAAAAACCGATAGCGAAGCCGTACTGGACGGGGATCTGGATGATTTTATGCTGGCGATGTTAAGTGAATAAGTTATGTAGTCCATAACAGCAAGTTTATCTTATCTCTGCTGGCTTTTTTTCCTGTACATGATCATAAGGGCTATTACAATCGCTGTCTTCTGTGCGGCATCAAAATACGCAAAGTTTGTGCACAAAAGCGCAAATAACATCATGTTTGGTTCATTCAAATTTATATGAAATCTTGAAAAATAATCTTTCATGACATCAAGTTCAGTTTCACAATAGCACAAACGTTCGGATTTTGGCGCACCCGGCACGACTCGAACGTGCAACCTCCACCTTCGGAGGGTGGCATTCTATCCATTGAACTACGGGTGCATTATACGATTGGCATTATAACCAGATTTTGGCAAAAATCAACATTTGATTTTATTTTGTTTTATATTTTCACACACGGATCCGGGGGCATCCCCATATTTAATACACAACAAAAAATGCTACAAAGTTGAAGTTACACACAAAATTTGATATAATATTCACATTAAAGCGCAGCAGAAAAATTTGTGATACAGGCCACGAATATATCAACAATGGCAAATGACGATTATTAAATCGGAAATAATAAAGGCACTCCAATGAAGAATTATGGTCTAAGCAGTTTGCAGGCAAACAAATCAAAATCCCAATATGGCAACAACCGACTGACCGAATTAAAATCAAAAGGATTCTGGGACAAATTCTGGGAAAATCTTCGCAATCCTTTGATTACGATTTTAATCGTTGCATTGGCAATCAATGTGATTTTTGCGCTTCTTGGGCAAACGGAATGGTATGAACCCGTTGGCATTGCCATTGCCATTTTACTGGCAACGCTTGTTTCCACCTTTTCCGAACACAAGAACGAAAACGCTTTCAGAAAATTGCAAGAAGAAGCATCCAAGATTGTATGCAAGGTTTATCGCGACAATAAAGTAATAGAAATGCCGATTGACGATCTGGTTGTCGGCGATTGCATTATACTTATGTCGGGCGATAAAATCCCGGCGGACGGGATTATTTTGGATGGCGAATTACAGGTTGACCAGGCCGCCCTTAACGGGGAAACCAAAGAAGCACGCAAAATAGCCGCACCAAGTGATTATAGCGCGCAAGATTCTGCCCCGAATCTTCTTGATGAATATAAAGTATTTCGCGGTTCCGTTGTGTATTTCGGAAATGCCGTAATGAAAGTTATGACGGTCGGCGACAAATCCGTTTACGGACAGATCGCGAAAGAATTACAATTGGATGACGGGCGTGATTCCCCATTGAAAACAAAGTTGAGCAATCTTGCAAAAGGCATCAGCAAATTCGGATATATTGGTGGTATAGGGATTGCTTTGGCATTGCTTTTTCAGCGAATTGTCGTTCAAAATGGTTTTGATTTCGCTTTGATTGTTGAATATTGCTCTAACTGGATGCTGCTTATAAATGATATTCTGCACGCTGTTATGTTGGCGGTAATAATAATCGTTATGGCGGTTCCCGAAGGCTTGCCGCTTATGATCGCCATAGTTTCTGCATTAAATATGCGCAAAATGCTGGCCGATAATGTTCTGGTAAGAAAAATAGCAGGGATAGAAACCGCTGGAAGTCTTAATATCTTATTCAGCGATAAAACGGGAACAATTACCAAGGGCGAACTGGAAGCGGTCGCTTTTATTTCTGGGAATGGCACAGAATACAGAACATTAGATAAAGTTGAAGACAGGTTGGGAGAGATTGTATCAACTGTGATTCGCCACAATACAGAAACCATTGTTAATGGAAAGAAAATAATTGGCGGGAACGGCACAGAACGTGCCGTTACGCAGTTTGCGCTTTCCAGAACCGACAATATAAAAGCAAAAGTTATTCGTTCTATTCCATTTTGTAGTGCAAAGAAATTATCGGCTAGTCAAATAGACGGGGATTATAAATTTACAATTATCAAAGGTGCGCCAGAAAAAATTATTGAAAAATGCAAACACTATTACGATGAAAACGGGCACATTAAACCATTGTCGAACCTGTCAGTTGTTGAATCCAAGATTTCTGAAATGACTTCTCGCGCCATGCGCGTTATTGCGCTTGCGACAAATAAAAATGACATTAACGACGATAAAATTCCGGATGGCGAATGGGTTCTTGTTGGAATTATAGGTATTAAGGACGACACGCGCCCCGAAGCAATATCCGCCATCCGTGAAGTACAAAGTGCGGGCGTTCAAGTGGTAATGATAACCGGTGATCGGCCTGATACTGCGGTGGCAATAGCAACCGAGGCAGGAATATTGCGCACAGAATCCGATATAGTTTTGACTTCGGACGAACTTGCAAAAGTATCCGACAAAGACCTTAAAAAGAAACTTAAAAATATCAGGGTTATCGCAAGGGCATTGCCAAGCGATAAAAGCCGTCTTGTGCGCATTGCGCAAGACTTGAATCTGGTGGTTGGTATGACGGGCGACGGCGTAAATGATTCACCGGCGTTAAAGGTGGCCGATGTCGGATTCGCAATGGGAAGCGGAACCGAAGTCGCAAAAGAAGCCGGCGACATCATTATATTGGACGACAATTTCAGCTCCATAGACAAGGCACTGTTATACGGGCGCACGATATTCAATAGCATCCGTAAATTCATAATCTTTCAACTGACTATAAATGTGGCAGCTGTTCTGATTTCATTTGTCGCACCCTTGCTTGGTTTGGGAAGTCCGCTGACAATAACGCAGATACTTTGGATAAATTTGGTAATGGATACATTTGCCGCCCTTGCTTTTGGTGGCGAGCCCGCATTGCGCCGCTTTATGAGAGAAAAGCCAAAGAAGCGTGATGAAAATATTGTAAATGGGTATATGTGGGGTGCTATATTGACGGGGGCGTTATTGACATTCGGACTCAGTTTGTTCTTTTTGATGTCTGATATTCCAAAGGCGATATTCCGACCGGACGAAAACAATATATACTTGCTGACCGGATATTTTGCATTTTTTGTGTTTATTTCTGTATTCAATGCGTTTAATGCCAGAACCGACCAGATGAACATATTTGATAATATCTTACGGAATAAATGGTTTTTATGGATAATATGTTTGATCGTGGCGGTGCAAGTATTTATGACATATTTCGGTGGTGCAATCCTGCGCAGTTATGGTTTAACACTTAACGAGTGGCTTTTTGTACTTGGGTTGGCGGCATTGATAATCCCCGTGGACATAATCAGAAAGTTTATCATCCGCAATATATAAAATGTATGAAATATAGACCCTGTATATCACTATGCAGGGTCTATAATTTTGATTACACCCTTAATATCCGATCTGGTTTTGTAAAAATCAATCTGTAAATTAAATGCTTTGACCGGTTATTACTTCATCACAAAGTGCACCTGTATAGCCGGAGATTTCCGATCACCCATCAACGGACGGATAACTTTTTTTACCGCCGCCTGAACAGATTCATGCAGGGCTTGCTGCGATTTACGCTCTCCTTTGCCCAAATCTTTTATAATATTCGTTATCTCGATCTGGATTTGCCGTCTTATAAGGCCTTTCTCGTCATGTTCAAATACTCCGGCACTGGATACTTCTGGCGCATCCTTTAAGTATCCACGCTTGTCCACAGGCAGAGTGACAAATACTGCACCCTCAGTCGATAACTTTTTCCGATTTTTAAGAACCGGATCGTCATTTCCAGTGCGCTCGGTTTCGCCCTCCATAACAATGAAACCTGTTTTGAACTTTTCAACAATTTCCGGCTCTTCACCGTTTTTCAAAGACACTACATCGCCGTTATGTACGACCATCATGTATTTTGCGCCACCCCGTTCCATCGCCATTTTTGCATTCAGCATTTCCGTGATATATTCACCATGCATCGGAATTATAACCTGGGGATGTACTATGTCATAAAATCGTTCGTATTCCGGCCGACCCGCGTGACCATTCGCATGCAGTTTTTCCGTATCGAAAATAGTGTGCGTGCGTATGCCCATTTTAGCCAGCTTGTTATACAGAAACGAAACCTGTGCTTCGCGACCGGGAATGATTATGGCACTGAACACAACAGTATCCGTGGGCAAAAGCTTTAATTCTTTTACATGACCGCGGCAAAGACGGGTCAACATCGCATATTTTTCACCCTGGTGTCCGGTCAGGAATATCGCTTGTTTTTCACCCGGCAAATCCTTTATGTCTTTATGCAAAAGAACATCATCTTTGTCCAGGTATTCACATTCTATGCCAATTTCGCGAAATTCGGGTAAACCCACATATGGAACGGGGCGCGGATTGCTGCGCTCTTTAATCGCGGGCACGCGACCGGCGGCTTTGGCGGCCTCTGAAAACATCTTTATGCGCGCAATACTGCGGGCGTATCCGGTAACAAATACACGACCCGGGGCTTTCTTCATAATCTCCGTAAGCGTTTCACGTACTTCTTCTTCTGTGGTTTGGATCATCTGGCGGGTAATTTCGGTTGAATCACAGACACAGGCCAAAAGGGCAGGGTCAGACCCGATTTCACGCAGTCGCGCATAATCCGTCGGATTTTCGATCGGAATCCCATCGTTGAAAGTCCAATCGCCGGTATGCAGAATTTTTCCAGCCGGTGTTTTGATGACAATCATTTGCGCTTCGGGTATCGAATGTGAAGCGTGAAAGGTTTCTATGCTGAATGGTTCGACATCAAACGATGCGCCATTATGGTCAAATGTCACTATGTCAGACGGCTTGTAATCTATACCAAGTCCATCAAAGGTGCGCTTTATGAATTTCGCAACAAACCTGGTACAATAAATGGGACAATTGAATTTTGGCCAGACATATTTCATTGCGCCGACATGATCTTCATGGCCATGGGTCAAAATGATACCGACTACATCTTTTTTACGTTTTTCAAGATAAGTGGTATCACAATACTTAGTATCATCGCCGCCGACATCCTGATCCAAGAATCCCATTCCACAATCGACGATAAGATACTTTCCTTTGTATTTATATACATACATATTTTGACCGACATGTTCCAGACCACCCATTGCGAAAAAGCACATCGCATCGTCAAAGCAAGCCGCCGATCGCTGATTTTTGACCTCTGGTTTTTCTGTGGCTTTCTTTCGCCTTGCGGTAACACTTTTTGTCGCGGCGATTGCGGCATCTTTGCCATCGTCTATATCGTCAACATAATCGTCTTTGCCAACAAGAAAAGCTATGTTTCCGATTTTATTTTGTTCATTGTTTTTCTTTTCTTTTACTTTTACCATTTTTATTCTTTCCTTGAAATCCCCCCCCCAGGAGGGTATCAACGAAGCCGACATATAATAAAACCTTATTACTACGGAAAAATCCGCACTGTCAATCTGCTTCGCAAAATTGCCATCTCTCCTGGGGAGAGAAACAACCACCAACAAGGCGGGAAATTCATTGCGAATAAAGATCTTATTTCAGGGTAAGGGGAATTTATTTGTAGTGAATCTCCGCCCTTGGCGGTTCGGATGTGATTCTATCAGTTATTTTGCCAGATGTCAAAATATATTTTTTATTGCAACATTTCAGCAAAAATCTTCAAAATTGCGGTCTTTGCATCTTCCAGAGAGCCGTCAAACCTGAACGCGGCAGCATTGATATGCCCACCACCGCCAAATTTCCGTGCAATAATATTCACAGGCATACAATTGCTGCGTAGAGATACGTGAATATAGTTTTCAATCGGCTCTTTCAATAGTATGACATATTCCACCGTATCAATTCTGCGCAACCATTCCATTGCTTCGGATCCTTTTCCATCCAGTTTCGGATAATCCGCTTTTGATATACTTGAAACAGCCAGTTGTCCATCAAAATAAAATTCTGAATTTTTGATAATTTCTGCGTTAAGAATAATATTATCCCTATCGGAAATTTTCAATTTCTCTTCGATCGCGCGCGGATTCGCGCCCAGACGCATGCATTCTGCCGCCGCAATGAAAACATCCGCAGAATCGACCCATTTGAACCGACCGGTATCGCCAGAAATTCCCGCATAAAGATTGGTTGCAACATCCACACTGATTTTCCAACCGGCCGTTTGCGCTATTTCCAAAACAAGTTGCGCCGTAGAATTTATAATTTTATGAATATTCAGCAAAGCGATACTGGGCGAATCTTTATGATGATCTATTTTGACAGTATCTGCCGAACGTTCCCATATCTCCATAGATTCATTACCTGTGTTACCGCCGCTTGAATCCATCATAATCGCCAAATCTGGCGAAAAATCTGGTGGCACATCTGACGACAATTTAACCCAATCAAACCTGTGTGGCAGCCAGTTAATAAAATTCGGGATTGTTCCAGTGTAAAAGCAAGGTGGCGCGTTTTTACCAAAATTATCGCGAATCAATTCCGAAAGGGCAAGTGAGCTACCCAACGCATCCGGATCCGGATTGTTGTGCGTGATTATGACTATGTTGTCTGCCGCGTTGATTTTTTCTGCTAAGAGTTCTATCAAATCAATCATATTTTAATTCGTAAGCCCACCGAGATTTATTAAATCCGCGATACGTTTGTATTTTCCATACATGGTTTCTCCTTCGTTTACAACGAAGTCACCGGGTTCAAGAATAATTTCAGACAGGGCGGTGCCATTCCATTCAAGACCTTTGACATTGCCCGAACAATCATCACATAAGTCTATAAAGTCATTTGCCATGACTGCGACAACGCTTTCGACCTCTCCATCATCAAAGTGAAATTGCCGCCAAAAATCCATGTCATCTATCAGAATGCGACTTTTGTTCTCAAACTGGGCACAAAAAACATTGCAAAATACCCTGTCAACAAATATCGATCCATCTTTCTTTTTGATATCAGCAACCCAAACAGTTTCAAATAAAAGCCGTGTTCCACGACAATCCATGGCCGCAGTAATATCCAATCCGATTTCCTGTTTTATTTCGCGAGCATATGCATCCGATAATTTTTCCCCCGCCAATACATGTCCGCTGGCGGTTGTATACAACTTTCCAGCATTGCTTTCAAGATCACGCGAACGACGCTGGAATACCATCCAATTTTTTCCGGGCGCGGATGAAATCGAAACCCAGCAATGTACCGTCTTGTGCCATAGACCCGCATTATGCACTACATCGCGATCCGCAGTGCCTATATACCGACGGTTTGCATCATAAACATCAAGCATTTCTGTCATTTTATTCCCTTATTTGGCGGCATCGCCAATTACCGCCTTTATCCGGCGAACACCAGCCGCGATGGATTCTTCCTTTTTAATCTTGAACCTGATCAGATCCGCAGTATTAGCCGCATGCGGACCGCCACAAATTTCTTTTGAGTAATCACCGATAGTATAAACTTTTACATTATCGCCATATTTGTCGTCAAAGATACCGATGGCTCCGGCTGCTTTTGCATCTTGCACAGACATTTCGGCACACCCAACAGGTATACCCAAAGCAATAGCATCATTCACTATGCATTCAACTTTGGCCAGTTCATCGGGTTCCACGCGTCGATCGAACGAAAAGTCAAACCGCAAACGTTCTGCTGTTATATTGCTGCCCTTTTGGAATACACTGTCGCCCAAAACGCGCCGCAAGGCTGCCTGTAACAAATGTGCCGCAGTGTGCAATTTTGTGGTTTCTTCGCTATTGTCGGCCAGCCCACCTTTGAATTTTTGCTGGGCTCCGACACGAGATTTTTCTTGATGCTCTGCATACAGGCGATGAAATCCATCGATATCAATTGTGATTCCGCGTTCTGCCGCCAGTTCCTGGGTAAATTCCAGTGGAAAACCATATGTGTCGTAAAGTTTGAATGCTTTTGCCGCAGCCAATTTGCCATTTTGCACAAAATCCAGTTCTTTGGTCGCTATTTTCATACCGGATTCCAGGGTGCGGCCAAACAATTCTTCTTCCCTATCCAGTTGTTTAATTACAAATTCTTGATTGCGTTCCAGTTCTGGATAAATATCTTTATAATTTTCAATGACAATTCGCGCAATCACCGACATAGATCGATCGGGGGCACCCAGTTGCGTCAGATATCGATATGCACGGCGAATCAGACGGCGCAAGATGTATCCCTGGTCGGTATTGGATGGAGAAACCCCCTTGTCATCGCCAAGCACAAAAGTAGCAGCACGCAAATGATCTGCAATAATCCTGTGTGCGCGGACATTCGGTTCGGCATACTTCGTTCCGGTCAATTCTTCGATTTTTTTTATAATGGGAACAAACAATTCAGTATCAAATACGCTGGCCACATTATTCATGACGCAAAGAGTGCGTTCGAATCCCAATCCCGTATCCACATTTTTCTGCGAGAGCAGGGTAAATTTCCCTTTATCATCCTTGCTGTATTGCATGAATACATTATTCCAGATTTCAACATATTTTCCACAGCTGCAAGATGGTTGGCAATCCGGACCGCACTTTTCCGCACCAGTATCATAAAATATTTCCGTATCCGGGCCACATGGGCCGGTTTGACCCGCCGGTCCCCACCAGTTTTCTTTCTTTGGATAAAAATATATACGTTCATCGGGATACCCCAGTTCTCGCCATGCATCTGCCGCTTCGTCATCACGCGGGGCATCATCGTCCCCCGCAAAACAGGTTACAGATATTTTATCTTGGGGAATTTTTAAATATTTGGTAAGAAATTCGTGGCTGAAACCGATGGATTCTTTCTTGAAATAATCACCCAGCGACCAATTTCCCAGCATTTCAAAAAATGTAAGATGAGTTGTATTACCAACTTCATCAATATCATCCGTGCGAAGGCATTTCTGACAATCGACAAGCCGTTTGCCCAACGGATGTCGTTCCCCCAACAAATATGGAACCAATGGATGCATTCCCGCAGTCGTGAAAAGCACCGATGGGTCGTTTTCCGGAATAAGCGAAGCAGAAGGGATATGTTTGTGCCCACGTTCGATAAAAAAGTTTATGAATAATTGTCTTAGTTCATTGGCCGTCATTTTTAAATCCTTTTTTGCGCAGGAATTATAGAAAAGGCATGATTCAATTGCAAGGAGTTATGTGGGAAAAATTATTGTTTGCCCCTGTATTGCCGTTTCTGATATAATATTAATTATGAAGCCTATCCATGTTTTGCTTATTTCCACATTGGCCGCCATAACTATTGTCGTCATGGCAACATTTGATATCGCCCCGGGGGGATTTGTCGGAATAAAACCAGCGTCCCATAATCTGCCCGATTCGGTGGCTGCCAATGCTTTGTTTGTCTGTCCGGTCGCCGATCCAACATTCGACGAAATAGCACGCGAGCTATCGCGTTTCCGCAAACAGCTTAACATGATCTTTCTATTCTCGTTCATGTTTATTCTGGCGGTTGCATCCTGGGCTTTTTATCAGAATCTGATAAAGGATAAGTTCGAGAAAAAATCATATAATCTCACGTTTTTCCTTGCAAAAGCACTATTTTGGGTAACGCTTGCCATAACAATTCTTTTACATTCTCCGAACAGTTACCGCATTGTGGGTATAAAGGGATCAAATGAAAAATTTGTATTGTGCGAATCAGATACTCCGGGAAGCCGACCGGTAAGGTCATCGGCAGTAATCCCCCGATCCAAAATAGGCTCTTGACTTAAAAGGCCGAAATCTGTACGATTCGTACAAGCCATTCGGAAGAAGGGTTTGAAAAACTCAACCTTATATAAAGGAGAACCACATGAACAAAGCAGAACTGATTGAAGCAATCGCGAATGAAGTTGATATCTCCAAAGCTGTCGCGGGTGCGACGCTTGACGCATTCATCAACACCGTTACCAAAGTTTTGAAAAAGAAGGGCGAAGTCCGCTTGGTCGGATTCGGCACCTTTGCAACCGCAAAACGCAAAGCCACCACAGGCCGCAATCCGCAAACCGGCGCACCGATCAAAATCGCCGCCAGTGTTCAGCCGAAATTCAAGGCCGGAAAAGCACTGAAAGATGCTTTGAATTAAAAAAGTCCCGCGCAAGCGGGATTTTTTATAAACCTGCGCGTTTCATACCTTTTGTTCTTTTCAAATTATATAATCTACAAATTAGATGTAAAAAATTTGACAAAACAAACTATGTATTTATAATCACTACAAGAACTTAAGGTGGCATTATGAAATATAGAATAGGTTATTTGAATTCGGGCGGGGATTGCGCGGGATTGAACACCGTCAATACAGAGTTGGCATTAAAAATAGCCACCACATACGGCGAAAAAGCTGTCGCCATGGGTTTGATAAACGGGCAACAGTCATTTGCCGAATATGCAAATGGCAATAAAAACGTTATTGCTTTTTCTGATAGAAATGGCATCAAAAGCGGTGCTTTGGGCATTCTTACTAAATTCGATTTTTTATTTGATGCCCGCAGCACTTTTTTGGGAACTCAATCTACATCTTCATTGATAAAATATCTGGAAAATCTGACCCGGGGAAAAAATATTCCCTATGAACAATCTTTAAAGTCATACGACCAAGATGTCGTGAATGGTATCGAAAAGATGAATCTGCATGGATTATTCGCAACGGGCGGCAATGGATCTATGAAGAATCTTCATAACTTGATGAAATCCTGTAAACGTTCCCCCCTGCTTGTAGGCATTTCCAAAACAATCGATAACGACAATCCCGGTTCGGAAGAATCCATCGGATTTTTGTCGGGAATAACCCACTTTGCGCAAAATATCCGCGGATGCCTTAGCCATGCAAATTCCCACCGGCGTGGCGTAATATTGCAAGGCTTTGGAAGGGATACCGGACATTTTTCACTTTATGCCGGAATGGGGGGCGGGGCAGACATAATTATTCTGCCGGAATATAAATGGGATATAAAAGAAATTATCGCCACAGCACAAGAAAGAACAAAGGCCAAAGGATATGTCATCATGGTTGTGGCCGAAGGTGCCGGCACAAACATGGACATAGGCAAATTTGAATCAGCAACAAAATATATCGCACACCATGTAAGAAATTCGGGCATTGAAATCAGAACGCAAGATCAAAGCTATGCATCACGCGGAGTGTCGCCCACCGTGGTTGAAATTCTGTTGGCAACAGAACTTTCACAAACAGCGTTCAATGTCATGGTAAAATATCTTGCAGCTTCGAAAAAAGAACAAGCCGCCTTTCCGAAATCGGTAATGGTTGGTAAAGCAAACGGCCGTGCGACAGTCTATGATCTTGCAAAGCTGGGAAGCGGTACGCGATTTGTCGAAGACGATGATAAAATGCTTGGATGCGCGCTTGCCAACGATGTTTATATCGGAACGCGCGATGACAATGGAAATCTTATAAGAAATAAGGCTTGCCCGCCGTATGTCATAAGTCCACAAGCCATCATATCGGTAAAAGATTTCTTTTCAAAAACCAAATAAAGAATACCGGTTATCGGATCAAGATTCATCAAACGCATATTTTTATGCTTGCGTATTCTGTTTTTTTAATCTACAATCGCATCGTCGAAACCAAAAGGAAGGAACCATGCCGACAAAAAAAATCGTAAAAAAAACAAAAACCGCTGTCAAAAAAACAGCACCGAAAACAATAGCAACCCCAGTTGCTACCGCTTGCAGCCATGACACAGGTTGTGCGTGCAAAGCAAAAGGCCGCGGATTGAAGAAAATTTTGTGGCTTATAGTGGTATTCGCATTGGGCTTTGCCGCTGGCAAATTCTGCGTATCCCAAAAGCACGGCTGGAAACATCACATGAGATGGTCGTTCACAAACGGTTGTCTTGATACTTCTAAAATCAAACGCCCGATGCTGGCCCAGAAAATCCTGGGGGCAGATGTTAATAACGATGGATGTATTACAAAGGCTGAATTGAAAGAATGGAAAAAAACTCAGTTTGCCGACAAAGGCACAAAAAAGAATAAAAAATGTGATTGCAAAAAATGCAAGCACCCAATATTCACAATCGAGTAAAAAATGCGGCAATCGCCGCATTTTTTAATAGACATTATTCTAGTATAGCCGTATCTGGGCGGCAGATTTCTATATATACACTACACAAGATTGCTATACATACGTTACATTGACGAACGGATTTCGCTGTAACTTTTACTCTTGCCCGATATACATGATTTTATGTATAATCAAATCAGGAAATGAACCCATGAAAAAATTAAATCTACTTGAACTCTTTGCCGGGGTTGGTGGTCTTAGTCTAGGCTTTGAACAGACTGGGCAGTTTAATATTGTGGGTGCAATTGAATTAGATCCGGTCATTGCAGATTCATTTGCTAAAAATAACCCGAACACAAAAGTATTTATAGGTGACATTTGTAAATTAGATCCAAAAAAAATCGCAAAAGAATTTAATACAAAAATTGATATTATTGTCGGCGGTCCGCCATGTCAGGGTTTTTCCACACGTGGACCGTGCCGTGGCAGGGACGACGGGCGCAACTATTTGTTTAAAGAGTTTTTTAAATATACAAAGTTTTTTAATCCGAAATATTTTGTTATTGAAAACGTCGCGGCAATTATGGGAACAGCCGATGGATACTTTCTGAATCTGATTTTAAACGAAGCGGAAAAACAAGGATATAAAGTAGATTACGATATTTTGGATGCCCGATATTTTGGTGTGCCGCAAATGCGTCGTCGTGCGATATTTATCGGATCAAAAAAAGGAAATGCAAAAGTTCCAAAAATGAATATGAAAAACAAAATCGTTTCTGTATGGGATGCAATTTCAGATCTGGCATATATTGAATCAGGAGAAGGCGAATTTTTATCAAAATATAAAAACAAACCAGAATCCAAGTATCAAACCGAATTGCGCAAGAATAGCAAAAATCTTTACAATCATATTGCGACCAAGCATTCTGATGTTGCGATACAACGGTTGGCGATGATCCCGCCAGAAAAAGGCAAAGAATTCTTACCAAAAGAACATCTGACCAAATCGACATTCGGGGGAACTTGGTGTCGTCTTGAAAAGAATAAAGTATCGCCAACAATCGTCACAAGATTTGATACCCCGTCCAATGGTCAGAATAATCACCCGTTTTTGAATCGGTCTATTACACCGCGAGAAGCAGCACGAATTCAATCATTCCCGGATAATTTTATATTTCACGGAAATAAATCATCTGTTATTAAACAAATTGGAAATGCTGTGCCACCAAGGCTGGCAAATGCGATTGCAACCGAAATATTAAAAGCAGAAGATGAATAGAAAGAAACGCCTTTCATTAGACTTGCCCCAGCGTAATTCTGTGCGGTTATTACACGATGATTGTATTGTTGCAATGAATGCATTGATAAAAGATGGTGTCAAAGTCGATGCAATTATTACTGACCCGCCATATAATATTTCAAAGGAAAATAATTTTTCCACAATGAAAACAGCAAAACGCCAGGGGGTTGATTTTGGAGAATGGGACAAAGGTTTTGATTTATATTCTTGGTTAGATGTCGCCGATAAGTTATTAAAAGACGGCGGAAATATAATTATATTCAACAGTTTTCTAAATATTGGCAACATTGCACAATATTTGGAAAAAAAAGGCTATTCTGTAAAAGATCTGATCCGCTGGATAAAGCCAAACCCTATGCCCCGCAATATGGATTGCAGGTTTGCTTCGGATTATGAATTGGCTATATGGTGTGTCAAAGGCAAAAAGAAATGGACTTTCAATAATATTAATGCGGGATATTTACGCCCAGAAATAAAATGTCCGTCGCCCGCAGGAAAAGAACGTCTTGGGCATCCAACACAAAAACCGATATTCTTGATGGAAGAATTGGTAAAAATATTTACCAACAAAGAAAATGTTGTGCTTGACCCATTTATGGGCAGTGGCAGTACGGGGATTGCATGTATAAGACAAAACCGCCACTTTATTGGTATTGAATTGGATGATAATTATCACAATATGGCACGCAAAAGGATTCTGAATGACAATTGATGCGTTACTGCAAATGCCACTTGATGCTTTGTTGGCTGCATTTTTTAATACTGCCGAAGACAGCAACGGAAATTTTGAAATCGTGTCCGATTATCGTACTTCCAAATTTTTGGAATTACCATCTGATAGCCACGCCAAAACGGCCAAAGGATTATCTGAAAAATACGGGTTAAGTTTCGAACTTAAAAGCACATCTGTTATTTCGGCACAAATTGAAAATGATAAAAACTGGACTCTGGATCAATTTCTTGATGCAGTGTATAAGTCTATATTACCGAAATTAAATAAGTTGTCCGCCGATTATCCGTTGGACACAGAAATTGCACTAGCATTGTTTATATTCCGTGGAAGCGTAGATTTCAATCGTAATTTATATGCCGTGGATTGGAAAAATCCGACACAGCAATATTTGGATAATTTTTTCAAATTACTCTTATCGTCTGATGATTTGTTAAATAGATTGAATCTGAATTTTCGTGAGCTACAACCACAATTTGTTGCGGGTGAGCGTCAGCGAAACACACAAATCAGAATCAATCTGAAATGGTTCTATGATAATGTCATATCTAGATATGGAAATATCAATGAATACAAATCTGATATTTTACAGACACAAATTGTAAATCTTGGCGAAGTTCGCAATTTTACCAGTTTTGAAGACCGTTTAGTATTCTATAAACAATCTATTTTGGGTCGAGGGCTTACAGAATCCGAAATCAATATCTTGCGTCAAGACCTGGAATTTAGCAAACAAATTATAGCACAAGATCCAGAAAACAAATTTGCAATCCGAAATCAAAAGATTGTATCATTTGCACGTGAAACGTTTGATGATATATGTGTCGGTTGTAACGACATCTACAAGATTGATGACCGTTCGTTCAAAATGCCCCGCAATGACAGATATTACTTTGAAATAAATCACGTAATTGCTTATGCAAATGATTCTGATTCGGTTGACGTTCTGGATAATCTGGTGAAGTTATGCCCGGCTTGCCATAGGGCATTGACACCAAACAGGGCATATCCAGAATATCAAAAAGCGATTATTGAAAAGATGCTGGCATCCAGACCCGAAGTTGCCAATTTTGTAGAATCAATGATGACTGGCAAGTATCCATCGCCAGTTGAATATGTATATCAATCCTTAAAATAACAAAGCCAGTATCACGCTACTTATAAATTAACCATTATTTTTCTTTTCAAAATATTTTTTATTATATAGATACGTCCGGTCATTTGGTTTGAAGCTTCCCGCCATTTCGTTGTATTTAACAGAGTTTTCATAATCCCCCATGCGGTCATAGCACACACAAAGCTGTATTGCCGGAATATAGCCGTGACAATCCCGAAGCACAAACCCATGAAGTTCTCTCTTGCTTGTGATTACAGAATTTTCCAATGCTACCCTGTACCAGTATGCCGCCTGTCGCATATTATTCTTGTCAAAGAAATGCTGGGCTATAGAGCAACAAATTTCCGGCCGTGGATCATCGTAAATAAAACTGTAAAAAAATGCCTGTAATGCCGAATCTGGATCGGAAAGAGCCTTGAAACTTTCTCCTATAAGATGACATGCACAGATATTATCTTCCACCCATCCCTTTCCATCTTTTAAAAATATTTTAAAATTATTGATTGCTTCCTTATATCTTTTATGTTCGTAAAGTTCCCGGCTATAATAGTACCTTTCGCGTGGGTTGAATTCCCCGCCGTTTTTCAATTTCTTTTCGTATATTCTCAAATTTCGCCCGGGCTCACCGGGCTTTTCTTTCCTGTGATGAACGGCAAAGTCGGAAGTAATAACCTTTCCAAACGGATTTATGCACTCGTGCACCGCCCCGTGCCAGACGGCGGATTCGCATCTTTTCATTATTCTTTCGCGGTTATATGAAAATGTGGGTTTGCCGTTTGCGTCAAAAGCAATGTCATAGACGCACATTACCGTATCAATTTCCGGGTTCAAAGTTCGTTTTAATTCCAACAGCTTTTTCCGATTTTCTTCCGTCAGACAATCGTCCGCATCCAACCACATTACGTAGTCTTTCGTGGCTTTTGAAAATGAAAAATTACGGGCAGCCGCAAAGTCATCAATCCATTCGAAATGGTAAACTTTATCTGTATATTTCGATACTATCTCAACGGTTTTATCGGTGCTTCCGGTATCGATTATGACTATCTCGTCCACAATATCTTTTACACAGTCAAGGCATCTTCCGATTGCCTTTTCTTCGTCTTTTACTATCATACATAAAGATATAGTTTGCATGTCGAGATTATAGCGTACAGTATAAAAAATATCAAGTATGGTTTTGGGGCATACCCATATTAGATAGATAAATTTTCCCATAAAGGCATGATTTATCTATGAAAAATCTTTATACAAAAAAGACGCACTTTCCAGCATATAAATTCAGGAAACTAAAACATAGTATTAAATTGCAACATGGCACCACCATCTGTCGGAGATACTGATATACGTGTATTTTCCGGAACATACTTTGTTGTAAATAGATAATTAAATCCTATACCAATACTTGATGCCACCACTATATCTGTCCAATTATGCATACGTGCATGATTACGACTGTATCCTGTAAATGCCGCAACCGCATACATAGGTGCGCCGACATACCATCCATATCGCATCTGCCAATACCCGGCACCGGCAAAAGCGAACGCGGTATGCCCGGATGGAAAAGTATGTCCCTTGCTATCTTCTGGTTCATAAGGCCGTTCTTCGCGGATTGTGTATTTTAACGTATAGGTTGTTGCCATGGTTGACCCGGTTGCTAAACCCAATTGCTGAACGCCCCGCCAGTCTTGTATAAATGAACTATACGCAAGCGCAGATAAAACAGGGACGAATTGGGCAATATCGCCAAGACGTGTTATACGGTCATTAACAGGGTGACCACGGTATTCATTTGCAGCAAATACATTGCCGACAATTAATGCAAATACAACAAATAGATAGATGTGGAGTTTTTTCATTACACGATCATAAATACTATGAATAAAAATTGCAAACGGAATGTTTTATATGACCCATCAAAACGAAACATCATTATTCAACATCCGGTTGTTTATCTAACTGGGCACACTTTCCGTCAATACATGCTAATGCGGTTTCTCTGCAATTAAACGACATCAAACATAAATACGGCAGACCAGTTTCATCTACGCATGTTTCCTTATCAAACTGTGCCCTGAATTCATCAATGTATTTTCTATTTATAATGCCTATATGCGGGTCTCCGCCATTGTTACAGCCACAGCATTGGGGTTTGTATGCATATCGGCAGTCATCCGCAGTTTCACACAATGTCCATCCGTCTTTAATATATTTTGAATTATCAATTTCTGATCTTTCTTCTGACGAAACCATCTCATTATCTTTTATAAGATAACAATATGCACCCTTAGCTATAAATAAAATTACAAAAAAAATGAGAAGTTTTTTCATTTTTGAGCCTCCGTTTCAGGATATTATATAGAACAGGTAAAAAAATTACAAGCTTTGGGATATATATACGTAATGCATTCGCCCCCTTATGCCAAGGCTGCGGGGGGAACCCATTCGCGTGACACTGCCCCACATTTCACGTTGGTTGAATTCCCCGCCGTTTTTCAATTTCTTTAGAATTCAGACTATTTATGTGTTCTATCATCTTCTTAACGTTATCGGGGGTAAGATTTATTTCCTTTATACTGGCGTTCTTTGTGCCCCCGCCACGCTCTTTCTGAATACCGGATATATATTCAAGTTCATAATTTAATATTGAAATCGCGCGCCCATGCGATATGGCTAAAATAACATCGTTCTCTTTATGAGAATTAAAAACATCTATCAAAAAACTGAAAAAACGAGTCACAATTTCGCGTTTATTTTCACCGGTGCGACCAAATCTTATCTCGTAATCCCCGGCTATTTGTCGCATGGAAACTTCTATCATTTCAGGATGTTTTTTCGTATCTTCAACATGAAAGCCATAATTTATTTCACGTAATCTTTCTTCCATTATAATGTCAATATTTCCGCCCTGCGCATCAACAAGTGTCCGGGCCGTGATAACAGTACGCCTATGGGGCGACGCATAAACCGCATTAATCTTATTGCTGATACTTTTTGCGGCCGATTTTATCTGGTCTATTCCATTCTGTATCAAACCATTCAGGTAATCCGGTGCGCCGGCTTGTATTTGCTTTACCTGTGACATGCTCTCGCCATGCCTTATAAATAAAACTTTCATTATATCTTCTCCAATAACTTATTCGTTATAATTCGCCAATCATAGTTATTTACCACAAAATTGCGTGCGCGCGCCTGATAAGCCATTCTCAAATCGCAGTCTCAAAATCGGCCTTTTTTAAAACTAATAAATCATCGCCTTGTCTAACGAATCCGACTTTTGTAAAAATTTTTTCTGCGGCTATTCTTGTTGCAGGAAACTTGTCTGCGATTTTATCCAGTTTCATTTCATTGAATGCATATTTTGCGAGCAATCTTAACGCTTCTTCGGCGTATCCTTTCCCTTTTTGGGATTCTTCTATGATAATCCCGACCATATGCAGACCGGTATCGGCATCAAAATGGACATTTACTTCACCAACAAAGGTATTATCGTCCGATAACGTGATATATGCGTAAAATTTCCCAGGAACACCAATCCAAAGATCATACCATTCTGCGGCTTGTTCTTGTGTGATGTGATAACATCCGCCCGGATTAAAAGACATCGTGTCCGCATCGCCCAATAACTTTATACGATACCAAAGTTCGTCTTTATCAGGGGTCTTTAAATACAATCTATTATTTTCCATATTATTGACT
This sequence comes from Alphaproteobacteria bacterium, assembly GCA_009777955.1. GTDB lineage: Bacteria > Pseudomonadota > Alphaproteobacteria > Rs-D84 > Rs-D84 > WRKW01. The sequence continues at coordinate 70,055 of WRKW01000002.1, read as the reverse complement.
CATCGTCTTAGGTTATTGTATAGAACAGGGAAACAAATTGCAACTATTTCAAAATTTCTTGTGCCTGCACAATTAGAATCTATCGTTTTAATTTGACTTTTAATTATATTACGATACAATTCAGATCGAAACAGACTTTGAACGCCTATGCGCCGGGCTTTGACTATTCAATATCTGTAATTTCCATAAATAATTTAATGGGTGTTTATAGCAATCGCATTTATGCGACGATATTGCTGTTTATATATTCGACAACAAAAGGATGAAAAAATGCCAGAATTAAGCGAATTGAGAAATATTGTTTGTGAAACATTCCCCGAATTTGAAATTCGGACGTTCTCTTTATTGGGCAAGGGATGGTATGCCAGTGTATGTCTTGCAAACAATGAAGTTGTCTTCAAAATCCCAACACCAATCAGCGATACAGTCGTTGGTACAAATGAAAAAGAGATACGGATATTGAATTTTTTAGAGGGCAAGCTGGACATCCAAATTCCAAAAATATTATTTCACAGAACGGCAAAAAATGGCACACATATTGTGGCGATGACTTTGTTGCCAGGTGTTACATATTCGCAAGGATTGCATGACTCTTATGACACGGATACCAAAGCGACCATTTTGACACAGCTGGGGCAAATTATGCGCCAACTGCACGATGCGGGCGGCGATCCATCGCCATTGACCCAAATTGCGCATCCAATTGACAGTTTGGATGTATTCAACAGGTATCTGGATAAAGTTAGAAATCTATTTTCAAATGATCAGATTAAGAAAATCATGGCAACTGCGGATGATTATAAACGGCTCTCTGCCGAACATCCGGTGCAACCGGTTTTCTGCCACAGTGATTTACACTTTGGAAACCTGATGTTTGATGCGGACGCAAAAAAGATTTCCGGATTATTAGATTTTGGCGCGGCGCATTATGCTGAACCATCACGGGATATGCATTATTATTGGGGCGATGGCGCAAAATCCATATTATCCGGATACGGTGATAACGGTGATGAATTTTTACCACGACGACAAAAATTCCAGATGATGGTCAATACCTTGAACGACATTGGCGAAGATGTAGATGCCGGGAAATCGCCCAACGAACGTTTGGAAAATCTGATAAATTGTTTAAAATGAATCCGATTTTATAGCGGGGATAATATGTTCACCTACATCTAGTAGCTTTTTAATTATAAGGAATATTGCACTTCTATTTTGAATTTGCAATTGAATCTCTCTCGAAATAAAACTTGCAAAAACAAGGAATCGAATATACAATTCGGCAAAACAAAAGGGTAATTATGAGCCAAAAAACCAAATTATCTACTTGTGCACTTATAACTCACAATGATAAATTTTTGGTTCTACAGCGAAGTGCCTCAGAAGACTTTCTTCCCTTGGTTTGGGAATTTCCTGGTGGCAGTGTAGAAGAACATGAAGAAATTACAGATGCTTTATTTCGAGAGCTCCAAGAAGAAATCGGGGTGGATTTAAAAGGAACGCCGATCAAATTTTTGGGAATTTCGGAAGAATTCACTGGATTAGATAAAAAAGATCGTTATTTGCAAATTAACTATTTGATCCAATTGACATATTTGCCCGATATCACAATCAGTTGTGAACACTGTGACCATTGCTGGGTTGGGAAAGATGATGGCAAACTGGACGATTTTCTTAAAAAGATTGTACAGCAAATATGCTAATTGTGGGGTTTGTGATAGTTGCCGGAAAATCGCCCAACGAACATTTGGAAAATCTGATAAATTGTTTAAAATGAATCAGATTTTATAGCGGGGATAATATGTTCTATATAATATTCACGCACTTCATCCAACTTGATTATATTTGCGTCGCCCAAGGCATCGACATCCAACCATTCAATTTCAAATCCCGGATTATCTTTTTCACAAAACGATAATTCCGTATCCGCCGATACCCGGGCAATAAAATATGTATGTTCTTCATTTTTTGCGCGACGGAACCAAATGTCACGAATCTTGCATATATTTTTCTTTGAAAATTCCATGGCATTATCCATAACAGATCTTGCACTGTCGCCCAATTCTTCTATCATTTCCCGGATGGCGGTTTCACGTGGGGATTCGTTACCATCTTTGCGCCCGCCAATTGCACAATACCATTCAGTTTTATAAACTGATAAAGCGACCTGTTTTTTACCATCAATTTCACGTACCGGCAAAATGTATACGGCATAATTCCATTCTTTAAGATTATTATCGTGGTTTATTATTTCATAATTTTCATCTGAACTTATCGGTTGAAACTGTGGATAAAACAAGTCAAAAGCATTTTCATCTATGGTCAGCTCTGACCTGTTTCTTTTTGTGCGCTCTAATACGCTTTGACGGGCTGTGTCTATATCACATTGAATATTATGGAAAACAACATTATCCGTAATTTCCTTTGCCCGATTATGGGCAACCCCACGCGATTCTTTGGTCCAGAATCCATGGTCTATAATTACATCGGTTCCTGCTTTTATAATTTTCTCTGCCAAATCCCAGATTAGATCATCGACACGATTATAATAACTTTGGAACATGTCCGCCGGGGGATTCCGTCCATATAACCGAACCATAAAATCATCATTGGTCAAAATAACGGCGGGCAATTCGTGCGCAAGCTGTTTCGCAATTGTGGTCTTTCCAAAACCAATAAAACCATGTATTAAGTGTATTGTTGCAGTCATTTCCATAATCTCTTATTTGCTGTCGGAGTTATGCTCTGAAAGACGCTGTTTTAGGTCTGTTGAATAGCCAACGCATGTAATATCAGGATGAATTTCACTTTGAAAATACATAAAGATGCTCCAACAGCCCAGCCTTCGCTAAAGCTACGGCGGGCACTCAATTTTCTTAAATTTTTGCTTTGCAAAAATTAACGAAAATTGGTGGCGGAGACGGAGAGATTCGAACTCTCGATGGAGTTGCCCCCATACTCGCTTTCCAAGCGAGCGCACTAGACCGCTATGCGACGTCTCCTGAAACTTATTCTTCCACGGAATCTGATGTCGATTCTTTCGGTTCGTCAGCAATCTCTTCCACGGGCATCACTTCATCGGATTCGACTATCGCGCTTTCCAATTCCACATCGATTTCTTTCAACAGGGGATCTTCGGACTTTGATTCTATTGCGCCTTCGGTATCATTGGCAACAGGTACATTTTTATAAGACTGGATAAATTCATGACGCAGGTTATCAATATCCAGTTTTCCGGATGCAATTTCACGCAGGGAAGTTACAGTTTGCTTGTCACCTTTGACCGGAACCAATGGTTCCGCCCCACCATTCAAATCACGCACACGTTGTGCCGAAAGCATGCCCAGTTCGTAACGACTGCTTACGAATGGTAATGTGTCTGTATTTGTTATGCGAGCCATATCATAACCTCTTGAATTGTTCCAAAGTCCCGCTATAATGCACCACCAACAATGAAAAATCAAGAAATAAATTTTATATCTCTGGGCTGTCGATTGAATGCTTTGGAGGCCGAAAAGATAAAAGCGATGCTGATGAAAGCGGGGTTATCCCGCGCCATTATCGTGAATACCTGTACAGTAACAAAAGAAGCAGAGCGTCAGTCAAAACAAGCAATCCGAAAGCTGGCACGGGAAAACCCGGGCACCATGTTATTTGTAACGGGTTGCGCCGCAACACGCGCACCGGATGATTTTCGGGCAATCGACGGTGTAACACGGGTAATCATAAATAAAGACAAGATGGATATCAAGGCCTATGGCATTGATTGTGATGTAATTCCACCGCTTCTTTCCAGCCATTCTTCGCTTTCAAAAGGTTTCGTCCAGATTCAAAATGGCTGTAATCATTCCTGTGCATATTGCATAGTAAGTCGGTTGCGCGGTCGTAATGTATCATTTCCATACGAACAGATATTGGCACAAACCGGCGCGTTGACGGACAATGGATACGGTGAAATAGTCCTTACCGGGGTGGACATCGCGGGATATAGTTGGCAGGATGACAACAAATTCGGGCTTTCCGGTTTATGTAATAAATTGCTGGCCGATATCCCGACATTGCGGCGATTACGGCTGTCATCGCTGGATCCCGGTACAGATTTACGACCATTGGCCGATATGATGCGCGAAAATATGCGGATGATGCCACACATGCACCTTTCGATGCAATCCGGAAGCGATGCGATTTTATACCGCATGGGTCGTCGGCACAATGCACAAATGGTACGGGATTTGATGAAATATGCGGATAATGTGTCTTTTTCTTGGGATTTGATTTGCGGGTTTCCGGGCGAAACAAAAGAATATTTTGATGAAACCTGTGCACTTATCAACGAATTAAAACCGATACGTCTGCATGTATTCCCATTCAGTCCGCGACCGGGAACACCGGCCGCGACAATGCCAAATCAAATTGATACGGCAGAGTCAAAACGCCGCGTTCGCATAGTTACCGAACTGACACGGACAAATATGCTGGAATTTATGCGGGAACAAGTTGGTCGAACGGTTTCGGTATTGATTGAAAAAAATAACATCGCGCGTGACACACATGATGTACCGATAAAGATCGTCAACAACGGGGGCAGGGGCGAAATAATTCCAGCGCGCAGTATAATAGATGTGAAACTGATAGATATTGAACCGGATAAAGAGCCACGTTTTATAGCGGAAGCGGTATAGCGAATAATCTCGTGGATAGAATTTAACCTGGACGGCAACGAAGTTGCCATTATATTATTGACACATATATTACAACAGCGCGGGTGATGCGAATTAACCAGGTCTGCATGCGTTTAAAAATGCCCTATACCCGGAATTACATCTGCAACCGCCCTTTCTTATACAACCCGAGTCAGACTTTAATTTTTTTAGAAACCCAATAGCAGTTTGTCTGCCACAACTGGAGTCAGGGGATGAATTCGAAGGGCACCCATTGGCTCCGGTACTGGTCGGCAAAGTTGCGGCGGGTGGGCCTTTCATGTGCTGACTTACGCAATTTACAAATTCTCTCTCGTTTCTGCAACTTTGCATATTCGCAAGGGAAACAGAAGTTTTATTGGCACAAGCCGAGCCTGTCCAATATTGGAATTCCGTGCAATCCTCTGGGGAAGCAGATGAACCACCACCGCCACCAGCGGCACCAGAACCACCAGCAGCAGAGTCGGGACCACCCGTCGTATTCGGTGTCCAATCCCAACAACCACTTCCTTTGGATACTGTTTCCCCTTGATATTCCGCCAATGTTTTTCCACCGCAAATTCTCTCTGCCGGATCATCAAATTGATTACACCCAGTCTTTTTAACACATTTACGCATATTGGGAAATTCATGAAACGCAAATTCATTATTTTTGATGTTATATTTGCAACCGCTGCTTACAGTCTTGTCACAGCACCACATTTCACCGGCATGAGTAAAGTCATTGTTTTTACACACGCTGATTAAACCACCCACACTGACCACATTGGCAACAGTGGTTTTGACAGCGTTCCAGGCCTTTTTCAGAAAAGCGTTAGATTCAGTAGGTGTGCCAACTGTCATTATAACAGTGATTACAAAAATCCGGGCAATGTTCATCATACCATTTTTATCCTTGGTTCTATTATTGCAATGGTTGCACATAACAGTTGCTGTCCTGCCATATTCCGCCCATATCGTTTTCGCAACGATATTTGTAATAGTCCGCTTGGAACACACATTCATTACCAGCACTGCTGTATGTTACAAGTCCGCTACCACCCGTTTGTTCGTTCAATACTTCGCATAACAACCTTGTACTATTCTCGGCACAGAATCCAACTGTGCCAGTTGGCGGTTCTCTTCCACCATAAACATTGTTTTTATACGTAGGATCCAGTGTCTGCCCCCCCAATGTCGGTAACCATACCCCACCGACAGTATCGCATTCCTTTTGCATCTGCGAGATAAGCGAACCCTCGATATCGTCGATTATTCTCTCTAATACTTCACTAATCATGGCTCCGCTGGCGTTATATTCATCACTGTCCGTCAAATCTTTATCTCCCTGCATCAATTTTGGGCTATCGTTGTCATAGCTGTATCTATATGGCTGTTCTTCCATCGCCACATCCAAACATACATCGTTGGCACGCCTTATAACCATATCGACAATTCCACCCTCTGCCCATATCCCCCGCAACACGCATCCCCACGGCCAAGTTCTTCCCGTCGCGCCCGAAGCCGGTTGGCAAAGATCCTGAACATAATTTTCCAAAGCCATCTTGCAACCTTCTTCAATTTTAATATCGTCTACCGCCGATACAAAGGCAATAAGAGCCGCCGCACCACAACTTTGGGCATTCGTAATGGTTCCATTGGCTGCGAATTCACATGCACGCGGTGTCGGATTTCCGGGACTTGGCAAAAAGTAAAGACTTGCGCAACCGGCTACCTTGTCCGCGCACATCTGTTTCGCCGCGCGCGCGGACAACGCACCCGACATTTGCGCAGTAGTATCGTCCATATCTTTTAAACCGTCGCTAGTCGTATCATAACATTCTTTCATGGTCGCAACACAACTATCCTTTACTTGTTTTATCTTTGCATCTTGAGCCTGGGCGATTTCGATAAGTGCCTGCATTCTGAAAGAATTCCACACATTATCTGCATCATCGCGACAGCTGTCAAGTGGTCCCTTTACAAAACCTTTTGCCCTGAATGCATCCAGTTCGGAAAGATATCTTTGTGTAACCTGATCAGGTTTGGCACCAAGATCGGGTAAATTGATAAGGCTGGACAACTGAAACAAATTCATAGAGAATATAGCCTCGCCCGTTGTTGCGTTTATATAGTTTCCGGTAAAGTCCAGACATCTTTCCCAATTCGGACCACAAGCCGTCGGTTGAAGTATTTCCGCACGAACTTTTGCAATACATTCATTGACCGATGCCGAATTGTGCGAACGATAATCTTCCAGACGTGCATTGCGTAACGCAACGTTCATTTCACGCACACGCTCTACAACCTTGTCACGCATCGTGTTGATACCTTTCTGGTATGCGTTACAGTCCTGAACCACCATTATCCCGTATGCACTGCGCACCATCTGCAAATTCGCTTCGGTTTCGCATGCTGATTTTGCCATATTGGAACATTGGCGATTAACCTCGTCATACAATGCCTTGCCCTCCATTTCTGCTACGTCCGGACCACTGCTGGAACCCCAAGTATCGCCACCACCCCAGATATCATCCATCGCGGCGGAAAAGTTAATCGGTGCCAATATTTTCGATGCGCCCCCTTTGTCCGGCTTACTTTTACCAGACAAGATATCGCCTATGTTTTCCAGCATTTTCGCGGCGGCGGATTTGTCTTTGAATTTCGCGGCGGCTTTTTCGCCCTCAGTCGCTTGGTACTGGCTGGCCGCTTCTGCTGCGGACAGGCTGACATTAGTAAGGTTTTCGTCTTCAAAGTTACTTAACATATTTTGGGCTGTTTTTATAGCGTCTTCCGTATCGGCAAATTCACGGAATTTTTCAGAACATATACATCTGCGATAAACATCGCTTTTATTGGCACAAAACTGATCCATACATGTGGCATAGGTTTCGCGGCACGCAGCATAAGCCCCCCCCATTTTGGACATATCGCCGAATATCGGGGTTGGCGCGCGCGCAACACCGGCGCGGGAAAGATTTGTACCGGCACGACCACCATGCATAGTGGCGGAACGCGCCATCGCAGGATTAACGGCAGAACGCGATGTAGCGGCGCGGGAAACCTGACCCCCGGCTGGCATCATTGTTGCAGATCGCGCACGACGCGATATTACCGGTTGGGTCGAAGGCATTTGCGCACGATTTGCCGTGGCACCAATGGCCGCCGCACGACTTTGAACTGCGGGGTTTGCAGTTGCACGGGGCTGTACAGCGGTACGAGAAGAAGAGCGGGTAACATAATCCGAAGGCATGCTTTTCCGAATCGTAGCAGATGACGGTGCGGCCGTGTCGGCCGACTGGCGCACCGATTGATCGCCGGTTGCGCGGGGATTGGGAGCCGGGGCAGCGTTCACAACAAACGGCACGGCGCACAATAGTGCAAAAAATGAATGTTTTATTCTCACCTTAGGCCAATTGTACCAAATTTCGCAAAGTAGGGAAAGGGAAAAATTATATTGGTGTGAAACGTGAGTTCACAAGGCGTGAAACGAATACCGTATTATTCGGTTTGATCTTGCTCTAACACATTTTCCAGCTGTAATAGTTTGTTTTCAAGCGAGTCACGTTCGGAATCACGGTAACCGGTGCCAATGTTTTCAGAAGATGGCAAAGCATCCGGGTCAAGATTTATTTCGTGTTCATCCGTATCTTTTCTTTTTACCATCGGGTTAATCAGGTTTTCATAAACTTCCTGGGCCGAATGTTCACCAGTCATGTCGTCATCCAACAGCTTGTTCTCACCGGGAATGAACCATTGGTGCATTTTTACAGCTGTAAGCTGCATAAGCGGCCTGGATCGCGCATCCGACATAAAACTGGGCAATGGCCCGTCCGAATAATACCAAAGCATTCCCCAATACACAAAACCCATGACGACCACGCCCCGGACAAGCCCAAACACTATGCCGAATGTATGATCGGTAAGGCTCATCATACTTTGCTGGACACTCCATCGAAGCCGTTGGTTAAACATGCTGAATAACAGCAATATAACAAAAAACACTATAAAATACGCCGCCACAAGCGTCCCTATGGTGGGTTCTGCCAACCCGAACCAGCTTTGGAATACTTCGTTAAGGTACGGGGATGCAAAGCGCGACACCAATGCCGCCACAACCCATGCCATCATGGTCACGGTTTCATAGACCCCACCACGTATAGAAGCCCAAACGGTCGATGCCAAAAGCACCCCGATATAAATATAGTCAATAATAGTAAGGTCGAACATGGTTTTATAAGACGTGAGTTCGTAAGGCGTAAGGCGTAAAACGAAGCACAATCTTTCCTTTGGTTTATTTTATTGTTTTTAACAATCCGTTCATCATCATTTTTGTTCTTTCAATATCATTCAAGATATCAACCGAATCTTCTTTTGACATAATACCGATATCTCTAGATATCCATACTTGAGTACGCAATTCTACAATAGAATCCCTAGCATTTCCAACAAAGTGCCTTTGCTCTCCATAAGTTATTCTTGCCCCGCCTTCGGCCAAGTTGGAAACTACTGATATTGCAGCGCGACGCATTTGCGATATTAATCCGAATTTTTCATCATTCGGATATTGTGCGGTCAGTTTATATATTTTCAGAACAATCTGATATGCTAGTTTATAAACATCCAAATCTTCCATTACTGCCATTTTTTTCGTCTTACGTCTTACGCTTCACGAACTCACGCTTCACGCCTTGCGTCTTTTTTTTGCCAACAACACTGTCCCCAGTGCCAAAAGGAATATTCCGAATAAAGCATAAAGGAAAACCGGGGTTTTGCCAATGCGGGCATCATTACTCGGGGTCTGTACCGCATGAACAGTTTCTGTTTCCATACCCATTGTTTCATCGGCAATCAAACCTTGTCCAGCGGCCGCGACTTCTTCTGGAACAATGGCTTCAAGGACATTACGGTATTCATCACCAGTTGCCGCAGAAAATCCCTGGAAACATCTGTCGCCGATTACAACCAATGGAACACCAAATCCCGACAGGTCACATTTTCTGACCGCCGCACGGAAAGTTTCGCCATTGGCGGGCAGGGCGGCATTTACCTGTGTCACAATCAGATCCGGGTATTCATTCACAAGGTTGTCATTTATAAAGTCAATCGCATGATGACAATACATACAGTTCGGGGAATGGTAAACTGTAATTTCCCGGGCAGCATACGAAGATATACAAAGCACGGAAAACAGGGTGCAGAATATTGAAATTTTTCTCATTTGGCTTCTCCTTTTCGCGGCATGATAGCGAAATACAAACCGACAAGGCAAGAGAAAAATATAAGTATAAGTCCGGGGAAGTACATCTAATCGCGCAAAACGCGACCTGGGCTGGTTGGCAACGCTTTGCGTTGCGGTTTTAAGTCCCACTCCGGCCTGCGCCGGAGTGACAATGTTGGGGGTGATGTCTCGCAAAGCGCACGATACATACATTATTCATTATTCACTATTCATTCAAAAAACGGAAAATTCTACCGACTACCGACTATCGGCTATCGACTACCGGCTAAATGACCGGCCGTAAATTTTCCTGTTGATATAAATTTTCCATTTTGCTACGTTTATCAAAACAAGAGAGAAAAGTTCGTGAAAAAGTATTCCTTTTTCTTTGCTGTTTGCCTGTCATTCATACTGTTTGCGCCGCATGCATGGGCGAAATATATCGTTGACTGGGACACATGCGAAGTGGTAAAAGATATCGGGTTCGTATCCCCGGATTGTCTTAACAATGTTCCAGATATTCCATCCGTTGTAATGCCCGGCGATATCTATGAGAAACCAGATCTGCATTCCGCGACCCAAAGCTGTCAAATTGCGAATAACCAGCTTGTGAAAGATTACATAAAGCACAAGGTAGGATCAACCAAAACAATGTGTCTGGATGGTGATTGTGCCTTTCCCGTATCATTGGAAGCGGGCAATGACGTAGTATGGAAAGCCGTATCGAACATGAAGTTTCTTTTATGCACAATCGACCGGATAAACGAACATATTGGCGGTCCAGCGAACAGAAGCAATTTCTGCGACCACGTCCTTTCAACCGAAACCGCCACAAACGGTGCCACGGTAATTGAAGGCATCGAAAAATTGGTCGAATGTAAGCCCAAATTTTTTGTAAAACTTGAAGATGTACCATCCGGCGGATTTTTCCACTTTACCATTTCAGCCAAAGGGGAATTTTGCATAGATTGGGGCGATCGCGAAGCAGAAGGCGAAGAGTGGAACGGAATAACCGTGATAAAAAAAACCGACACAGAAGAAAGAATGTATTCAAGAACATATAGGGTACCGGGCAATTACACCGTCGGTATCGGTGGGGGGGCAACGGCATATAATTTATCAAGCTCGACACCAGCAATCAGTTTCGCAAGAAATCATAATTACGTCGGATGGTGGCAAAATAATTGTAATACGGATACAAGAATGAGAGATATATGTGGAGATTTGGGTCGCCTGTTCCCAATACTTGGCACCACCAATGCCGAGATACCAAGTTTTTATCAAACTTTCTACTGCAATGCTTTAAGAAAAATTCCGGGAACATTGTTTGAAAGTGTCATAGGTACGGGAAAAAGCAGTATGTTTGCGTACACATTTGGTAATTTAGGACAAAATTATGGATGGAATTTTCCCCCCCCAACACTTCCAAACCGCCTGTTCGCAAGTATTACCGGCGCGCCAGCGTCTGGTATGTTCAGTGGCACGTTTTCTCAAGCCCGACTTTCTGGCGAAATTCCAGAAGATTTATTTGCGGGACTTGATGGACCACCAGCAGACAGCGTGTTCAGTAGTACATTTTGGAATGTTTATGGATTAACGGGAATTATTCCAAAAGATCTGTTCAAAGGAATAAAAGGTGCGCCAGCGTCTAGTATGTTTAGTGGTACATTCGCTTACACCGGCTTTACCGGTATAGGCGGCGCATTATTCGCCGGAATCAATGGTGTGCCAGCGAATAGTATGTTCAGCTCTACATTTTACCATGCCACTGGCCTGACCGGTTCAATCCCACCGGGATTGTTCGGAACTTTTACAGGATCGGCTGCTAGCAGTATGTTCAGCCAGACATTCTGGAATTGTCAAGGATTGACCGGTTCAATTCCTGCAAACCTGTTTGCCGGAATTAATGGCGCACCGGCAGATAGTATGTTCTATGAAACTTTCAGAAACTGCCGCGGCCTTACCAGCGAGAACTCGCAACCGTATGCATTACCGCCGTTATTTTCTGGGGTAAATGGTATGCCAGCAAGTTCCATGTACTATGGCACATTTGTTGGTTGCAGCGGACTTACCGGAACAATCCCGCACAATATATTCGGTACGCTTTTCGGGTCACCGGCATCATATATGTTCCTTGGCACATTTTCTGGCGCAAGAAATATTACCGGCAAAGTACCCGGTAATCTATTTTCCAATATCATAGGGCCACCGGCAGAGGGCATGTTTGCTTCGACTTTCGCGAATACCAATATCACAAGCATAGGTGCCGGTTTATTCGATGGAATTCAGAATTGGACTTCAGTTCATACCTGTAGCAGTTATGACGGCGGAAGTAATTGTTCAAAACACAATGAACGTTATGTAAATCCATATCGAGAATATGATTACTGTTATTACAATAACGAAGGCTTCTTTGATTCAGATCATAATGTATGTCATACGGCTTGGAGCTCTTCTGGCTATTTATACGCTCTTGAAAATGGTGCTTATATCCCTTGTAATTACAACTACAATAATATTATTAAAACCAACAATGGACTTGACTGTTATAGTGATTTTATGAATAACGGCTTTGTTTTTAATGGATATATGTGCTATGATCTTGGTTACCATGAATATCTAAGCGTAAATGGCAACCATTATTGCGAAGATCATCCAGAAGGTACATTCAGCACCAATGGTAATATTCCTTGCTACCAACCGTGGAGTTTTTATTTTAGTACCGATGGTGATTATAATTGCTGGAAAGTTTCAGATTGGTTAAGTATTGATGGCAATCATCCATGCTATCCATCCTATTTTGATATTGTTAATAATTGGAGCTGCTCTTACTATTCATATAGTAATCCGCCATATTATTGCTCTGGATACTATGATAATGGTTCGTGGGGAGGCAGATATTTTACAGAAGACGAAGTTTTTCAGGCGTACAGATGTCATGACTATAATCATGGAACCGATTTTGTTACCAATGATGTATATTATAACGAAAACTTGATGACATGTGATACCAATGTTCGCGACGAATTTGGTAATTCCATCACCTTCGACACCACCAATGTTTATTATGATGAAAATCGAAAAGCTTGTGAACATTACAATGAACAAGGCATCTGGACTTCTTTTTACACAACAGATTGGGACTACGATTGGGAACGTAAGGTTTGTACATACTATAACAATAACGGATCCCCCATAAATTTCACCACTACCGAAGTTTATCAGGATTATGAGATTAAGATTTGCCAGGATACGAATGAAAATGGTGAATATATATATATTCCAACCCACAGTGCCGTATGGGAATATGGTCTTTATCAGTGCTATGGCACGGATAATAATGGTAAATATTGGAATGCTTATTATACCAACGACGTTACTATAACATACGGATACTATAGTTGTTATGGAAATGATAAGGCTGGCGAATACTACGGTTTTACAATTCTTGATCCCAGTACCCTTACAGAACACGCGGGTTATTATTACAATTGCGATGTCAGAATACCGACTGAAGCTAACGTACAGTATGGTTACATTACCGTGGAAGAAGAAAATCTTACTTATGGTAGTATACATTATTGTTATAATCAATATGGATCCGGCGCATATCACATTCCAACCGTTTTCTTAAATAATCTATTTGACGGTTACCAATGCAATTTCTGCGAAACAAATAATTATTGTGAATGGCGGTTAGCCGAAGATGATGTTTATTGTTCTAATGTCAAAAATTGGATGTTCGGCGGGGTATATCAGATATGGGATGACTATAGAGTAGACAGATACTTGGGAACGTTCGAAAATTGTTTCCATCTTACGGGATCATCGGCCACCACAAGGGACAAGGATGGTGTTTCCATACCAATATATCAGGCATGGCCAAACGCAGGCCTTTACGATGTCGCATACTGTTATTCAAATTCGTATAATTTAAGCGATTACGACGACATGCCCACTATGTGGAAATGGGGGTATTAAACAATATTCGATTTAAGTATCTTTATTTCTGTTTGTCACTTTTGTAAAAATCAAATGACTCGCTTCAAACTTTAATCCACATGCGCCGGAGTGACAATGTTGGGGGCGGTGTCGCGCTTTGCGCGACGCATTAATTATTCATTATTCATTCAAAAAACGGAAAGCATGACGGCTCTTTTAAAAGAGCCGTTCAGGTTATAATTCCGTCCACGAAATACTACATGTACAGGAATAATGGCAACAAAGTTGCCGTTAAAAATAGGTTATATTTATCTGCCGATATTTTTGGACAGATAGCCCTGTCTTGCCTTTGAAAAGTGTTCCGTACCGGCTGTAAACATCGCAGCGGTCAAAAGATGTTCCGGAAGATCATTGGCATTCTGGAATACGGGGGGTACATACGCACCTTTGAACATTTTTTTGAAAGACATAGTTGGCAGTCCGCCCCATGCAAAACGTGCATTACTGGTAACAATATCATCGGTAAGGGCATAACCGTCCGCAGTTATTCCATACTCCAACTTTATATCAATTACATTGAACGGTTTTTCTTCGCCCAAAAATACAATATTTCCATTCCCGTCAAATTCGGTCTTTTTGAACATAGTATTGCGGCATGCATAATCAATCGCCTGGGCAATTTCCAATGTTTGTCGCTGCAGCCCCAGTTCGTCACTGTAAGATATGCATTCGGTCTGATCCAAACGGCGTACAAATTTGATATTTCCGTTACCTGCATCATATAATTCTTTGGCACGACGATCTATAATCGCCAGCGGTTTTCCGGGAACAACCGGCTTTTTTTGGTTATGCACATGCCATACAACTTTATTATCCGGTGGGGTTATAAGTATCGGATCTTCATTCATGAACTCTGTCATTTTGCCGTTTCTGAAATAACGCGGATGTTCCTTTGCCTTTGATTCGGGAATCATGTCGATGCCGTTTTCGGTAATTACCAATGGATATTTATGAAAACTTTCCAAAATCGGACTTGCAAATGTAATAATCGTTCCGTCTTCGTTAAAGTATTTACGGTTTGCTTTATCGGTGTTATAAGAATTACTGCTTTCATCCCAAAGCGCGTATTTTTCCGGCTCTCGCTTTAACAGGCTGGCATTGTCACATGCGGCAAAGCGTACCACGAATTCTATTTTCAATGGCGCGCATTCTTTATGAAACAAAAATCCGTCTTTGAATCCCTGGTACGTAGTGGCAAAACCCAACGAGTTCAAATAGTTGAATATATTGTTATTCTGGATATTCAAATAATTTACCAAAATAGCGGCTTTTTCCGGTTCTGCCGTCATTACGCTTGTGCCGTTGGCCATGACCAGATCCGGTTTTTGTTCGAAAGCAACTATTCCGGGATGAACCGTCTGCCATATTTTTTTTGTCTTGCCATCTGCAATGGGGGTATCAAAATCAAAATTGTTTACATCAGCTTTGGTAAATTTTGACATTGTGTCTTCCTTTTATGTTTTCTCTCTGTATATGGCAACTATATTTCATATAAAAGAATATGTCAAGAGAAGGGGAGCAACAGTTTCGCGGACATATTCTTAACGGCAACTTCGTTGCCGTCATTCCTGCGCAGGTGGGAATCCAATGTTTATATAAACCATTCGCGGGCAAAGCCCGCGAATAGCTTTTTAAATAGTCCATACAGGTAAAATCGCTTGAAATACGGCATTGCTTATGTATAATAGAATCCGTGCCGGTGTAGCACAGTGGTAGTGCAGTCGCTTCGTAAGCGAAAGGTCGTTGGTTCAAATCCGACCACCGGCACCAGTTTTTATCGGGCAAAGCGATGGTAACACAATATGAAAATTCTCCTTACCGGCGGTGCCGGATACATCGGAAGCCATACTGCGACAGAACTTTTAAGATCCGGCCACAGGGTCGTGATCGTCGACAATCTGTCCAATTCTTCTATCGATAGTGTGCGTGGCATAGAACAAATAACCGGACAAAAAGTCATATTTTACGAATGCGACATATTGGATATGTCGGCATTATCAAATATATTCCGTGACCAGAAAATCGATGCTGTAATGCATTTTGCCGGATTAAAGGCGGTTGGTGAAAGCGTCGCCAGTCCGCTGTTGTATTACCGGAATAATTTAATTTCTACGTTAAACCTTTTGAAAACCATGCAGGATGCCGATTGCAGAAATCTTATATTCTCGTCCAGTGCGACCGTGTACGGAATGCCGGAAACTCTGCCTGTTACCGAAGATTCCCCGTTATCGGCACTTAACCCGTATGGATATACAAAACTGGTTCAAGAAAATATGTTGCGTGATATTTGGGCAGCGGACAATGGATGGAATATCACGTTATTGCGTTACTTTAATCCGGTTGGCGCAGATGAAAGCGGTATTATCGGTGAAAATCCGCGCGGCATCCCGAATAATCTATTTCCTTTTATTATGCGTGTGGCAGCCGGCCAACTGGAACAACTGGGCGTATTCGGGGATGATTACGGTACACCGGACGGCACAGCTATACGCGACTATATACATGTTGCGGATTTGGCAAAAGGTCATATAAAGGCTTTGGAACGTATTGGTGGATTATCAATATACAATCTTGGCACCGGTCGTGGATACAGCGTTCTGGAATGTATTCGTATGTTTGAAAAAGTGACTGGGCAAAAAATTCCATTTGCTATAAAACCCCGCCGTGCGGGCGATGCGCCGATAATTTACGCCAATCCGTCAAAGGCAGTGACGGAACTGGACTGGCGCGCGGAAAAAGATTTGTCTGATATGTGCCGCGACAGTTGGAATTTCCAGAATAAAATTATATCCTAAACGGCTTTTTTAAAAGAGCCGTCATGCCTGCATAAGGCAGGAATAACGATAACTAAATCACAAATTCAAGGTTTTTTCGGAATAACAAACAACAATCGCCATAGGAAAAGAAACGATATTTTTTCGCAATAGCGTGCGAGTATGCAGCGTGCATTTCTGGCAATCCAGCAAATGCCGACACCAATATGAACAGTGTCGATTTCGGCAGATGAAAATTGGTCAGTAATATGTCGACAACCCTGAAATCATACCCCGGCGTTATAAAAATATCTGTAGTACCGCAAAAGGATTTTACATCACGGGAATTATCCGCCGCGCTTTCAAGCAACCGCATACTTGTCGTACCAACCGCAATAATTTTTTTACCATTCGCACGGGCATGATTGATTATATCCGCCTGTCCGGGCGTAATCGTTCCCCATTCTTTGTGCATCTTGTGATTTGTAATATCGTTGGATTTTACCGGTGCCCAGGTTCCCGCGCCAACATGTAAAGTTACATTAACAACCGCCGCACCGGCATTTTTAATCGCGGCAATAAGTTCCCGGGTGAAGTGCAAACCCGCCGTCGGCGCAGCCATAGAACCCGGCGATGCGGCATATACGGTTTGATAACGCTCACGGTCATCGGCATCATCGTCGCGTTTCATATAGGGGGGCAGGGGCATCTTGCCAATTTTTTCCAACAAAGCAAATTCGTTATCGCAATCAAATTTTAACAACAATCCGCTTTCATCATCTTTTGAAATAATATTTATGCGTGTGTCATCCGCCAGTATCAATTCGTCGCCAATATCAATTTTGTTAAATTTTTTGCATAATCCCCACCACGTTTTATCCGAATGGTTGGTATGCAAAGTTATTTCATATCCCGTGCCATCTTTGTCGGTTGCTGTGAACCGCGCGGGAATTACCCTTGAATTATTGAATACAACAACGTCACCGGGTTTAATATAAGAAATGAAGTCAAAAATATATTTGTCTTGAAATAAATCACCCGTGTCTTTTTTTCCATGGATGGGTGCATTAACCACCAACATCCGGCTGGCATCACGCTGTGACAATGGACGTGTGGCAATTAATTCTTCTGATAGCTGAAAATCAAATTCAGAGATAAGCATTTAATTCTTGAATTCCAGACCTTGTTCTTCATAATTTTCGCGCTTATTTTCCCAATCCGGTTCTATGCGTACAAAAAGATGAAGGCGGGCGGAAACATTCCACTGATGCTGAATATCCAGTCGTGCCGCCATACCGATTTGTTTAAGCTGTGCGCCACCCTTGCCAACGATTATCTTTTTATGATTATTGGAATTCACAACTATTTTTTGATAAATTTCCAAAACTCCGTCCGTTCCTTTGTCGACCTTTTCCGTTACCACATGAATACGATATGGCAATTCCTGGTGAACATATTTGTAAATTTTTTCGCGGGTCAATTCGGCAAGGTACAGTTCATCCGGAACATCCGGCGCATCAGTCGGATCGAACAAATAAGGGGAAGACGGCATGACTGCGGCAATCGATTCCAGCATGGCTGCAATACCATCGCCCTTTGTTGCGGAAATCATAAATATTGTATGGAAATTTGCCAGCGCGGAGAGCTCTGCCGCTATGGGCAAAAGATCAGGTTTTTTTACGGCATCGGTTTTGTTGATAACGGCGAACATATTGTTGATTTCTGATTGCCGATTGCTGATTTTTTTCACCAGTTCTTTTATTGTTTCGGTAACCCCCTTTGTAGCGTCGATTAAAAGAAGCACTGCATCCGCATCGGATATTGCATCCATCGCCGCCGCAACCATGGCGCGGTCAAGCCGCCGCGCAGGTTTAAATATACCGGGGGTATCAACGAAAATCAGCTGTGTATCATCAATCATTTTTACCGCACGCATGCGGGTGCGGGTGGTTTGAACCTTGTGCGAAACAATAGATACTTTGCGTCCCATGATGTGATTCATCAATGTAGACTTGCCCGCATTTGTGGGGCCGATAATTGCGACAAAACCGGATCTGGTTTGATTCATAAATAACAGGATAGCACAGGGAAACGGGAAATCAAGGTTCAAGTTGATAGTCGGTAGTCGATAGTCATTAGTCGGTAGAATTTCTATTTATCATCGATTATTAATTTATCGACCCGCACATGCAGGTGGTTTTACCGCAAGATTATCACACCAATTCGAATAAGATAAATAAGAAAAAACGTGGCTTTTTCGCCACGTTTTTATTATATAGAGTCGGCATTCACCCATCGGCCGTTCATTAACAGACCCGGGCTCATCGCTTCGTTTCTGCGTAATGTATCTATGGTATTACGCGCAGCAGATGCATCAAGGCCGGTTATGCGAACTTTATAAAGATCATCTTCATAGACAACCGTCGCCCTTCCTATGTACGCAACCTTTTGGACAACCGACTGTGCGCTGTCTTCGGAATGAAATGCCCCCAGCTGGACAGCATACGGCCCGCCCGATGATTCAGGTGCGGTGGCCGGTGGTGGTGGCGGAGCCATTTCCACAGCAGAAACATCAACATTACCCAATGTCGCATTCTTTACCTGGGTCGATTGTTCGGCCAAAATCTGAATCTGAACTTTGGTCTGGCCGCCCATCCCCAGTTGACGCGCCGCCGCAGGCGATACGTCCATAATCCGGGAATTCACAAACGGACCACGATTATTCACACGCAAGACCGCTGAACGACCGTTATCCAAATTCGTAACCCTTACTATGCTTGGCAATGGTAATGTCTTGCTTGTCCCAAGTAATTGATCTGCATTGAAAGTTTCGCCGTTGATGGTCTGAACCCCGTTCATTTCGTTCGGAATTATCCCAGCAATGCCGGTTTGGTTATAGAACAAATCTTCCGCCGGAACATACTGTACGCCTTCCAGCTGGTACGGGCTTCCAAGGTAATACCTTGCCCCCGGAGCCATCAGATAGGGCGCATTATTGCTGACACTTGTGTAAGAGCCGCCTAGCGATTCTTCGGCCAGCATCGGATGATTATAATCGTTTATACTTTCGCCGCCACCGCATGCCGCCAGCACGACGGGCAAAATAGCGAGTGATATTAATTTCCTTATATTCATTGATTTACTCCTTCCTTTCACACTTGCATTTTATCATAAAAAGGAGTTATAAAAAAGTGAAAAATTTCAGCCGATTTTTCTATCCACAAATAATGCCATCGGCAAATATACACAGCCCGACAAAATAATCGCCAGCGCAAGCGTCCAGATTCCTGTTATAATCCCAACCGACATAGCCCACCACAGACCCGCCCCCATTGCTATCGACAGCATACCAAACATAAATACAGCAAAGTTAGTAGAACGCTGCATGCGGAACAGGCCGCGTCGCCGGCATTCAGTCCTTAACCAGACGGCGCGCAGATATCCGGCCAATACGGTACCAACCGGTACGGCAAGGTATCCTATGAACCCGACCAGGGCAAACATGGTCACTATTCCAATTATAAGCGATATGATACTTATCTTCACGGGGGCCTTGACATCTTGGGCCGCATATAAAGTCCGGCCGAACACCTGGCTTGTCGTCATGGCGGGCAGGGCAAAAACCTGTATCATAATGGCAAACGCAACCGCCAGCGTGGATTCCGAAGTCCAGGCACCATGTTCGAATAAAAGACCCATTATTGGCCGCGCCAGCACAAACAACCCCGCCATACAAGGAAGCGTAAGCATCATCGTACTGCGTATAGCCTTGTTCTGATAGTCATAAACCCTGTTAAAGTCCTTTGTCGCCAGCGCATCCGAAATACTTGTCAGCAATACAGTTCCCGCCGCCAGCCCTATGACGGCAAACGGCAGTTGTACCATTCTGTCCGAATAATACAACCAAGATATGGCACCAGACTGATACGAAGCTATTAATGTTCCTGCAAGGATATTCAATTGGTAAAATCCAGATCCGACAAAGCCAAGGCCTATGCGCTTTACCATTGTTTTTATCTGGGGGGTTACGCGCGGACGAACAATGCAAAGGCCAAACCGCCGCGCACGAAGCCGTTGCCACAATATAGCAAATTGGGTGACCCCGGATAACAGCACCGCACCAGACAGGATATAAATGGCATTTTCTCCGGCATCCAAATGTATCGCAAGGACAAGCCCGCCGATCATAAAAACATTCAACAACGCAGGCATCATGGCCGCACGCGCAAAGTCGGAAAATGCGTTAAGGATTCCAGACAGGAACGCTATGCCGCATACCAGAATAACGTACAGGAACAAAATACGCGAAACCTGTACCGTCATATACATCTTTCCGGGATCGTCCGCAAATCCGGGCGCAATACCCCATATAATCAACGGCATTGCGACAAGGGCAATCACGGTAATGACCAACAAAATAGCCATAAGCCAAGAAAAAACATTGCTGGCAAACAACGCCCCAGCTTTATTACGGTTTTTATGAGAAGCAAACATTGGAACGAAAACCAGGGAAAGTGCGCCTTCGCCCAAAAGATCACGGAACAGGTTGGGCAGCCTGAACGCGGTAAGAAATATGTCAGACAACCGACCCGCACCCAAAACATTCGCAATCAACAGGTCACGCACAAAACCAAGAACACGGGAAAGCCCCGTCCACGCGCCTATTTTAAAAATATTGGCAGAAAGTGACATAGTGTTAATCATATAGTCTTATGCAAGGAAAAGCAATCAAGACTTTTCTGTTGATGGAATTTTTTTCTTTTGCTATGGTAAATCCGGCTTAACAAACAAAAAGGAGAATCCTATGAAATATATGTTGTTCGCCGCCATTGCCGTCATTTTAACAGGTTGCTATTCTTATTCCACAGATCGCACCATAAAATCCGGTAATAAAGAATGTGTGTATAAAGTAACCAAGAACGGCAACGCCTTGCTTGGATACCAGGAATCCGATTGGACAAACGAAAATCGTTCTGAAAAAGACTGTATCGAGTTCTTAAAGTAATTTTGTATTACAAGCCCGGTATTACTATTCGCGGGCTTTGCCCGCGAATACATATTTGTATCGTGCAATGGATGTCTGCCGCCGCAGGCATGACGATAACAATTAAATTTTCCGCTTTTATTTTATAACCCAGCGTATTATACTTTCCAACATGATTAAAAGAGTACTTTTACTGTTTGCCGTTTGCTTTTCACTTTTCGCCTGTGGCGGGGATAAAATTGTGCCAGAAGTACCGCTGACGGAAATTTATAACGAAGCCTATCGCCAGTTTAATCGCAGAAATTACAGCCAGGCATCCGAAGAGTTCCAGAATGCGGAAAGAACCCATCCGGCCAGCCCCTGGGCTGCGGATGCCCTGGTAATGGCGGCATACAGCGCATATATGGATGATGACTTTGCAAATACACTGATAATTACCGACCGATTCATGCGATTCCATCCCGGACACGGGGATGTACCGTATGTGCTTTACCTTCGCGGGATGAGCTATTACCGCCAAGTATCAGACGTAAGACGGGAACCCGGAATGTCGGCTCATGCACTGAATACTTTTCAACAACTGGTCGAACGATTCCCGAACAGCCCCTATACCGAAAATACAAGGAACAAGATTCTGATTTTAAAGAACTATATCGCCGGAAAGATAATGTATTCGGCGCGACGCGACATGGCGCGTCAAAACTGGCCCAGTGCCATAGAACAATTACAATCCATAATCATAGGTGCCCAAGAAACGGTAATGACCCCAGAAGCATTGTACAGACTTACCGAAACATATAAAGCCATCGGCATCCCCGAACAGTCGACGGGATATGCAGAAATGTTGCGCATTAATTTCCCGGATAACGAGTGGACACAGAAATTAAAGTAGCGGGCACGGCAACGCAGTTGCCGTCATACATGCAACGGCAAGCATGACGGCTCTCTTACGAGAGCCGTTTTGGTTATAATTCTGGCCGCGACATCCTGTGCATTGCCCCCTATCTCTGGACTTGTTTAAGTGTCCAGGGAAGGGTCGGGCCGGTCTGGCCGCGAAACGTACCCTTGTAATTATTGTGTTGTTCGCTGACCGGATGACATGAAATTTGGCCTATTTTCATTCCATGGCTAAGCTTTATGGGATACGACGTAGAAAATTCAAGGGTTATCTCTCCACAGAATCCAACATCAGTCCAACCGGCAGTCTGATGGTTGGATAATCCACTGCGCGCCAGCTTTGAAGTACCATCAATCTGCAAGGCATGGTTATATACTTCAAAATATTCCAAAGTTGTCCCAAGCGCGAATCTTCCGGGCTTTAAAACGAACGGTTTTTTAGATATATCTATTTCTTTTATACGTACTGGCTGTGGGTTCGGGAATGTCGTGGGATCAATTGCTATTTTAGAGGGGCATACTAAATTACAAAAACGTTCAAGCAACCCCCATTTAAATACCAAAAGCTTGTCTCCCAGATGAATGTCATAGCTGCGCGTTGACACGTGTTTTTCATCATACGGCTTTATAATCAAATTGGGTTTGCTATCGGGATTTCCCAACCTGGGGATTGTAAGTTCGAGTTTTATAATCTCGCCGGACAGCATTGTGTCGGAAATTCTTGCACGCATTACAAAAGTCCTTTCTTCCTTTTTTCTCTCCGTCTCCCGCTATGGTTAATATTGTAAAAAATTAGCCAACACCCTGTCAATAAAAAACAATTTATGTTTGACATCCAGGTATAAATATGTCAAAATCCATGCCATCCGCCATTTGCATTGCATGCTTTGGGGACAAAGTTTGGGTTGTTAGCTCAGTTGGTAGAGCAAGTGACTTTTAATCACTGGGTCACAGGTTCGAATCCTGTACAACCCACCATGAATTTCCGCAGTTATCTGCGGATTTTATTTTAAATTGTATGGCTTACTCTTCCAAAAAGCTGCGAAGTTTTCGGGCGCGGGTAGGGTGCTTTAACTTGTTCAGTGCTTTTTGTTCTATCTGGCGGATACGTTCGCGCGTGACACCAATATATTCCCCGACTTCTTCCAGTGTACTTGTCTTGTTGGTAGACATTCCGAAACGCTGACGTATAACCGTTTCTTCTTTCGGATCCAATTCTGATAGAATCTGTGTGACAATCTTGCGCAAATTCTTTTGTGCGGCGGATACGAACGGATTTTTCGCAGTTTCGTCTGCAATTATTTCTATACGGCTGCTGTCATCCTCGCTGCCCACCGGGGCTTCCAATGAAATGGGGCGCAGATTTACTTTCTGAGCTTTGTGTATCTTTTCCACCGGCAGGTATATTATCTTTGATAATTCCTCCGCTGTCGGCTGGCGGCCGTATTTATGCATGAATTGTCGGCTGGCTTTTTGTATCTTGTGAATATTATCTATCATGTGCACCGGTATGCGGATGGTACGCGCTTGATCCGCTATGCTGCGCGAAATCCCCTGCTGTATCCAGTTGGTGGCATATGTAGAAAATTTGTTTCCCAAACGATAATCAAATTTATCGACCGCTTTCATAAGGCCTATGTTGCCGTCCTGTACCAGATCGGAAAAATCAAGACCCAATCCACGATTGGACGATTTTTTTGCAAATTTTATAACAAGGCGCAGATTGGCTTCTATCATTTCGCGTTTTGCGCGTGCGGCCTCTGCCTGACCCCTGCGAACAAGTTCCACGACCTTTTTATATTCGCCCGTCGGCTGGCCGGTTTCGATTGCAATGCTGGTAATGTCATCCTGGATTTTCAATATATCTTTTTCATGCTTAGCGGCAAACTTTACCCAAACCTGATTCTTGCTTTTATGCAGTTTTTTTACCCAGTTCTTGTTCAATTCGTTGCCCATCCATTCGACCAAAAATTCGTCACGCTTTATCTTCATCGCCAATCCCAAACGCAACATCTTGCCCTCTAATCCCATAAGCCAGGCATTGCGTGCGGTCAGGTTGGATAGAATCTCGTTAATACGGTCATCGCTAAGGCGGATTTTGCTTACATATTCAAATAATTCCAGACGCAATTTTGCATATTTCTTTTCAAGCACTTCATCCGGTTTTGCCGACTTTACCAGATTTTCAAGACGCTGTTTCTGCAACTTTTCCATCTGGTTGAATATGCGCTTTATTTTCGCAAATAGATCCAACATCATCGGCATCAAGGTTTCTTCCATTATCGGAACCGGAACGCCACTTGTCCCGCGCGGGGTCTCTTCCTTTCTTACCCCGTCTTCATCGGCGGTGTCTTCTTCCTCTTCTTCGTCGCCCAGCTCTTCATCTTCCAGATCTTCATCGTCAAGGTCTTCGACATCTTCTACACCCTTTGCTTTCAGGGTATCGACCAATGCCACAAGTGACTTTTTTTCAGAGTCAGACGAATACATGACTTCCAGATTCACGATATAGCGCAACTTTATTTCGTCCGCCAGCAACTGTGCATACCAATCCAGCATGGCACGTATGGTCATCGGGGATTCGCAAAGACCGTAAACAACCAGCCGGTTTGCGGCTTCGATACGCTGGGCAATCGCTACTTCGCCTATTGCAGTCAATAGCTGCACTGTTCCGATCTGTTTCAAATAAGATTGAACGGAATCCTGAACCCCCAGCGTCAGGGCACCGGTGGTACTGCGTTCCAATTGGCGGGCGTAATGTTCATAGTCTTCATCACCGACATCTACTTGCTCTGCATCACTGTTCAAAAAATTACGGCTTTTATCGTGCTTTGCCCCGGGATTTTCTTCATAATCATCATATCTTTCGTCGCCACGCGAAAACACGGCACTCTCTATGACTTCCAGTCCAAGATCCTGTTGGAAAAACGACAGGACTTCATCTTTTTCGTTCGACGGAATTTCATCGGATTCAATCGCGGCATCGAACTCTACATGCGACATGTATCCGACATCGGTGGCACTTTCGGCAAGCCGCCGCAAGTGTTCAGGCAACGATTCTATTAAAAATTTGGTCGCTTCGTCGATGTGTTTGGGCATCATGAAACCTTAAAAATTTATGAATTTTTCCGCGCTTTGGCGACAGCTTCGTGCAGTGCTGATTCCGAAACCAGACCCAGCACTATCGGGCTTTGAATATGGATGTTGGAATAATTCTTGTGCGTTTTGTTACGGACGCTTGCCACTGTTGGGTTGGTGCTGCGCATAAGGCGGGCAACCTGGCCATCGGTCAGCTCAGGATAATTCTTCACAATCCACAAAATTCCACCCAAACGATTTTGGCGGTGCAACATCGGGGTATATCCGACACCTTTTTTATTCTGGGATTTCTGAGCCATAACGATGCTTTCCAGCAAAACAAGCCGCGCAGTCGGATCGGATTCGCAACGCTTTATATCATCACGCGCTATCTGACCCGATAAAACCGGATCCAAACCCTGGACTTTATGTGTTTCGGCATCGGCTATTGATTTGACTTCCAATTCGTGCAAACCGCAGAAATCAGCAATTTGTTCAAAGGATAATGAGGTATTTTCAACCAGCCACAACGCAGTGGATTTGGGCATATACGGATAATTCATAGGAAATTCCTTTATTTGGCTTGGGTTAATATAATGTAAACCGAATCGATTTTCAAGGGAATTTTTGCGATTTTTCTGCATAATGCAAAAATTATATCTTAAATCCGATATCTTTCGACCCCAAGAATCAAAAGTCATATTGACAAATGCCCCATTTGCAATATAATTCCTTTATGAATTATAACTACGACACAACAGAACACAAAACAAACAGACTGTGCGAACAAAACCGTGAACGGCCATTTCATGAATATGTAAACAAGTTGCTTTTATCATCTTATCCAACCGCTGGTTCCGATGTACTTCTTATCGGCGGCGGAGAATCCCCACTTTATTTCACACACCAAATATTGCAAAAATATAATTTTACGAACATAGACCTGCACCCGGGTTATTATCCTTCACCTGTAAAAACCATCAATGACGACTTTGTGACATACAGGGGATTTTCGGCAGAAACGTTCGACGAAGGGCTTGCACTATATTCGCTTCCTATGTATGCGATAAACGCCGCCGCCGCAAAATTGTTTTATTTAAGGGCCATGTTGTATTTGAAACCCGGCGGACGCTTGCGAATAAATGGATGCCAGGGTAGAGAGATAGAGCAATACAGAACAAAAAAACTAATAAATTTTCAAAACTTTAATATGATAAGGCCGGAATGCATCAGAATTATAGACGAACTGCAAGCCGACGGCATGAAGCGGATTACCGCTATTTACGACATGACATTTGGCGGCGAAGAAATTTATGGGATATTCGAAAAACCAAAAGAATCCGCCATCGAGTTCAATTCAAAGATCGACAACAAAATTCACGAAATAATGTCTAGAAATCCAGATTTCTCATTTCAAATCGAAGCGCACGACATATTTGTCACAAATTATAATCAAAGATAAGCCTTTAATGCCAAATACATCTGTCCCAAATCGGTCTTTAACAGAGTTCCGACTATAAGTTCACGGTTATCCGTCTGTTCGGCACCCGCCAACATTTTTGCAAATCCACGTACAAATTGCGTCGCCTGGCTGCGGAATACCGCATCGGATTTGAACAAATCTTTTACCTTTCGCTTATCGGCCGCATTCAGCATCTTTGCAAACCATTTGGAAAATATTGACTTGTCCCCGGAATGATACTTTGCCCAAACAGCGTCAGGGATTTCCGCACCAACCGCACGGGTAAGGTCGACCGAAAGTTCGTGCAACCTTTCTATAAGCGCGCCGGCACTGCCTATGAAATCATCCGCCGATATTCTGGGTGCGACCGAAGCACTGCCGCCAGATGCCATGGCATCGATACCCTTTGCAACCGCTTTCATCGGAGCGGATGCGCGGGTTTCAGCCATTTGCGCCGTCAGAGTTTTCATGGTATCAACCGCCTTTGCATAATCAGACATAAGATCTATCATTTGTTGACGCGATTCACCAGCCAAATGATCCAATTTCATAGACGAATCTGCGATACCCACGATTGATGTTTCCATAGTGCCATGAAGCCCGGCAATCTTTTCTTCCAATGTATTAATATCGTTTTCCAGTTGCTCGGACAGCTGTGCACTTCCACTGGTAAGTTCGGGCAGGGCACCAGTGTATCTTTCTATCAGCTCTGACAATGGTTGCAATTGTGCAGTCGTATCGGCAGATACTTTTATAAGCTCATCCGACTGGCTGGTCAGCATTGTGTGGGCATTATTCATTTCTATAAGCGTTTCGCGTACGCCTTCGGCCATCGTGCGTACGGATTCGCTGAATGCCCCGGCCGCAGCTTTGGTATCATCTAATGTATTGTTTGCGACACCTTGGACGGCTTTAAGTTCTGACACAACTTCGCTTGTAAAGTCTTTGATTTCACCATTGAATTTACCGGCCAGAATGGATACTTCCCCGACAACATTACGCACAGACCCCTCGGTATTTTGTGCGGCCGCTGTCATTTCTGTAATAGTTTCGCGCAGTATTTTTTCCTGTTTTTCCATCGACGCTTCGGCAAGGCGTATTTGTGCGCCGACGCTATTAGCAGTATTGGTCAGCCCGTTGATTTGCGTCACCAACAGTGTTTTTGATTTTTTTGTGAAATCATCCAGCTTTTCCAACTGGCTATCCAACAGTTTTCCGCCTTCTACCATTGATGCCTCGTACCCGACGGCTTCGCGCCGTACGCCGCCAAAACCCTCAGCCACAGTTTTTGCCAGGGATTCCAGCTTTTCCTTCATGGCATCTGATTCTACAACCATTGAATTCATTTGCGAAGTATTGGATTCCATATCCGTATGTAACATCGCCGACATCTTTTTACCGGAATCAATCCAACCATCTATATGACCCTGTAATGTTTTCGTACGCTCTATCGCATCTTGCGCCGATGCATCAACTCTATTTAACAAATCATTGATTCTATCATGAAATCTTTCGGCCGCACTTTCCAGTTCAGACCATTCTTGGGAATTGACTATCCTGTCAAACCCGGTCAACATATTTTCAAGACGTTGATTCATTATAGTCATTTTCCGCGACGCTTCGTCCGCGGTACCAACCAACAATGCATTATGCTGCCCCAAGTGTTTCGACAATTCATCAGCACGCTGTATTTGATTATCCAAAACACCGGATATTGATTTGAAATTGGATTCTATTTTTTCTATCTCTCCGGCCAGCACGACCTGTAACACGCGGGCTGCATCCTGAACCTTCATGCGTTCGGGTCGTGTCAACAGCAACATCAAGGATTCCGCCGCCTTTTGCGACCGGCGCGCCATTAATGCCATGATAACCGCGCATACGACCAACAACGCCGTAGCAAAACCAATTATAAGAATAGTATCCATGCTTTTCTCCGATTTCCTTTATCAAAGTCAAATCTAGCAAAAAAGGAACATAAAAGTCTAGGATAAAGTTAAGGCAACGATTTCGTTGCCGTTGAAATCCTGTACACGTTTTTATTATTCGCCCACGCTATTTTTTTACCGGCGGATTATCAAAGGTTATTTCGGGCAGGCTACAAATATCATGGCTTGGAATACCCAGAATTTTTTCGTAAACAAGATCAGAACTTCCAAACATCGCATCGTCTTTGTTAAAGCCAAGATCTGATACCGCTTTATAAACCGCCGCAACAGCAATGTCTTCATCGGATGCTTCCGATTCAATTTCTATATAGGGATCCAGCCCCGGCCATGTATCAATGGTGGCTTCGACACTTTCGCGTATCCATATTTCTCTGGTATTTTCTTGAATGGCTTTCTTTCTAAACCCGGCGGCAGACATAAAACCAACCGCCGCATCAAAAGAATTTACCACCACCTGCCATTCAGACGTTCCCGTAAGGCACAAAGAATCTACGCACTTTATGGACATTGTAACCCTGTCCTTTTCTGTACGCACACGACCCCATGATTTTCCCAAATGCGGTGGAGCATCAAAAGTTGCACGCGTCATCATAAATTCCGGGGCATCCAATCGAAAGCCCGCCGCGCTTAATCGCCCACGAATTTCATCTTTGTCCACAGGATAAAATTTCAATTCTATTTCTTTCACCATTTTATACCTTTTTTTATCAATTAAATTCGAACAATCGGGTGGGCTGATACGGCAATCCGTCCCACGACAAAACTTTCACCAAAGCCATCATGCCCGCAATTCAATCCAAATCGAAATTTATACAATAAGTTGCACATCTGTTCATTTTTCCATATTTTCGTAAACCCCGTGCAACGCCGCGCGGGCTTCATCCAAAGATGCTTCCCACTCGTGATCTTGTGTATTTGCAGATGCCGGATCACTGATAAATTTGTACGCTATAAACGGCACACCCGCTTCGCGGCATGCATACGCTATCGCAAAGCCCTCCATCTCTACACAGTCCCAAATACCCTCTGTCGTGTTGCGGATAAAGCCATCACCAGAACCACAAATTGCGTCTGGATATCTTTCGTCGCGGCGACCATATCTTAATATTGGATCATCATCACTGAATGGCACCACATATTTTGACCCCATAAATTCGGTCAAATTCATATCCCGCTGCACCCAGCTGGTCGGATTTACTATTTGTCCGTATTTGAATCTGCTACTGCCGGCCATACCCATAAGCACAATAAGCTTTGGCTGTTCCGTATCTATAATATGCTGCACAGCGATTGCGGCATTGATCTTTCCTATACCGCTATTGCATATATTTGCATCCGGATGAATGAATTCATCCCCCACGGCAACCATTACCCATATTCCAGATTCGTTTCGTTTTAATTTCTTCATTTTACAAATCCTTTGTCACAGACTTAACATTCGGCCACAAGCCGTACGGACGGCTTTTTATTGATTTTTCAATGAATTTATACTATAATTAGTAAAAGCAAAGCAATATAAAAATGAATAAGCAAGACAACCATTTATAGATAACATTGAAAGCCAGATGTCATCAAAACGAGAATTTTCAAAAGAACAAGCCAAAGCCAGTGACCCCACGCAAAACGTCTGGGTTCAGGCCAATGCCGGAACCGGAAAAACAAGTGTTTTGGTACAGCGTCTGTTGCGAATTTTGTTAAAAAGCACCGATACACGGGATGGCATTCTATGTCTGACATATACAAATGCCGGCGCGGGGGAAATGCGGAACCGGGTTCTGGCCGAATTGCGCAAATTGGCAATGGCGGAAGACAAAGAACTGCGCGACCTTTTGCATGGGATAAATCATGGTTCAGTACCAACAGAAAGCGATCTGGTACGGGCGCGAACAATCTTTTATGAATATATAGACAATCCAGGAATGTTGAAAATTCGGACAATTCATGGATTTTGCGAAGAAATTTTACGCCGATTTCCCATGGAAGCCGGCATTGCACCCGCCTGGCATCTTGTATCCGGGGCGGATCAAAAGCGATTGCTGAAAGACGTATTTCAAGAATTGGTGGGTGGCACCGATCAATCGCCATTGGTAAAAGATGCCTTTTCCCGCATCCTGGATCAGGTATCAGAATATTCATTAGATGACCTTTTGAATATAATAACCGGGCAATATAGACACTTTTTTAAGATTAGAAATAATTTTAATTATCGCGAACAATATATTGATAATATTAAACAATTTTTAAAAATAAACGAATCGGCCAAAACCAAATTCCACAGCCCCGCCGCCGCCACGAATCGCAATTCAATCCCAGACATGGTTGCAACAGAGGCCAAACCCGCCGGATATTTATTAAAAATCTCGGAAGCTGTGAAAAAATTCACTGGTGAAAACTTTGAAGAATACAAATGCGCGTTTTTAACCGCAACAGGAACAAAAATATCCAATGTCGCAAAAAAAGATTACCTGGCCGAAGAACAAGAGCTTGTGCACGCATTAGATCAAGAAAATACGAACAGGGAAATTTTCGAAAACTCTGTCGCATTGTTTGACCTTACCGATGCGTTTGTAAAAAAATACAGTTCGATTAAACACTTGCGGGCAACACTTGACTTTGACGATTTAATTCTGCACGTTAACAAACTATTTTCCGACCCCGCCAAAATGGGATGGATACTATCACAACTGGATAACAACCTGAAACATATATTAATAGACGAAGCCCAAGACACATCCCCCGAGCAATGGGAAATTATGTGCTCTATGACCACAAAT
The DNA here is from genome assembly GCA_009777955.1 of Alphaproteobacteria bacterium. Lineage (GTDB taxonomy): Bacteria > Pseudomonadota > Alphaproteobacteria > Rs-D84 > Rs-D84 > WRKW01. The sequence goes on along the minus strand of WRKW01000002.1, from coordinate 38,256 downwards.
TTTTTCACCGACGGGGACAAAACCGAAAACCCAAGGTCTCTTTTTGTTGTTGGGGACGCAAAACAGTCGATTTTTTCATTCCAGGGCGCAAATCCAAGATCATTTTCGGCATCAAAAGACACCATAGACACACAAATAAAAAACGATCAACGACGAATTTCCGAAGTGCCACTGTCACAATCCTTTCGCTCTACCGCGCCAATTTTATCAAGCGTGGATTATTTTTTTAACGATATATCAATCAGTTCATTATCAAAGTTTGAAAATAATCATCATAAAATATTCCGCAATGGCGATGCGGGCTTAGTCGAATTACATCCATTATCAAAACCCGCAGAAAACCAAGACACCGCTATGGGACGGCATGATTTTATATGCAAAATAGCCGGAAAAATTGAAAGTCTGCTCTGTGGCGAACGATTAGAATCTGCCGACCGTAACATTTTACCATCCGACATCATGATTCTGGTACAGCGACGTGCACCATTTGCAGCACCCCTGATAGAAGAATTACAATCCCGAAACATACCCGTGGCCGGAAGCGATCGCATAAGATTACCTGACTTTCCGGCAATACGCGACCTGTTAAACACAGCGCGGTTCGCACTTGATCCGACCGATGACTATTTGCTTGCCTGTATATTAAAATCCCCATTTTTTAGAATGAATGAAGCAGAATTGTTCGATTTATGCCGAAACAGGCAATATACTGACTTATTCAGCCATATCAACGGGTTAAATAACGAATGTTACAAACAAATAGAACAAATCATAGTGCAAAAAAGCCTTTCGCCTTATTCATTTTTCATGTGGCTTTTGAATACCGAAGAACGAAGAGAAAAACTTATATCCGCCCTGGGACGACAGGCAATCGACCCATTGGAAGAATTTTTAACCATTTGCCTGTCATACGAACGCACAAGACCGGGCGGTCTGAAAGAATTCATACGGTGGTTCACAGACGGTGCCAATGAAATCATTCGTGATATAGATGCAAGTGCCGGGGTTCGGATTGTCACTACACACAGCTCTAAAGGCCTGGAGGCACCGATCATATTCCTTGTCGACACTATTCGCACCCCGCGCAGTGCGAATGCGGTCAGAATTGCAGAACCAATCCCCATACCCAACACCATTGAATACGGCAACCCGTTCTTGTGGAAAGGGCGGGCGGTCGCATCAGAAAGGTTTCTAAAGGCCATACAGGAAAAATACGAAATCCAACTGGAAGAATATTATCGTCTGCTTTATGTTGCGATGACGCGCGCCCGTGACAGATTATATATTTACGGATTCAATAACACCAAAGAACCCCCGATTGATGCCTGGCATACAACACTGTCACATGTGATTCCAGAACATCCAAATGCAATAACGGATGAAAACGGCATAACACGTATCGCATGCACACAAGAAAAAGAAGTTCCGAAAGCCCCGGGGCAAGATGCCCCCCCCGAAACATCCCGCAGCGACACAAAAACATTTTACGACCGTCCGAAACGAGAAAAAAATACATCAAGTACACTTTTTATCACAAAATCCCCTTTAAACCCGGACTTTTCGAATAAATCTTTATCGGATATTATTACCGCACGCGAAAGTAGAAAATATGCTATCGAGGCGGGCGAAAAAATACACAGACAATTATCGCATATTTTAATCGACGGCGACGACACCAACGGCGATGCAAAGTTGATAGAAAAAATCCGCACGCACCCGGAAATAGCCAGATTCTTTGAAAAAAATTCCCGCGCAGAAGTCCCCGTTGCGGGTTTTGTTAACGGAAAATTCATCAGCCGACGAATTGACCGCATGATCGTCACATCCGATATCATCGAATTTGTCGACTTTAAAACTGACACAGACAAGACAATACACCGGGACAAATACACAGCACAAGTGGCGGAATACGAGGCTTTGCTGCGCACGGCCTTTCCAAACCGAACAATACATGGCTATATCCTTTGGTTACATGATTGGGAATTGGAAAGCTTTATATAGTTGTAAAAATCAATCATTTCATGGACAAATTTTGCAAACAAAAAAGTACACGACATGCATGCATTTAAAAAACTCTTACAACAAATAAAAATAAAAAATTCCCGTCTTATTCTTGTGCCAAGATTATCCGAAAAACAAATAAGCCCCATACAATTAAAAAAACTTATAGACGAATTGGCTCCCCATATCGTTGGAATCAAGCTAAATCCGGACTATTATAACAAAGACAATTGTAATACCCTGTGCGACATCATGTCTTATACCGCACAAACACATCCGGATTTATTACGAATACTTGATACAAATCACAACGATACTGACAACGTCCAAGAAAAACAGGCAAAAGAGAATATAGCAAATTTTCATCCAGACATAATTACCGTCACTTCATATATGGGAGAATCCGAAACCATTATCCCATATCTTAAAGCCAATCCAAACATAGGCGTTTTTGCAGCAACAAAATGTAACAGGATTCAAAATATGTATTCCGAAGGTATGCAGATATTCCAGCATACAGTATTAGAAATACGCAAAGCCGATACAGATCGTGTCGGGATAACCATTGATTCCACCAATCCAGAATATTTACAAAAAATTCGTGCGGCAGAGTTGGAAAACGGATATACAACCGACACCACTGTATTTATAATGATGCCGGAATCTTGGTATCAGGACAGCGAACTATCTTTCATTGCATGCGCGGGTTCAAACGCAATCTATCCGATTTCAATCGAATTACCGGATAATAAATACCCGAACGGATTGACGGCTTTGAAATTTGCGGACATGTTAAAAAATACCATCAATAATGAGGCCAAAGACGGATATCAAATGAAATCTATCACACAGTATTTTATAGAAGATCTTATCAAACATGACATACTGAAAATTGCACCCGATGCGAATAAAGCAAAATGGTTTAAATTAAAGAACGGAACACTGTCGCCGCTTTATTGGGATGCACGAATGCTTCAATCATATCCATATCTGCGCGAAACAGCATCTTATCTTATGTCAAAAAAGATACGCGAAACAATCGGCACAGACAATGTGGAAAGTATAACCGCTGTACCATACGGGGCATTAAGTATGGGGTTCGATATATCACGGGATTTAAAAAAGCCCGTCATAACACCGCGCAAAGAAGGCGCAAAAAATCATGGCGACACGCGCAGTATAGTCGGAAAGGCATTTGGAACCACATTGGTTGTCGAAGACACTACAACCGGCGGGGAATCTATACTGGAGGTCGCGCAATTACTTGAAAGCCATAATGTAACTGCGACCGATGCCATTGTTTTGATAGACAGGCAACAGGGGGCATTTGCAAACTTATCGAACGGAAAAATGCCAGAAAAGAAAATTCAACACATGACCGACGGAACAACAAAACCAGATAACAAGCCTGTACCACCCATAAAACTGCATAATGTCTTTACCCAGAAAAAAGCGATTCAAAATCTTTCGGCAAATCATCCGATGCAAAACATAGTATTGGATTACATAAGACAAACCATCGGATAAAACCCGCGAATATTTGATTTGGCAATTTTACACCCGAATAAACAATAATCGGCCATTTTGATATTTGAACATCACACCTGCTTTTTTCCATTGAAATCCACGAAATCTTTGGGATATAATCAAAATATGCTTTCACGTTTGTATATTTCAAACATAGTTCTTATCGATCGGTTGGAATTGGAATTCGGCCGGGGTCTTAATGTATTGACCGGGGAAACCGGCGCGGGTAAAAGCATATTGCTTGACGCGCTTGCGCTTGCATTGGGCGCACGATCCGAAGCAGGGTTGGTTCGCACAGGCAGTGCGGGTGCAAGCGTCACGGCAGAATTTGACATAGGCACGCAAGATATTACACATCTGCACGAATCTGGCATAGAAACAGACAACGGCATATTGATACTGCGGCGTACATTGGATGCACACGGAAAAAGCAAGGCGTGGATAAACGATGTTCCCGTCAGCGTAAAAATGTTAAAACAAATCGGCGACACACTGATTGAAATCCATGGACAATTCGAAAACCATACTCTTCTTGACCCGTCGACGCATATTACATCATTGGACGAATTCGGCGGACACAATGAATTTGTTTCCAGTGTGCGCATTGCGTATCAAGAGATGCGCAATGCGGAAAAAAAATTGGGCGAACTGCGCGACATGCTTGCGCGGAGTGCGGCGGAACGTGAATTTCTAGAACACAATGTCCAAGAATTAGAAACATTAAAACCAATACCGGGCGAAGAAGAAGATCTGTCCAACCGGCGCGCAGCAATGATGGATGCGGAAAAAAATGCCGGAATCTTGGCCGATGCAAAGGCTGCCTTGAATGGCACAAACCGCGGATTAAGTGAACAAATTTTCAATATCGCACATATTCTGGAACGTGTAAAAACCGACCCAAACCCATATCAACCACAAATTGATAAATTGTATGATACAGGGAACATGATCGCAGAAATAGAAGAACAGATAGCCCCGGCATCATTGGAAACGGCGGATTTGGAACAGACAGAAGAGCGTTTGTTCGCATTGCGTGCCATTGCGCGAAAACATCGTATAAGCCCGGACGAACTTTCTGACAGATTAATACAGATGCAAGAACAATTGGCCGCAATTGACGATAATGATGCCGCATTACATAAATTGGAATCAGAAGTCAAAAGTAAAAAATCAGATTTCATAGAGCTTTCAAAAAATATAAATCTGGCACGCGTTGCCGCATCAGAAAAGTTAAGAAAAGCAATACTTTCGGAATTGCCCGCACTGAAGCTGGGGCAGGCGGACTTTGCGATACAAATCGAATCCGGCGAGCCATCATCCACCGGAACCGACGTTGTAACATTCATGATTCGCACCAATCCCGGAAGTAATTTTGCACCGTTGCATAAAATCGCATCTGGCGGGGAATTGGCACGCCTGATGCTGGCACTGCGCGTGGTTCTGATGCGTGGCGATACCGAAAAATCATTCGTATTTGATGAAGTTGATGCTGGAATTTCCGGCGCGACGGCAAGCGCGGTTGGCGAACGTCTGGGACGGCTTGCCGCGGCGGGACAAGCACTGGTCATTACCCATAGCGCGCAAGTTGCCGGTCATGCCGACAAGCATTTTCTTATAAAGAAAACCAGTACAAAGGATGCCACAACCACCACTGTCAGCGGGATAACCGGGACAGCGCGAATAAACGAAATCGCCCGCATAATATCGGGGGAAAAAATTACCGACGAATCTTTGGCTGCGGCAAAAGCACTGTTGAAAAAATAACATAACGACAGCAAAGTTTTGAATAGACAAAATAAGAATGTTTCTTTACAATCAATCCCAAGAGATTTGAAATGCGCGATTTAAAATTATTTTTTCTATTTGTCGTCATACAAATCATTACATGTACAGCATTGGCACAGCAAACCCTGCGCATAGGACAATATTCCATACCATTGACCCCGGCCGCACAACTTTCAGACATACCGTCAAATTCGTTAAGAATACTTACAGACAGCGGACATTTATATTATTCGCCCGCAAACGACGGCGCATCAAGCATGCCAATGAATTCGTTGCGCATGAAAAACTATGCTGGACAAACCTTTTATTTCGATTCGGAAGAACTTGGCTACGGAGAACCGTTACCCAGACCCGACAATTGCGATGGTTCTAACCAATACTGGAATGGCAATGCCTGTAAAACATGTGACAACACGGGCGAAATCCCGGATCCATCGCATTCAGGATGTATATGCGACGCAGCAAACAAATACTATGGAACACCGGGTTCGTGTACGTTGCAATCCACGGGATGTCCGGCCGGCAGTGTATATTCCAATGGAAATTGTGAATTTTGCGCCTATCAATATTATAGCTCTGGAATAGGTGCTTGTATTGAATGCAGCAGATGGTCTGGAAGATATTGGAATCCAGTTACCAATACATGCAATCTATGCGCGGACGCAATGGGCGCAATATGCACCGATGCGAATCGCACCGAAATTCGGCAAGTATACATCGGTTTCAACTGTGTGGATTACGCCGTGCCCAACTATTTCCAAAACAAGTGCGAACTGCGCTGTCCCGGCGCAAACCAATATTGGAACGGCACGGCTTGTGCACATTGCGACGGCGTTGTAAACGCTACACATACCGCATGTAACACAACCGGAAACATATTCTCGTGTCCCGAAACAATAACACAGACGGCTTGCACATCTATGGGCGGATTGTTATGGGGCGGATGTTCGTGCGATTGGGATGGATGCTTTATGATAAATGATACTGACGGGGCTTTATCATGTCATAAAATTGGTATTGGCACCACAGATCAAATCTGTGCGAATCTGGGCACATTGCCTATTGGTCATTCTTCATGCGGAAAATCCACTATACCGTGGAATTAAGCGATTCGATAAAGTATTTTTAACGGCACGAAGCTTTTAAAACAACGGAACTGCAATTTATATGTTTACTGTGCCGTCCATAAATTCTATTTCCACGGGACGTGCAAATTCTGATTTAACGGAAATTATTTTATTGTTGTGACGGACAATTGCATATCCGCGCGACAACACATTTTTATAAGAAAGCGAATTCAACATCTGGCTTTCGTGCAGAACGGATTGCCGCACTGTGGCCAATTTGTTCGATAACAACACGGGAAAGCTGTTTGCGGACAAAATCGCGGTGCGCGCGGCGTTCAAACGACCCATGAAAATTATATTGATCGTACGACCAATGTCATCCAGCCTTTGTGTACGTTCCATAATCATCTGACGCGGGCTTTTTACATTCAAACTTTCAACTATGTGCCGCAAATTACGAAACCGCGCGATATAGGCACCGGACATCCTGTGCGACAAATTTTCAATCTCGGTCATTATTGATATTTTGGTGGGCACCGCTATTTCCGCCGCGCCCGTCGGTGTCGGGGCACGTATATCTGCTGCGAAATCTATAAGCATATTGTCAGGCTCGTGCCCCACACCAGAAATCAACGGAATTTTTGATGCGGCTGTTGCGCGAACAACGATTTCTTCTGAAAAAGGCAAAAGATCTTCCAGACTTCCGCCGCCACGCGCCACAATGATTATATCGGGACGAACATCGGTCATTTTGTTGAAATATTCTATCCCGGCGGCAACCTCTGCGGCGGCCGTTACCCCCTGAACCTGTGCGGGATATAACAACACACGCACCGGAAAACGTTCACGCAACCGATTCTGTATATCCTGGAAAGCCGCGCCCGTCGGCGATGTCACAATTCCTATTATATTTGGAAATTTTGGAATAGGGCGTTTGCGCGATGCATCAAACAAACCCTCTGCCGCCAGTTTTTTCTTGCGTTCTTCCAGCATTTTTAATATCGCGCCGGCACCGGCCATTTCTATTTCGTTTGCCACTATTTGATAATTAGATCGGGCGGGATATGTAGTAAATTTTCCAGTTATGATGACTTCCAATCCATCTGCCAGTTGGAAAGGCACGGGCGTACCACGCCATATAATCACGCTTATCGCGGCACCGGCATCTTTTACAGTCATATAAATATGTCCGCTGGCGGCACGTGTAATTTGTGACAATTCGCCACGAATTTTTATTTGCGGGAACGCCGTTTCTACCACATTTTTCAACAGTGCGGCCGCATCGCTGACACTGAAAATAATATCAGGTTTTACAAAAGGTTCCGGTTTCTGGATAGTCATAAAAGCATGATATAAAATACACAACGGATTTTCCAGTAGAAAGTATGGGTTGTGGATTTCAGCTGAATGAATAATGAATAATGTATGTATCGTGCGCTGTGCGCACGATGCCTTATTGAACAATGGGTGTCTGCGCCTTGTCGCACCGTAGCGATAGCGAAGGCGGAAGGCATGACGGCTCTTTTAAAAGAGCCGTTAAGAATGCGTTTACTTTACATGACTAAATAAAAATTGACCTTTGTCATGGTATGTGGTATAATATAAATATACCCAAAGGAGAGAGTATCATGAATACATTTAACAAAACTATAAAGATAACAAGTATCCTTGCTGTATTAACGATAATCCCATTGCATCAGTCTATTGCCGCTGTGGCGTGTATGGCAAGACCTATAAGTCCGACGAGTTGTCCAAGTGGTGATTGGTCCCAGTGTCCTGCTAGTGGTGGCACTGGTGGTAATGCCACGCAAAATCGTGATTGCACCAACCTATCCCTTGGCGATTGGAAAGCAACAAATTGTACCGGGAGTAATGTATCGGAATTCAGTGGCACAAGCCTTTGTTCAAATACAAGCGGAAGCTACCTTAACATTGGCAACCCTGTTGCAGATAACGGACAATACTGTTGGTGTAAGATAACCAGCATTCCTGGGTTTAGTGTCGCTTTGTCGGCTTGGGTTTTCGCGAACGACTACAGCACTCCGTCCATTTGCGCGGATAACTGCGCGTTCAATTGCGCATTCTTCGCCCAGAACTCTTCCGCTGTCCGGTCGGCGCTGTTTGCGGGTCTTGGCCTTTGATGTCATTGCGGGAAGTGCTTATAACTCCGTCAAGGGCCAGCGGGGACGGGGGGCGACAGGTTCTTTTACAATCTTTCCAACAAGATAGTTTTCAATTCCGGCCCATGCAATCATAGCCCCGTTATCAGTACAAAGGTTCAAAGGCGGGGCGGCATACTGCATACCAGATTCCGATGCCAATACCGAAAGCATCGCGCGTATGGCAGAATTTTTCGCAACACCACCCGCCACAACCAGGGCATTGGGCGATGCAGCCAAAACACGCCCGTCTTTCATCGCATTGCGCATCCTGTTTTCCATACAATCGACCACTGCGGATTGGAACGACGCGCAAATATTATTGATAAATTCATCGTTTTTTATTTGTGTATCGTCAATCGCTTTTTGCTTTTCTACAAAAGTGCGTGCGGCGGTTTTCAATCCACTGAATGAAAAATCACATCCCGGCTTATCACATAATGGCCGTGGAAACTTAAACGCAACTGAATCGCCAAGTCCGGCACGCGAATCGACAATCGGCCCGCCGGGATAGCCCAGCCCAAGCATTTTTGCGACTTTATCATATGCCTCGCCGGCACTGTCATCAAGCGTCTGGCCGATTAATTCATAATTACCCACACCGTTTACCAAAAGTATCTGGCTGTGCCCCCCGGATGCCAATAGCAACAAAAATGGAAACTTCGTGTCATTTGTCAGCCGTGGCACCAGTGCATGCCCCTCTAGATGATTTACCGCCACCAGCGGCTTTCCAGTGGCCTGGGCTATCCCGACCGCGCCCAGCCATCCGACCAGCACCCCCCCGATAAGCCCGGGGCCAGCCGTCGCCGCAATAACATCAATATCATCAATTGTCCTGCCCGCAACAGAAAGCGCGCGGCGCACAACATCTTCTATCGCCAGAATATGCGCGCGCGCGGCCAGTTCAGGAACAACCCCGCCGTATTTTTGATGTTCTGGAATTTGGGAATAAATTATATTTGATAAAATATTTCTTTCCGAATCGACAATGGCGACACCGGTTTCGTCGCACGAAGATTCAATGCCAAGGCAAAGGATTTTTTTTTGAACCGATCCGACAAAAGTTTTCATTGCGTGTCAGGATCCCTGTTGTTTTCCCGCAACGCAATACCAACGGCGCAAAGGGACGCGGCATCGCGAACCTTTACTTTGCCCGATTCGGGCAAACCGGCCATACGATCAATGCAAGCAACCATAATTCCAATATTTTCAGACCCACCGGTAAGAATTTCTATCGCCGCCTGGCGGCGGGCAGATGTCGCAGATAGCCAGGCACGCAAGTCACCTTCTTCCAAATCGCTGGGCTTCATGGACATAAAAAACATCGCGGCAACCATGCCCAATGCCAATATCCCAATAATAAGTTTCAAATGTATTTTTATAAAGTTCATTTGTTCTCTCTCTATTCTATTCGCATTCAACCAGCCAAAGGTCATATTCAGCATCTTGAAGCGGGTTATCACCCGGCGCGCTTGCAATCATCCAGCCGCTGAATATTTGGGTAGCATTGGCGGCATTGTTGCCCGAATCCCGTCCGGCCACGGACTTTTTCGCTATCTCTATGAACATAAAGTTATCCTGTGCCGCAAACGGAGCCGTCGACTTGCAGGAACGAATCAGTATTTCCAGCTTTTCAAATTCGGTTTTTCTGCCGACAGGAATGGTTATGCTTCTTGCCCGACCCGCAGCCTTGTTCATTATACGAATAACGGCGGTGTTCTTGTCGATAAATTCATTCGCAGACAAGGCGCAGGGTGCAAAGCACAAGACACAAAGAACTGAAAGATATTTTTTTATATTCTTCATTATTTCTGTCTGGAAACCATATCCGATGCGGCAACAAATAACGCACCCGCAAGAAAATATTTTGCAAGCACGGGCGAAGCAATCGACACAAGCGCACCGACAAGGCATACTTTTGATAATTTCTCTAAACTTAAATTCGGAAAGAGATTCATGCCGCCTGTCCCTGCCTTGCATTTTTTTCTGCCGCTGTCGCGCCAAGATCTTCCACAATTCTGGCCTTTTTACCGGAAAGAGCGCGCAGGAAGAATAATTTCGCACGGCGGACTTTTCCATTGCGGACTTTTTCAATATATTCTATGGATGGTGAATACAGCGGGAATTTGCGTTCTACGCCAACACCATAAGAATCTTTGCGGACTGTAAAGGCGGCATTCGACCCGCTGCCTGACCTTTCAATTACCACACCTTCGAAAACCTGGGTACGGAATTTGTCGCCATCTTTGATTTTAACGCCGACACGCACAGTGTCGCCCGCCTTGAATACAGGAATTTTCTTGCCAGCGGCAAGTTTTTCAATCTGATTTTTTTCAATTTTGCTAATAATATTCATATTTAACTTTCCTTTACTAAATCCGGACGACGCTTTTTTGTTATTTCGTCCGATTGTTCTTTCCGCCACCTTTCTATGTTGCCGTGATGACCGGACAACAGGACTTCTGGGACTTTGCGTCCACGCCATGCTGACGGGCGGGTGTATAACGGCCATTCCAACCCCCCGATTTCAAAGCTTTCATTGGCGGTCGCATCCGCGCCACCATTAACCACATTATCCAACAGACGAACCAAACTGTCAATAAAAACCTGGGCCGCAATTTCACCACCAGACAATATATAATCGCCGACAGAAAGCTCTGTCATATTATACTCTTCAATGACACGTTGGTCAATTCCTTCGTACCGGCCACAAATCAGCGTGAAGTGTGACATGCCCGAATCTGCGAATTTTCTGACTGTTTTTTGATCCAATAACCTGCCACGCGGTGAAAAACATATAATATCCCCACGATGATTCGATGGGATCGAATCAATCGCACTGCCAATAACTTCCGGCAACATTACTTGCCCCGCACCGCCACCAAATTGGGCATCATCCACACTGCCATAATTATCTGTCGCGAATCCACGCAGATCCATGGCACTATATGACCAGATTTTTTTTTCAAGCGCGCGCCCAACAACCCCACCGCCCAAAGTACCAGGAAACATTTCTGGAAAAATAGTCAGTATGTTGAAATGCATCAACGGCATCCCTTTCTGATATAAGAAAACTGTCCCCAGCATTTGTGATTTTCCCGTCCGTATTTGACGCAATACTCTTCACGGCTGTCGCAGACCAGATTGCACGGATAAATGGTGGCACCGGATTCCGGTTCGCTTTCGCCCAACAGGTCACTGCTTTTTATATCACGTACAACGGCACCAGGTAAATAAACACGCCATGTCATAAAAGGATGTTTAGAAACGACCTTTGCGGCTTTTATTTTTTGTGAAAACATTCTTGGAAATTCCTGCACTTTTCATCCTTTTCATTTTTTCCGGGATTATCTGTTTTTGATCATTTTATAGAATTGCCTGTTACATTTGACAAGCCAAGGAAAGGGCACATATCTGCTTTGAAGCTTATCAGGAACATCCCGTTCTGCAAGGTTTTCGACTTTTTTGCACCAGCGACCAGTTGTGGCGCAACTCCACCCCCATCCGCATGGCGCGATATACATATTTTTGCGAACCGCCGGATTTTGTTTCAAGAATTCGGTTTTATTAAACCTTATGGTACCTGTCGACGTACCATCAATGTACGTTATCTCGTAAGCATCGCCACAATCTATGTACGATAATACTTTCCGTGGGCAGTTAAGTTTCATTGCAACCCCCTTTTACTTTATAATTTGAATTAATCGTGCAGTATTATTTCTCTTTTTTCTACATCAACCTTTGCACCCGTAAAGGATAGCATTTCGCCATCATCCAATTCCAATATGTCACCGGCACCAAAGTTGTGTACGGCGGCAACTTTGCGACCACCAACATTCATTCCAATTAAATCGGCTATGTAATACTCGTTTTCGTCGGGCAGGGGCAGGGTGTCGCGATCAATAAATAATTCTGTCCCGCGCAATGATTCCGCCGCGGTACGGTTATCTATGCCGTCGATTCTGGCTATGACGACGGTGGAGTTGGGCAATGCGCGGACAAATCTAAATTGCTTTGGGCGAATGTTATTTGCCCATATACTTGCGTCCAGCCACGCAAAATCCCCGGAATTTTCGGTATAGGATTGCACACGGATTTCGCCGCGCAGCCCCTGTACCCCGACTATCTTCCCGACAAGGATCTTGTTTTGTTTCGACATTTTTCCCCTGATTTGCAAGATGACATTTCAAAACAATGCCACATAATGCCTCATCCGATGGTTCAAGAAACAAATCTGGAACTTTATTTTTTGCAAAATATCGGATGCCGTTTCCCCAATTCTTGAAATGTTCGTTTACTTCTGGGCAATATTTACATGTAATTTTGCAACAGTATCCGTTTTCGGTTTTGTAAAAAAAGCCCATCCAGAATCCTTTGTTTGTACAATAGATAAATTTATTCTGCTTTTGCTTCTTCTGTCGGGGCTTCGACTGGAACTGATTCTGCCACTGGTTCTGTTGCGACAACAGCTTCGGCCGAAGTTTCCACCGGATTATCGTTCGGTTTTTCCATCTCTGTTTTCGCGGCCGCATCGACCGCCGCTTTATCTTCGGCAACTTTGGCAAGCTTTGCCTCGCGATCTTTCAGTTTCATCAGGGTTTTTTCAGACGGCTGATTTTTCTTTGTCTGAACCGGGAATGGTCTTTTTTCCAACAATCCTGCGTTTGCCAACAATTTGTAAACTCTGTCCGATGGACGTGCCCCTTTTCCCATCCAAGATTTTACCTTGTCTGCATCAATTTTCATCCGTCTGTCACTATCCTTTGGCTGCATCGGGTCATATTTTCCTATGGTGGCCAAAATACTGCCAGAATCGCGTGCAAGACGGGAATCTGTTACAACTATGTGATAATAGGGCCGTTTCTTCGCGCCATGTCTTGAAAGTCTTATTGCAACTGCCATGTTTTGTATCCTTTTTTGTTTTTCCAATAAAAAGCCACCGAGAGCAAACACTTGCCGTTCGGTGTCCCAGACCCACAGGCCAAGGATTCGTTTTTACTTACGGTAAGTATATAACAAATCTATTGAAAGTCAAATGAAATCTGGTTATAATTCGTAAACTTCGCGGGCGTGGTTCAATGGCAGAATGCGAGCTTCCCAAGCTTGAGACGAGGGTTCGATTCCCTTCGCCCGCACCAGGCTTCGCTCTTCGAGCTACGCCTGGCTTACGCCAGTAAGGCAGGCCGTAGAGAGAAGTTAGCGAAGACTAGTCCGGCGTAGCTTGAAAAGCGAAGCCTGGACACAAATCAAAAAAAGCACCAATGTTTTATGTATATCTTATAAAAAGTATCAACTCCCCAAATCAAAAATATATTGGATTTTCATCTGATTTGAAACAACGTATAAAAGATCACAATAATGGAAAGTCCATACATACAAGCAAATTTAAGCCGTGGGAATTGATAACATATTTATCATTTTCTGATGAACGTCAGGCGAAAGAATTTGAATATTATCTTAAAACACATTCTGGCCAGGCGTTCGCGAATAAAAGGCTTTGGAAATAATTTGTCTTTTGCACTGCCCGTTAATATGATATTTTAAATCAGCAGTTTTTACGGAGCTATCGAACTATCTACTGAAAAAGCTTGGAAATCCAACCTTTCGGAGAAATGGCACGGAGTTCGATTCTCACCGCCTGTTTGGGCTTTATTTTTGCATCTGCGTACTTTATAATTCATATATGAAAAAACAGAAAATTATTCTAAGCCGTAAGGGCTTTGATTCAAGTGCAGGCGGTATGCCAAATCCTATATTGTCGGACGGTACGCTTTTATCATTGCCAATTCCTGATAAAAATAGCGAACGAAGATTCTCGGACATTTCCTATAATGGAAAAACTTATGAACAGATAATAAAAGAACTGAACCCTGCTTTTGATATTAGATTCTGTCATCTTGACCCGGACATAAGAAATGATTGCATAAATAGTTGTCCTGAGAATTGGATTCCTGCATTCGGACAACAAGGGGCTGCCTTGTCACACCTTAAAAAATCCAATGTTGGTATTGGCGACTTGTTTGTGTTTTTTGGTTGGTTCAGACAAACGGAATTACAAGACAATGGTAAGCTTGCATTCGTTGGTCCGGATAAGCACATAATTTATGGCTTTATGGAAGTTGGTGGAATAATAAAAGGAACGGCTGATATTGCACGAATTTGTCCATGGCATCCGCACTCAAAAAAAGAGATTGCACGAAGTCTTTTTGACCAGGATGATAATAACTGGCTTTTTATCCCGAAAGATAGACAATACGGAACATTAAAATACGCAGACAAACGCGTTCTAACTAAAAATGGAATGAGCAGGTCTAAATGGGATTTGCCTACTTCTTTCAAAAATGCAGAGTTTTCAAGTGTGTGTTCGCCAGGTTGGAAAGACGATTATTTTCAAAAGACAGGCCAATGGCAAGAACTTGTGATAAGCAATCCGAGTAAAGAGATTTTAGACTGGGTTGAAGATATAATCAGCGACTAAAATTTTCTCTTAAATTGTTTAAGTTTTAACTTTAATTTTATGAAATGTTGTTTATAATTTCAAAAAGCAAAGGAAATTAAATGAAAACAGCAGTTATATTGCACGGTGTTTGTGATAGAGAGGAGTATTTCGAGATGGACTTCCCATCTCCGTCAAATGCGCATTGGTTGCCGTGGTTGCAGCAAAAATTTTTGCGTTCTGGCCTGTTGTGTCAGTGTCTGGAAATGCCAGCGCCTTACAAACCCGTTTATGAAGAATGGAAAAAGACTTTTGAACAATTAGACCATTCTAATCTGTCGGTTGTTGTTGGACATAGTGCAGGCTGTGGATTTTTTTTGAAATGGTTGCATGGGAATCCAGGGATATCTTTGGATAAGCTTGTACTGGTTGCGCCATGGATCGACCCAGATAGACGAGAGGGTGATTTCTTACAATTCGATTTTAATAAAGAAGCGTTAAATAAAATCAAACACGTCCATTTGTTTCATTCGCAAGATGATATGGATATGATTACAAAAAGCGTTAACCATATTATGCAGATATATCCAAACATCACACGACACGACTATACGGACAAAGGACATTTTTGCTTTTCTGACACAGGTGCAACATTTGAAGATTTGTGGAAAGTATTGAAATAGATTTCCTGTTTGAATGTATCGATTTTCTTTCTTAACCTCTCAATATCATAACCAAAATTAGTTCGATACTCCCACAGCTGCCCACAGCACCATATTTATCCAATTTTCGATTGCATTTTAAATATAGATATACCCTATATTTTGTTTTATGAGAGAGAAGTAACATTAAAGGATGATAAATGAATGATTATGACACAGCAAAATTTCTCTTTAAAAACCAGGAAATTAAAATCTCGCTTCCATATTTTGGCTTTGCGAATCCGCACGAGAAAATAACGGATCTTATCTGCGAATGCATCAAAAAAGACTATGAAAAGGCGGATAAAGAAATGGATGCCAAAACCAGAGTAAATGGAACGATTACTTTTACCCAAGAAGCAAAAATAATAACAGATTACAGGGGACATGATGCCGAATTTGGCTATATGGATAAACGCCCAAATGGTATCGAACCCAGAAATAATCTCATAAAAGGGGTTATGGTATTCAAAGTCGAATTTCCAGAATGCGAAAGTTGCCAGAAAAAATGTGTCGATTGCACGGAAGAGCTTTACAAAGCCGTGAATATGGCAGCACGGCATCTTTCAATTAAAGCGGAAAAGGAAAAACAGCACTAGTTTATATTTTCTAAACTTTACCCAAAAGGCGCAGTTTTTTGTTACCACCGTAGCCTTTTGGTAAAGGTTGAAATTGAAAACTATTTTTATTCTCTCCCCGCACCACCAATTTTTACCGGGCGGGGCGGGGGATAAAAACAGAACGCCGTCTGTTTTGATTCTCTATTTTTTTATAACATCAAATTCAAAATATTTATCCGGATTATCGTCCCCAAATTTCCAGGTTATAAATTTAACATCATAAGGACTTTTTTCGTCCATTTTACTTTCATTCCCAGAATAATGGTTATGCGTAAATTCGCCAAGATATTCGTTATTATCTACGGTAAGCTTATATGATAAAGTTACCTTGAATCCTGGTGATGGAACCTGTTTGGATATATCTTTTAAGAAATCAA
Source organism: Alphaproteobacteria bacterium (assembly GCA_009777955.1). Taxonomy (GTDB): domain Bacteria; phylum Pseudomonadota; class Alphaproteobacteria; order Rs-D84; family Rs-D84; genus WRKW01. The sequence continues at coordinate 21,583 of WRKW01000002.1, read as the reverse complement.
CAACATATTCCATATTAATCAGTTCCAAAAACACACCTTCGCTGACCTGTACCTTGTTACCGTTTTTTACAAATATTTTTATATTATTCGATTCTGTTATCATATCATAGGCTCCATGATTAATGGTTAAGTTTCACAGGCTTAGTATATCAATATTAGTATGAATTTTCAATGTTTAAGATTTATATTGTATTCCAATATAACATTTCGTGTCATTGCGAGTGGTCGAAGACCACGAAGCAATCTTTCCAGATATTTTGTGTCATTGCGAGTGGTCGAAGACCGCGAAGCAATCTTTTCCAGCATTCCGTGTCATTGCGAGTGGTCGAAGACCGCGAAGCAATCCTTCCAGACAATGGAATTTTTATACTTCCATCGTTGGAACAGATTGCTTCGTCCGCCTGACGGCGCGACTCGCAATGACACGGAATACCTGAAAAGATTGCTTCGCCACTTTGTGACTCGCAATGACACCAGACCACAATGACATCAGACCGCCATAACATTAAAGGCCGAGAGCCGCAAACAGCGCCGACCGGAATACGGAAACGTTCCGGACGAAGTCCGCGCAATGGTACGCGCAGTAATCCGCACAACCGGACAAACCCCCGCCGACGGTGCCCCGGCAAACCCAAGCTGACGAAGCGACACTAAACCCGGGAATACTGGTTATCTTACACCAACAATTACTGCCACCATCTGTAACAGGGTTGCCAAAATTAGGATATGTTCCGCTTGTGCTTGAACACAGGCTTGTGCCACTGAACTCTGATACATTACTTCCGGTACAACCCGTTAATTTCCAATCGCCAAGGGATAGGTTGGTACAATCTTGATTTGTGGCATTACCACTGGTACCGCTAGCAGGACACTGGGTTACGCCACTTTCTGGACAACTCGTCGGACTTATGGGTCTTGCCATACACGCAACAGCGGCAATAGACCCATGCAATGGGATTATCGTTAATACAGCAAGGATACTTGTTATCTTTATAGTTTTGTTAAATGTATTCATGATACTCTCTCCTTTGGGTATATTATACCATATGCCATGACAAAGGTCAATTTGTATTTAGTCATGTAAAGTGAACGCATTATTAACGGCTCTCTTACGAGAGCCGTTTAAGGGATAATCATATCAACGGAATCATTTGCCGTCGCAGGTATGATGGTAATTTTTTAATGCGATTTTATCTGCCGTTTCTGCACGAATTGCAATTGTCCAGAAAACGTTCGACCAGGCTATTTACGTTACCAATAACCGTTGGCTGGGATTCCCTACACTTATCGCACTTTCCGCAGATATTTTTGCATGGCGCAGTTCCACCTTCGGTCATGGTCGTAGTGCTAAGCTTTACTATACGCAAATAATATTCACCGATATCGGTTCTTACCAGACAGTCAAAACCTATCTTTGGAAACTTTTTTTTCATTTCACTCATAGTTCCTTCGAAATAGCCATCCCCATTTTCTTTATTTATCATTTTTTTCATAACGCTAAGTCCACTGCAATTTTCTTTCTGATTGGCCTTGCAATTATCGCTTAACGCGTACATTTCTGGCACGCCCAGCATCTGCATACTTTCGGAAAAGACATGAACGAACACCGGAACTTCGCCCTTGGTCGGGATATTGTGGGTAACTATAAGATAGTTTTTAATAAAATACGTTTTGTTATGCGCCTGTTGCGTTTCATCATGCGATTGTGTTTTTTTAGGTTTTCTATTAAATATGTTAAACATTTTTTTGCCTTTTGGTTAGATTATACAAACATGATAGACCTGTATATGGATTTGTCAAGTTTATTTTTAATAAATATTTTTGCCAAAATGCAAAAAAATACTCTCTACCACAAAGCCTATTTTTTTATCTTTGTTTTCTGCTTGCCCTATTTATCATCTCATCTGCCAGATTAAAAACACGGATTTTCTTTTTATTTCTGTACTTTGGCTTGTGATCCTTACGCTCTTCAATCTGCCGGATATTTGTTATAATCTTTCCGTTGGTATTACAATTTAAATACGGCGACGAATTGCCCAATTTTTTATTACCACGTTTGCCGTTTGCTTCATGCATTGCGGGCTGAAGATTAGAAAGCCGATAAGACCCCCCGTTGCTTTTGCAAACTTGATGATCTTTGGATAACTGGCATTCTTCTTTTATCGGTCTGCCACTGATCCCGCAGATAGGATATTCACCGTGCATTATAAGCCTTAGCAAAATTTTTTCTTTGAATTCACCCCATTCCACATTTAACAAAAGCTTATCCCAGTTTTGGGTATCTTGGTTTTCGCCGTTTATTTCTATCGGAACATTCCGACCCCGCTGGCGCATTGTCAGCGTTATACCCATTTCATATTTCAGCAAACGCAAGCAAAAGGTGCGAAAATCTTTGGCTTTCATTTTATTTTCCCCAAACTTATAAATAATTGATTCGGATTATAAGGGTGGGGCGCGGTAGTTCCGCGCCCCAATTTAGATTAATTTGCCGTTACCGGGATCCGAAGTTTCTGATTTGGATAAATCAAATCTGCCTTTTTAACCTTATCCTTGTTTGCTTCGAATATCACGGTATAGCGCACGCCACGCCCAATAAAGTTCCGTGAAATTATCCATAACGAATCGCCACGACGTACAGTGTACCAAGTATCATCACCCGGGGTCATTTCCGGCATCTTGAACTTGTGCGTGACCGCAGACACAGCGTTACCACTGGCATCATGCAAATTCACAACCAGGGTATATTCCGTACCCGCTGTCAGGTTTCCGGTATCCGCACCAAGCATGAAGTTTTTGTGGTCGCTTGTGCGCGAAGTGCCAATTTTATTTCCATCCAATGTCAAAGTCACACGCAGGCGCGGGATAGCCCGACCCTGGACGACTATGCGGCCATTTTCAAGATAATCTATCTTGGACACTGCCAAGTCACCGTCAGCCAACATCGGTGCCTGTAATACTTTACTTCCATCCTTTGTCATCAGCAATGAAAGCGATCTGCTGTAATCATTTCCCTGTGCTATATAAAGGAATACATCGTTTTCAGACACAACATCATGATCAACAGCGGTCAGCTTTATTGTATAGTTGCCCGGATTTAAAGGCTTTGTAGGCGCATGCACAAATTCGCCATTGGCATCGGTGCGTTCCGTGGCGACAATCTTATTATTAATCATCACGGATATGCTTTGCTGGGGCAGATAACGACCGGCGATTATTATAGAGCCATTTTTCTCGATTCGAACTATGTCAAATTCTGGCAACTGCTTTTCGTTAATTATATGGACAGTGGGTTCTGAAACATTAACATCTGTTTCATCCGGATTGGCATGAACAACCTCTCCATCAACCATTACAACAGCGGGTGCCAATGGCAGGGCATCTTCCGAAGTGGTATCACTGCTTGGCCACATAGCCCACACCACAAGCAAAAGCACGATAACAACACACGCAATCGGAAACCAATAAGCCGACAATATACCACCAACACTTTGTTTGTTCAGCGCGTATGGCACGAACCCTTTTGATTCGGACGACTGTTTATCAGCCGGCTTTTTTTCCGATGCAGATTTTGCAACATGGGGATTGTTTGCGGATGCGGGTACCGCCGGGGTTGATGGTCTGTTGCGACTCCACAGGGCGGCGATGCGATTATGCTTTGCATTGGCATCGTCAATTATTTCTTCGGTTGTTCTTTTTACTTTTCCCATATCGGCAAATCTGCCTTTGTTTCTGTTAAACATGAGTTGTGCCTTTTGTTTATCAAAGACCCTCTCTCCACGCCCTTTGAATTAATTAACGCAATAGTACTATCAAAACAGACTGTTTGTCAAGAGTAAACATAACATCGGTTCAATAAGCTATCAACCGTACAGATTATGCAATATAAATTTGTATCGTGCGCTTTGCGCGACGCATTAATTATTCATTATTCACTATTCATTATTCATTCAAAAAACGGAAAACATGACGGCTCTCTGACGAGAGCCGTATTGACTTTTATAAGGGCGACAAACAGGGATTAATTTTGTTGAAAAAGATACTCTTTAATACTTGGCAAACTTTTTTAAGATGTCATTGGGCAAAAACCGTAACCATAATTACCGACATCATCGCTGAAGCCATCCGATTCATCCACAAACAGCCAGCATTTGGTGGTAGATGACGCTGTGCATTTCTGTATGCTCGATTCGTGTACATCCTCTCCGGTATTGCATGTTGTTCCGGGACGCAGTGTTACATTGCTATGAATCTCCATGGTCATTCCGTTCGGACAGGCTACCAGCGGATTCGCGTTTGCTGAGTTCGCCGCGATAAAAATTGCGGGAAGTATGAAGATAAGTTTTTTCATAGTATGTTCCTTTTTGTATATATTTTAAATTTTAATCCGTGCCGACACTTCGACGGACAAGCTGCCAAAATGACAATCTTATGGTTACATTATACACAAATTGTTACAAAAACGTAACTTATTTTTATGATGAAAAAGTAAGAAAGGCAAAATATGACTATCCGGCTATTTTTCGACAGGAAAATATGGTATAATGCACATAAGAGGACTTAATATGAAAACCATCGCGATCATGACAACTGGCGGGGATTGCTCTGGCCTTAATTCCGTAATACGCAACCTGGCCACCCAAGGTCTGCGCCGCGGACATCGTATACTTGGAATACTTGACGGCACAGACGGGCTGACACAAGATTTTGCACCAAATTTTGTAGAATTTGATTATAACACCTTGCCACCGGAAGAAGCGAATATGGCAGGAAGCTGGTTGCGCAACGGAAATCGCCATGCCCTTAACTTTGAAACCGCAAAGAAAACAGGTTTGTACGAAAAATTCACCACACGTATGAGAAAGTCATTGAAAGCGATGAATTTGGACGCGCTGGTCGTAATCGGCGGAAACGGCTCTCTTTCCATCGCCGCCAAAAGCCAAAGCGTTTACGGTAATCTGCAACTTATCGGAATTCCAAAAACTATCGACATGGACATACCCGCAACAGATACCACCATAGGATTCGATACAGCTGTTAATGGCCTTTCGACATTCTGCAACCAACTTATGCTGACCGGGCGATCACATCACCGATGGTTCGTGGTACAGGCCATGGGACGCGAAGTAGGGGCTTTGGCCTTGCACGCCGGAATAGCCACGGGTGCTGATGCTATATTGATTCCAGAAATAAAATTTGATGTCGGCAATCTGTGCCGGCATATAGAAAACATCCAAAAAGAACAGGGGCGTGATTACGGAATAATAATAGTGGCCGAAGGCATAAAGTTACGCGGACATTCCGGTCAACCCGCAGACATGATTTCACGCGAACTGACAAAACGCAATATCAACAATCGCACTGCATTCCCAGAACATACCCAAAGAACGGGGGATACGATCGCGACAGATCGTATTCTGGCCGCCCGATTCGCAACGGCGGCACTTGACGCGATAGATAACAATGAAACCTATGTTATGACTTCGCTGGATGGCAGTACCGTAAAAACCGTGCCGATTTCAGAAATGATAAATCGGGGCGCGGCAAAACCGGATCCAAATATCCCAAACATGTTCATAGCAAACGCATTTGTTCCCGATGACCACCCCTTGCTTTCTGTCGCAGTAAGTATGGGCGCATATATCGGGGAAATAAAAAAGACCGGTATAAATAATTCGACCCGATAGATGAACTTTCTTAGAAAAAACTTTGATCTTTTGGTTTTTCCGTATTTGATATTGGCATTGGCGGTAATGTCATATTTCTTTGGTTCCGTAAAGATACCAATTCTGGAACTTTGCGCCGTACTGTCCCTTGTAATATCAAGACCGCTGCAAAAACGCGAATTGCCATCCGGATTGGCCATTGCCGCCATCGGAAACGCATTGCTTGCACTTTATTTCACGGGACTGGGTCTGACAGGTCAAGTCATATTGTCCCTGTTTCTTGTGACAATGAATTTTATCGCACTGTATTCATGGATCAGACCAGTGAAAAAAAAGGGAAAAATAATCCGCCCCACATTTTTAAGTCCATTGCCACGAATCGGAATCGCATTTGCCGTAATCTTTGCAGCCGCATTCGGAATTACAGCAAACGGCACGATTGGTGCTTTGGATTATTTTTCTATGGCGGCCGGGGTTATCGGAATACTGTTGCTGGCACGAAAAAAAATCGAAGTTTGGGCACTGTTCATAATCACGGACATTGCGGGAATATTTCTGTTCTGGCTGGCGGGATCATATCTTATGCTGGCGGCAGTGTTCATGTTCGGATGCAACGATACAGCTGCATTATTCCGGTGGTGGAAAGTATTCAGAAAGATAAATAAGAAAAAGTTATAAGCCTCCCCCTTGACTGGGGATTTTTTTTAACTATATACCGCGCGACCAATTTAAAAAAAGGAGTAACTGAAATGGCAAAAGTTTTGGGTATCGATTTGGGTACCACCAACAGCGCAATGGCGTTTATGGATGGCGCGGATCCGAAAATAATAGAAAATCAAGAAGGCCAGCGGACAACCCCGTCCGTTGTGGCATTTACATCCAGCGGGGAACAGCTGGTCGGAATTACCGCGAAGAACCAGGCTGTCACTAATCCCGAAAATACCATATATGAAATAAAGCGTCTTATGGGTTTGCGATTCGACAGTCCGACCATCGCCGAAATTAAAAAACATATACCGTATAAAATCGTTGAGGGCGACAATGGCGACGCTTGGGTTGAAATCGAGGGCAAAAAATACGCCCCATCGCAATTATCCGCAATAATTCTTGGCAAATTAAAAAAAGATGCTGAGGCATACCTTGGCGAAACTATAAATGACGCGGTAATCACTGTTCCGGCCTATTTTAACGACTCTCAACGCCAGGCGACAAAAGACGCGGGTCGAATCGCCGGGTTGAATGTGTTGCGTATTGTAAATGAACCAACGGCGGCCGCGCTTGCATACGGGCTGGAAAAAGAAAAGAACGGTATTGTCGCTGTATACGATTTGGGTGGGGGAACATTTGACATATCCATTCTGGAAATTATCGACGGGGTATTCGAAGTAAAAGCAACAAACGGCGACACCGAATTGGGTGGGGCGGATTTTGACAAGCGTGTTCTACAATATCTGGTCGATGAGTTCAAAAAGCAAAGTGGCATTGATTTGTCGGGGGATAAGCTGGCACTGCAACGTCTGAAAGAAGCCGCGGAAAAGGCGAAAATCGAATTGTCATCCAAAGAGACAAGTGACATAAATCTTCCATTCATAACCGCAGATGCAAGCGGGCCGAAACATCTGAATATTCCGTTGTCACGCGCCCGACTTGAATCTTTGGTCGAAGATTTGATAGAACGTTCCATTGACCCATGCCGCAAAGCACTGGCCGATGCAGGATTGGACAAGTCGCAAATCAACGAAATAATTCTGGTCGGCGGACAAACCCGCATGCCGAAAGTGCAAAAAGCCGTAAAAGAATTTTTTGGCAAAGAACCGCACAAGGGGGTAAACCCAGACGAAGTAGTTGCCCAAGGTGCGGCAATCCAGGGCGGTGTTTTAAAAGGCGATGTAAAGGATGTTCTGCTTTTGGACGTTACCCCATTGTCTTTGGGCATTGAAACATTGGGTGGTGTTTTCACCCGCCTTATAGACCGCAATACTACGATTCCTACGAAAAAATCCCAGGTATTTTCTACCGCAGAAGATAACCAGAATGCCGTGACCATCCGTGTGTTCCAAGGCGAACGCGATATGGCCACAGATAATAAATTACTGGGGCAATTCAATCTGGAAGGTATAGCACCGGCACCACGCGGAATGCCACAAATCGAAGTATCATTCGATATAGACGCAAATGGCATAGTTCACGTATCAGCAAAAGACAAAGGCACCGGAAAAGAACAAGCAATATCGATTAAATCAGACGGCGGACTTTCCGAAGATGATATAAAAAAGATGGTTGCCGAAGCCGAAGCAAATGCCGAAACGGATAAAAAGCGGCGTGAAGTTGTCGAAACGCGAAATTTGGGGGAAACCGCGATTCATTCAATAGAAAAATCTTTGAAAGAACATGGCGACAAATTAGACGCGGCAACGCGTGACGGAATTGAATCTGCCAAAAAAGATTTGGCGGATGAATTGGCAAAGACCGATGCGACGGCCGAAGCTTTGAAATCAAAAACCGAGACGCTTACCGAAAAGGCAATGAAACTGGGCGAAATTATTTACAAACAAGCCCAGGAAGCACAAGAAGCCAAAACCGAACCAGAGGCATCCGCAGCGGACGAAAACGGGCAAGAAGCCACTGATGCGGATTTTGAAGAAAAAAAGTAAAAACAACCCCCGGTTCAAAAACCGGGGATTATTTTCCATTGCCTTTCCACAAATTGCTATCTATAATTGCGACATGAAAATTCCAACAGTATCTGTAATCATCCCCGTATATAAGACCGAAAAATTTCTTTCGCGGTGTCTGGATTCCGTTTTAAACCAAACTTTCAAGGATTTTGAAATAATTTGCGTAAATGACGGCAGCCCGGACAATTCTGGCAATATTTTAAAAGAATACGCAAATAAATACAAAAATATAGAAATAATAACACAAAAGAATGCCGGGGTATCCACAGCAAGAAACACCGGTATTTCGGCTGCACGCGGTAAATTCGTATATTTCCTGGACAGCGACGATTTTATACACCCACAATTATTGGAAATTACACACGGACTGGCCATTCGGCATAATGCCGATATGGTCACATTCGTATGGGACAAAGATCTGGAACGCCAAAATGGCGCACACCCGAATATTTTTCCAAAATTCCAAAAATATGATTCCATCGACAAGATACGCGTTATAATATCAGACAATCCTATATTCCATATTGGAAAACGCAGATATAACTTTTCAATGTATGTCAAAAGCCCGCTGAAATTATTCCGGCGCGAATTATTTAACAAAATACCCTTTTTGTCAGGATTATATTGGGAAGATCTTATCCATACTGCAACATTGGTGAAAAAAAATCCCCGCACAGTCTTTACAAACGAAAATTTGTATTATTATTCCGAATTTTCGGAATCTATAACACGGGCACGGGTTGCCGCAAAACATATAAACGATTACCACACAGCATACAATATCATATATGATTTATACAAAGACGAGCCAAAAAGAATAAAGAATATTTTTATAAAATATCTTTTCAATGACGCACGAACCATTTACAAAAGAATCAAACGCATGCCGAAAGAATCACAAACAGAACTTTGGCCGCTTTTCAGAGAATGGCTTTGTGACGCAAAGGCTCGCGGCTGGTTGCGGTTGGGACGGCTATCCATCACAAGGGTGATATGGTTCATCAAGCTGAAAAAATTCGCCAAATAGAATTATAGGGCACCTTTCGTGCTACAAAGGACAGGCTCTCTTGCCGGATCATTTTTATTTACTTTTCAAATTCTGATTTTTCCGGAAACATTTCTTTTAAAAATCCGGTCACAATAGCCAGCTTTTTTTCCGGAATGTTATTTATACAAAATTCTTTCGGACGATATTTCTTCAAATGACCCAGCAGGCAGAAATTCTTGTCAAACTGATCGTACTTTATCCGACCCGATACTGTCGCGGCCAGCCAACGCAGCCGCAGCCTTAAACGATAAAAAAACGAATCGCGGCGTACATCATAGGCGATTCGTTTCTGGCCGTCGCGCCAGTTAAATACAATCGTATTACGCCCTTTTGCGTTATCCAACATCGGAAAGACTATGCGCTGAATGTTTATATTTTCGCGGAATGGTGTCACGGTAGTGGACAAGAAATTTTCACGAAATTGGTTGATATTATCCGCCAGATACGATTTTCGCATCGGCTCTATCGCATGCTTCATGGTAAGATTGTATCCAAGACCGAACACCGAATAGACCAGCCGTGCGCTGTTGCGGATGGTTCTGAAAAACAGACGGTGCCTGCTTTGGTCATTTTCGCGACGCGACAAAGACCAACGGCGCGACGCAGCGATCACAATGGGGTTTCCATCGGCATCAAAAAAGAATTCCGATCCGACAGACGCGCCGAAAAAGAAATCGTCATTTGCAAACAAAAAATGTTCCGACAAACCCGGAATGTTATGCAAAAACATTTCGATCATCGAAGAATTGAATGTCGGAAGATATTCTTTTGGAATTATATCACGATGATCAATAACTGTAATGCGGTTGCTGCTTTTAAACCAACTTGGCCGCTGATCGTCGGTAATTATGTAAATATGGTTTATCCATGGCGCGAATTTTTCGGCAGACCGCAAGGAATATTTCAATTCGTCATTATCATCCCATCGGGAATCGCGGGTCGCATTGTTGGCCAGCGGACGGCCGCCAGCGGCCAATGATACATTCTTTTTCGCAAGCCATTTCTTATCGGATCCATCCACCCATAAATAAACAAGATCTATTTTCATTACTGAAATTCCCTTTTTATATCGGAAGCACAACACGCACGCGCAGGCCACCCAATGGGGAATCTTCCAGCAATATCTGTCCGCCATGGTTTTCAATCGCCGTCTGGGCTATGGAAAGTCCAAGACCCGTACCACCGGTAGCATCTGAACGTGCCCCATCCAACCGCACAAAAGGCCGCAAGGCATCAGCACGCTTATCAACCGGGATTCCTGGCCCGTCATCGTCGATTATTATTGTTATTTGTTCCGACGAATCGGTTTCCGTAATTTCTATTTTCGATTTCGCATACTGTGCCGCGTTCGCAACTATATTCTGAAAAGCGCGCGCCAGGGCGGTCGGACGCGCATAAAACATCACTGGATTTTCCGGAAAATTGGTTGCAATTTTCTTGTCCGGCGCATCATCGCGCGCAATACGCATAAGCATCGCGGGCAGGGCAATTTCTTGTTCTATTTCTGGTATTTCGCCGCGCGCGAATGCCAGATATCCGTTTACCATATCCGTCATCCTGTCTATATCACGAAGCAATACCTTTTTTACCGCCGAATCGGTTTCCACAGACAGGCGCATACGCGTCAACGGAGTTTTTAAATCATGCGATACAGCATTCAGCATGTCTGTACGGGTGCGGTTGTATCTGTTCAAACGTTCTTTCATTGTAATCAAAGCATGCGCAGCTTCGCGAATCTCTTTTGAACCCGATGGCTTGAACCCCGGCGCGTCCAGTCCCCGACCGAATCGACCGGCGGCCTTTGCTATGCGGGTTATGGAACGGGTATGCATGATTACAAAGGGCGACACCAGAATCGTCACAAGCAGGGCACTGGCGACAAGCCAGATGGCGAACACATCCGTCGAAGTCGAATACACCCGGCGAAGTGATGTCGCAAAAGTTACGATTTTACCGTCCCGCGGCACATCCACAAATAACAACCGATTTCCCCGGTCAACATAAACAGATACGGGTTCTTTTATCCTTTCCTTTAAATTCGCAGCCAGATGACCAACCTCTCTGGAATCATTATCGTCACGCTTTGGACGATTCAGCTTTGCGTTTACCGACATATTGATTCTGGAATTTTTCGCCAATGTTTCCATAGCGGACATATTTCCACTATCCATAAGGCTTATCATGGTCGCGATTTCGCTGGACAGAGTATTCGCCATTAATGCATGTATGCGCCCCCAGTGGTTGCCAAAGAAAACATTCGACATTATTAATTGCACGATAATCAGCGGTACAACAATCATCAAAGCTGTTCGCCAGAAAAAACTGCGCGGAAATAACTTCATTTCAAAAACCTTTGGTTTCCGCCGATAGCCGTTCAAAAAATGGATTAATGATTAACGACCAGCGACTGGAACTAGTTTATACCCTTTTCCCCTGATTGTCAAAATATCAATACAGGGCAGGGCAGCGGACAGCTTTTCCCGTAAACGCTTTGCGGTCATGGGTGCGGCGGCAACAATGCTTCCCGTGGGTAAAGTAAGCGCAGAAAGCAACTTTTTTTCAACTGTCGATAATGCAAGCAGTTTCTGCCCGACAAAAAATTCGCCATCAACAATCTTTAATCCCTTTGGCATTACTGGCACAGGTACCTGTACCGATATTTTCATTGCATTATTAAGTCTTAGAATTAATTCCTTTAAACTGAAAGGTTTTGCAAGATAGTCATCCGCGCCGCCTTCCAGTCCAGCTATCGCGTTTTCCGACCCCGACAACGCGGTAAGCATAATAACCGGAGCAGTCATATTACTGGAACGCCATTGCCGCAAGGCGGTCAGTCCATCGACACCCGTCATCATTCTATCCAGAATAATCGCATCAAATTTAAGCCTTTCAAGGATTTTTCCGGCCGTTTCGGCACTGTCTGCTGTTACAACATTAAAGCCATTTTGACGAAGCCCCTTTGCCAGCGAAACCCGGAGCACAGCATCATCGTCTATAATAAGAATGGCTTTATTCATAATCATAAGACACAAGGAACAAGAAACGTGAAGCAAATAACTTTATCTTGCACCCGCACGCTTCATGCTTTTATTTTTCCAGGGGTTCCACCGCATATTCACCCGGACGTATAGCGGTTTGGGTTCCAACCGGAAGCTGTGAACCAGTAATACCGGCATTATTAGCCCGTAGCCCTGCATTAGAATATTCGGTTTTGAACAGGGCGTATCCGGTTCCGCCACCCATAGATGGCCCCTGTAAGCCCAGCGAATAATACCCACCCAACAATCCATAGTCCAAATCTATATAGTCGATATTAAACATGAACGAAACATTTGTATATCCGTCGGTCGTCATGCCACATGCAAATTCCCTGGATATCAAAGTGGATTGAGCATTGGTTGGCACGACTATATCGGTAACTGTTGGCGCGCAACGAACCTGAACCCCGTTTATCAAAAGCTCGTAACTCATTCCTATCATTGCTTTTGACAGTCCGGTGGAAAGATTGACCTGATCAATAGTTATTTTCGGAATTTTTACCATTGCATTCGCAATTCCGGCACGTGCGGGAAAAGATATTCCGGCATATATACATGCGCGCGTAAAAGGATCGGCCTCGCAAATATACATCCTTGAATGGGCATTCATCATAAACATGTTCGTAAGCGAATTAAACAGAAAAGTACGGGTTATACGGTCATTCATTTTCGTACAACCAAAATCGCGACAGACTATCGTCGGACGATCCGCAAATGAAATTCTGGCACCGGGATGGGCGTTCGCTTCCGCCATTCGGGCTGCTTCTATGTTATTGTCATAATTAAGGCTGTCCGTCCGCATCATGAAAAAGCTTTCCGGAACAAAATTAGGATCATCCGGATAGGAATGATAGGAAGATACCGGGGTTTCCGTATATACTACCTGTTGAAATGAATTGTCCGGTTGGCGCGCACCGAACAATGATGCATTCAGCTCGACAGGGAACATCATCGCGGCAAACATGGCGGCATATTGCCATAATACGGGCTTTCGTGCCTTTTTGATGTAAAAAATTTGCTGCATTACGGAATCCTCTCTTTTGCTTAACCGAATATTAGAACAATTGCGCATTGCTTGGCAAGTCAAAAAATACTGTTGAAATTTTAAATCATAATGTTGTATAAACCATCAAAAGGAGCAATAAATGGTTGACGTTATCATTCCCGGCGAGGCTGGCAAACTTCACGCTGTATATCACAAATCCGCCACGGATATCGCCCCGCTGGCCGTGGTTCTTTCTGGAAATCCACGTGCCGGATACCACATGAATGACAGGATTTCATATGCTTTATTTCGGGCCTATATGGACATCGGGTTTTCTGTTGCACGATTTAATTATCGCGGGGTTGGCGATTCCGAAGGCACCCTGGGGGCCACAACCGACAATATGATCGACATCGCCACCGTCATAGACTGGATACAGAATCAGAACGAAGACAGCGACAAAATATGGCTGTCTGGCAATCATATTGGTGCCTGGTATGTATTACAAGCCATGATGCGCCGGCCAGAAGTATCGGGATTTACATTGATTTCGCCAGATTATGGGGTGTCGGATTTTGCATTCCTTTCGCCAAGGCCAAACCGCGGACTGTTGCTTCAGGGCGCGAACGAAAACGAAGATGCACAGGCATTTGGCCCCCATCTTACACATATACTGAAAAAGCATGCACAGATAACGCTTGAAACAATACACATCAAGGGGGCGGATGAAAAATTTTCGACCCCGGCAGAATTGAAACAGTTATATAACGACGTAAAAGCATATGTAGGAAGAGAGAACGAGGAAAATAAATTATTGTGATTTATGGTTTCGGATTGCTGGTTTTAGGGGTAAAAAATAGCTCTAATCGCAATCCGGCACAGGCCGCAGTAACAACACAGAAAAATACTGAAAAAACAGTGAAATCTATATACAATGAAAGAAAAACCCGACCGTTTTATAGACCCGAATATTCCAGATGAAATGGCCGCGACAATACGGCCGCGAAAACTGTCGGATTTTGTCGGCCAGGAAGATCTTAAACAAAATCTGAATGTTTTTATTTCGGCGGCACGGGCGCGACGCGAAGCCATGGATCACGTATTGCTTTACGGGCCACCGGGGCTGGGGAAAACTACACTGGCGCATATAGTCGCGAACGAACTTGGCACGAATTTCCGCGCGACCGCCGCACCGATGCTTACAAAACAGGGCGACCTGGCCGCAATTTTGACCTCTCTTGAATCGCATGATGTTCTATTCATAGATGAAATCCACCGTTTGCCAACAGCAATCGAAGAAGTACTTTATTCGGCAATGGAAGATTTTAAACTGGACATAATGCTGGGCGAAGGGCCGTCGGCAAAAAGCGTTCGTATAGATCTTCCGCAATTTACCCTGGTCGGTGCGACAACCCGTACCGGTTTATTGTCGAATCCATTGCGCGACCGATTCGGCATCGACATGCGTTTGAACTTTTATTCGTCCGAAGATTTGGCAAAAATAATCTTGCGCAGCGCGCATATAATCGGTGTTCGGATTGATCCCGACGGCGCATTGCGATTGGCGATTTCATCACGCGGAACACCACGCATCGCAAACCGTCTGTTAAAACGCGCGCGGGATTTTGCGGCAGCTGATTCCCAAACATCTGACGGACATATAACATCCGATATTGTCAATATTACCTTGCGCCAGCTTAAAATCGATGAATCCGGACTGGACGAAATCGACCGCGAATATATGAACGCGATAGTAAAGCATTATGCCGGCGGCCCGGTCGGAATAGAAAATCTTTCCGCCGTCCTATCCGAACCGGTGGATACCATCGAGGATGTTATAGAACCGTACCTGATGCAACAGGGATTTATACAACGTACCCCACGTGGACGCATAGTGACAGAGCAGGGGTATATACATCTGGGATTTTCCCCATCTTTGAAATGACACCGGAAATGAAAAATTTTTATATATCCAAGCGGACAGAACACGTCGCATTGGTGAACAGTTTCGCAGAAAAACTGGGGCTGCATTTTCCGGATCACGACAAAGACAAGCTGCATGATCCGATCTGTTCCATGATGGCACCATATGTATGGAAAAGGTACAGTCCAGATTCAGACGCACCGCCAAGCACGGAACAGCTTGCAGATTGCGAATTGGGTATTATGAATCATAAAACGACAAACCCGCACCATCCAGAATATTGGGGTGATGACATAGCCGATATGCCGGAAATCGCGTTGGCGGAAATGTGTTGCGATTGGTGCGCAGCAAATATTCAAAAACTGAACGCATATGGGAAGTTTAAAACCGTCATAGATTTTTACGAATCATACGCACTTTCAACATACAAATTTACCGATGTGCAAAAAGAATTTATTCAAAAAACCTTAAAGGAGTTGTCATGAAAAACAAAAAAGTATTGCTTGCCGCAACGGCGGCCTTATTAACAGGCATTATTATCGGCGCGTGCGCCATGATTCCGGTCGCGCATTATCAATATAAAAAAAGGGGCGAAGTCGCATTTTATCTGGATGCCATAGTCAGCTTTGTGGATAAATCGCCCGAATGCAGGCTGGCATTGGAGCAATTATAATGAAACCGCATATATTCCCATTTGAAATAGCTTTTGCCGACACGGATGCCGGTGGAATTGTATATCACGCACGATATGTCGAAATCGCGGAACGTGCACGGATGAGCTGGCTGAAAACTTTCAAGCCAGCACCCGAAAGCATCGGATTCGCGGTTGTCGAATTATCTGCAAAATA
This sequence comes from Alphaproteobacteria bacterium, assembly GCA_009777955.1. GTDB lineage: Bacteria > Pseudomonadota > Alphaproteobacteria > Rs-D84 > Rs-D84 > WRKW01. The sequence continues at coordinate 5,399 of WRKW01000002.1, read as the reverse complement.
TAAGAAACCCTTGCGTATAGCAGATGATTTTATCGTGGAAACAATCGTGAAAAACGTTGGCGCGGCATCTTTGACTGTAGAGCAGAAATTTGTTAAAAATGATGAAATTTATGCTATACTGGTTATCAAAATCGCATGCCTTACCACGGATCTTAAACCGATACGCATACCGGCAGAATGGCATAAGTATTTTTAAACGTGATATGTGATTACAGGCTTGATAAACATATTGGAATAAACTAGTATCATTTCTCGCTTATAATATATCACTTTTGCGACCAAGGAGCAAACTATGAACGCAACATTTTCTTTATTTAGAATTTTCACCAGCGGCGATATTGTCGTGTTGGCCACCAGTATTTTGCTTGTCATCGGCAGCGTTATATCATGGATGATAATCATCGAAAAAATTCGCCTGTGGGGCAGGGAAAGAACACATCCAACCCAACTGCATCCGAATGACAATCTGAACCTTGTTGTCGATCGCCTTATAAAGCCATTCGACAAAAATCTGTGGTTCCTTTCCATGGCATCTGTTGTCGCCCCGTTCATAGGGCTGTTTGGCACAATCTGGGGAATAATGATGGCATTCAGCGCGATCGGCACAAACCAGTCCACAAACATCGCTGTCATAGCACCCGGACTTGCGGCGGCATTGGGCACAACCGCACTGGGTCTTATCGTGGCTATACCCGCGGCAATAGCGTACCAGTATTTCAGCAAAAAATCGGATACCTTGTATGACGAACTGGACGATGCAAGAAAAGAAATAATTTGCGAATTCGAAAGAAATAAATAATCACTGATTTATGATTGCGGATTTTGTTCATCGGATAAAAAATCGGCAATCGACAATCAGCAACCAGCAATAGGATTGTTAAATGTCCCGAAGAAATACCCGAAAATCCGACGCTTTATTGTCGTTGACACCGATGATCGACATTATGACAGTGTTGCTGGCCGTGTTCATGATCGCAACCCCAATGTTGACCAGCGGCATAGATCTGGATTTGCCAAAGGCTGGTAACTCTTCACTTTCTGGCGATGACCGCGCACTGCAAATCAGCGTTGACCGGGCGGGACGGTATTTTCTTGGCCAGAACCAGCTGGCACGGGAAGATGTGGTTCATCGCGCGTCCGCCATGCGGCTTGAAAATCCAAAGCTGACCATAATGATTAACGGCGACCGCGGAGCATCATATGGCGCAGTGATGGCCATGATGGGCGCGTTGAAAGATGCAGGATTCCAAAAAGTCGGCCTCAGGACAAAGCTTGATAACTGATAATTCCACATTTTGTTCTGAAAATATTTTGCTTTCTGTCGCGGGGCATCTGGGGATCGTTGCCATTATGGTAACATCGTTTGCGGTTATGGGTTCCATGGTAAAGATAGTTGCGCCAGATCATATACAAATTATAGAAATAGATCTTTCAAAGGTGCAGATTACAAAAGACGAAACCCTTGTGCACAATACCGAAACGCCGGAAAAGAAAGAAAACGAAAAACAACCGGAAAAAGAACCCGAAGAAAAAGATTGGCAAGCGGAAGATAAACCGAAACCAAAAAAGCCAGAGCCCGTAAAAGAAAAACCCAAACCCGCACCCCCGACCCCCGTACAGAAAACAACCGTCCGCGTGAACCGCGAAACCGCATCGCTGAACCGCACAATGACGGTATCTGTAATTGATGCCTTGCGCGTGGCTATGACCCGTTGCTGGCAATTCGACAACAACCGATCGGGTATAGAAGATTTGCGCGTGGTGGCACATCTGACCATGAATCGGAATGGAATGGTAAGTGATATTTGGTTCGAAGGTGCGGGTCGTGCCGAAACCGACCCGGCATTTGCATACATAGTCGAAACCATCCGCAGCGCGATAAGCGTATGCCAGCCTTTCAGAATGCTGCCACCGAACGAATACGATTTTTGGAAAAATATCCAACTTACCTTTTACCCATCAAACGCGACAGTACAATGATGATATAAGTGCGCACAGCGCGACGCATTAATTATTCATTATTCACTATTCATTATTCATTCAGCTGATAGCGCACGATACAATTACATTCCACTTGATTTCACAGTGTGTAATTTTATATAATTAAAACATGAAAAAGCTTTTCGGATCTTTATCAGTGATATTTCTGTTATCGGCTATTGCAATATCAGACGCTAATGCCGCAAATTTTTCATGCCCCAGATGCTTTACGTCATGCAATCCCGGTTATGTTTTGGCATTACCTGATAATACAGGATTGATTTCAAACGAACAGGGTGCCAGTGCCACCGAATGCGGAAGCGCCAAATGCTGTGACTGTGTACAACGGACACCGGCAAACACACCAGCAATATGGTTTGATAGCATTGGCGGACAGTTTAGATTCCCCGGGGCTTCTAATCTTCCTTAACCACAAAGGAAAAAATTATGAATAAAATATCATTATTTACCATTTGCCTTTCATTCGCATTACTGTTCACGCAAGATACATATTCATATAAATTGCAATCATCGCGTGAACTTGGCCGCGATGAAGCCAAAAACCAAAATATTATAGTCCGGTGTACCACCGATACGGGAAGCCTTTCGAACGAAACCTGTCAGTTACGGCGATTCGCCAATTGTAAAGTTGCATCAAACGGCAAAAAAAATTGCAGCGGATGGAAACCTTGGCATGATATCCGCAACCCTGGTGCTGAATTTGGCGATTGGCGCGGTGCCGCCGATGCATGTTGCAGAAGAAAGGGATTAAGATAATCCTGTCATGTCACATCTTAATTTCGTAGATAGGATTTTAACGGCAACGCAGTTGCCGTTAAAAACATATGTCGCGCAAAAGGCGCGACAATTGTAATTATTATTCATTGTTCATTATTAATTTTATTTGTATCACGATCAATGACTTCTAACTCTCCACGGTTCGTCATTCATGATAAGGTAATATAATTCCGGATCTTCGGAACTGACACTGCGGACAATTGGTCGGACTACGTAAATATCCACATTGCAAAAAGCGCGCGATTCGTTTTTTTCTATATATTCATCCTGGATATCTTCCATATCTTGATAGAATTTCTCGGCAAAATCCATAGATTGAAGAAATGCCGCGTCATCGTCTGCCGCGCTTGTCGAATCGCCCGCCCACATAAACCACATTCCATGGTTTACTACATTTTCCTGCCCCTCCAGATTATCGGCCGAAAGCAAAAGCAATGGTTTGAATTCTATATTGCTGGTGTAATCTCCGACCGATGTTTCGGACCAGTCGTACATATCAAGAAGGAAATTAATAGCACCGTAATACCCACCGGCCGTGGATACCATTTTTCCAAGATTTTCGGCTCTTTTCCAGCTCCAATGAAACAACACGTCGCGGATCTTTCCGGATTTCATACCAACCCGCGCGGCTTTCTTGCCGGTTTTCAGTACCGCTTTGCCACCACGCGCGGCCCTCATCGCACGCCATGCGCGCGCCACAACATTTCCGGTTTGGGCAACCTTGAAACCTTTTAATGCGGCGGCATATTTTTGAATGTCTGCGGTTACTTTCATTAATTCCATAAGCTCTTGGACATCTTTTAACTTTTTCAAATCAGTATCAATTGTTTTTAATCTTTTCAGATTATCTTCTATTCTTTTTATTTGTTCGGCTTTTTGTGCTATTTCTGCCGGATTAACAGCACTTGCATCCTTTACAGTCTTTAACATCTTTTCTTGGCGCGCTATGGCACGCGCATTGCGCTCGAAATCCTTAACCTTATCTATCTTACGTAGATCACTTGCTCTCTTGGCAAGCTGTACGGATATTCTTCCTGCGCGCGCACCCTTTGATATTCCCACAAGAATTGTACCACCACCCCAGGTTACAACCGTAATTGCCACATCCAAAGTAACCTCTGCCCATGTAATCCATTGAAGATTGACATCACCGGCGACATAAAAATCATTACCAGAAAAAAACTTTACTTCTTCGCCAATAGTACGGTGTACGGCGATATTTACTATGTCCCCGTCATCTGCCAGTGCGGATGTCGATGTGCACATCGCCCGGGTGGCAACCCCGCCAAGGCTCCTTACCAGAACATCGTTGTGATTATGCGGATAAAAGCTTTTCCAATTTTGTTCCAGATATTTCAATGATATTGTATTATTTTTGTCCGCCCCAACGAATTCGTCCAGTGTTCCGGCCTGGACCACCATAATACCATACCATGCCGGTTCCGTATTTGCCCAATCGCCGGCGGCATCGACACGTTCGCTGGCGGTACCGGCGGGCAGCCCGCGTTTTCCAGATAATTGTACACGTTGTTTAAGAATTTTGGGTTGGGTGGCATAATTTACGATTATTTCGCGGCCGCCCGGGAAAATGTATACAACCGGCGGAAACCTTATGGTATCTTCGGGTTCAAGTTCTGCAACTTCGGGACATGCCAGTACAGCACGAATAGTATCTGTTTTTTGAAAACTTCTGTAAATCCATCCTTGGATTAAATGTTCTGGGTCATCTTCGGTAACCTGATCCGCCGTATCGGCAAGTGATTTTTCAAATGCTAATTTCGCACATACAGATGATACATCATCATAATCATCCAACGCGAACGCATTGCCGAATCCGGCAAACATGGCCACCGCCATAAGAACAAGGATTTTTTTGAACATCTTTTCTCTGACGTACATTATATCAGATTTGAACAACGGGTTCAAGTGGTAAGATGGTGTCATGAACGTAAGACGTGAATCGTAAGGCGTAAAGCGCAATAATATTTTCGTTTCACGATTTATGTCTCATGCCCCACCAAGATTGCCATCGGCGGCATAGCCACCGAACAGTCTATCCCGCCCCACAAGCGTGGCAGGTTTTAAGGCGCATTTCACGCGCTTTCTGGGTAAAATTGAAATACGTGCTTGAAACAAAAATCTGATGAAACTAGCGTCCTTGTGACTGTATATATCTAGAGTAAGCCTCATATTCTTCCTTGGATAGTTTTCTTACCTGCTTATCCCATTCCTCCAAATTCGTTGCAGACAATCTACTCAAATCCCTAAATTTTTCATGTAATCTCGCAATTGAGTCGTTAAATGCATCGGTTCTGTTTTGGTTTCCGGGCGGCAGTGCCACTTTACAATAGTTCATTTCTTTCATGTGGGCTAGTTCCGCTTTTTCCCTGTCCCGTCTTTGTTCATTCGTTTCTATGTCGAAATTAGTCCTGTAAGCACAGTTTTCGATACATTTTCCATCTTTATAAACGGCTCTCCACGGTTCATAACCTTGTTTAAGAATATCCATTCTTTCCGTGAAAGATAGTTCGTCGAAAGTCCCCGGCATTGTTGTCGCGACCAGCCTTGTATCCTGTGCATTCTGTGCCTGTAACCCACGCATTTCCCCTAAGCGATCGTAC
>WRKW01000001.1 GCA_009777955.1 Alphaproteobacteria bacterium | reverse complement strand
ATCAAAAAAAAGATCAGGATCAACTTTTTCATTCAATCGCCCCCTGACACTTATCAGCCGCTTCAGATATCTTGTTAATAGCTGAAATCTGGGTCGCATTCAATACAGTAGCAACAAGGCTGGCGGCTGCAGCACCACCTGCAAGTACATTAGACGCGGTGTTAAGGTTCTTTTCTTTGTTTCCATCACTATCTCTCGTATTTTCGGTATTCGCCATAACACTGGTAACTGTTCCCGCCGCACCAACGGTCGCACCGGCTATTGCTGTCCACATCGCGGCATTCGACTTCTTGTTTATGCTGTTTATCTGGCTATCGCTGATAAAATCAAGATCACGGCAACCTTCTATCATTTTCTGGGCAGTAGACATCAGTATATTGGCATCGGATGTATCAACCGCGCCTGAATTTGCCGCTATATCAAACATTGCCTGGGTATGGGCACGGGATAATCCAGATACAGCCAGTCTGCAACTGTCTATATCGGCTTTAAGATCTTCCCCCACTTTGTTTTTGTTTGCAATAACTGCACCTGCAACACTGGTGGCGGTATTACCGGCAAGTAATCCTGTACGCCAATTACCAAGGCTTTTGGATTGAGTTTTAAGTTCTTTTATTTCATCCTCAGCTATTTTTTTCACATCTGCAGTTATATCTCTATTTGCAGAAGTTTCGGAGTTTTCTTTATATAATTCGATAAGATCCAGAAAAACTTCATAAAAATTTCTAGCCTCTTCTGCACCTGGGGTGTTGGAAGCATCTCTTTTCTCGATTGCATCCAGCATATCTTTCAATTCTTGCATCTTTGTGTCTTTCGATTGCTTTATAAGCCCCGTAGTCAATGCGCCACCACCGGCAAGGGTTCCAACACCGGTAACTGCTGTATTTATGCCCGCAAGGGTTTTCATACTGTTTATCTCGGATGCTATCCCATCACAAGCCATACGGACAGCTTCTATTGCGGTAATCAAGGGGGTGGCAAAATCAACTGGTTCTGGCTGGTCGGGTAATGGATCAGAAGCGGTCTGCGTATGCAAAGGTTGTGTAGTAGTAGTAGTAGCGGGCTGTCCTGTTCTTATCGGGGACATGCTTATAGCACTTTTGGATGCAGCAGCAGACACGCCGGTATTGCTTGCACGTGATGCGGCAAGACATGAACCGGATACAAATAACCCGATGATAATCAAGGATAAAATACGCACAATACATTATAACAGAAAACAAGAATGGAAAAAATGGGTTTTTCTAAACTGCTATCATGCCTGCCTTACGCAGGCATGACGGTGGTGTCGCGGGGCGCACGATGCCACATTGGACACAATGGCAGAAAAGTTTTACTTTATCCCACATTTTTTACGAACTGCCGCTGACCATTTTATAGCCGTTTCATCCAATATTTCATTATTATCGCGCAGTGCAAAATATTTATCGTTCCATCTTTTTTCACCAAATGCCGTTCCACGCAATGCGCAACCGCGACTGCGCCGTTTTAAAAATTCTTCGCGTGACTTTACACAATAATGATGCAGGCGCAGTGCGGATGTGTAAGATGGGTTTTCACCGCTGCTGAACCTTACCCCGTGGAAATCAACACCATTTACATCAACGGTTTTGCCAAATGTCACATGGGTATGAATCCCCATTTTATATGTGCGGCGCGGATTGATTATTGTCTTGTTGTTTATATGTCCCGGCGCGCGACGGGTATAGCTGTCTATTACCAACCCATCCGGCATAGTAATGTGACCATTCGACCCAAAATTCAGCCACCCTATCATAACCTGGGAAACATTGTCTGGAAATTGATTCATAAATTCGGGCACTGTTTCGGTTGATGCCGGAACCAGAAATTCATCCAGATCGAAAACAGCCAGCCATTTTGTGTCATATCGATGTTTGCACAAAGCATCCATATACGCCGGTTTTTGTAACCGTTGACCCGGAAAATAAGTATATTCGACAATACCATTTTTTATGTATGGTTCTAATATTTTCCGCGTGTTATCAGTGGATCCGTTATCATAAAGATAAAATTTTTCTACCCCTACCAGACGATGGAATTCTATCCATTCACAAAGGTAAGAACCTTCGTCTTTCATAATTGCCACTGCAGCCAATTGGTGCGTAAAGTGTTTGGCTTCGAAAAAACGATTTTTAAAGTACAAAAAGGGATGCCGAAAGAAATACACAATCCGCCGCCCGGTAAATTTTACCCATGCCCCGAACGAAGAATTTTCAATGAATTTTATAGTTTTTTTCATGTCCGTCCTTTTTATTATGCACAGGTAACAGAAATAAGCTAAAGTCAGATAAAAGTCAAGAATATAAGGTTATCATTGGGCTTTACCTAAAAAGAAAATCAAAGTTAAATATCAACTATAATGCCAATCTATCGCTTGACAACAATTCCCGTGCCATTATAATCCATGCCAAGGGGGAGAAAAGCTGAAACAAAAGGTTTGATATGACATCCCCATCTGCCCGCAAAATACATTTTTTTAAAACCCCGGATCGCATTGTCGCCATAGAATATGATGGCATATTGTCTATGGAATACATATCGAAACTGCAAAGCTTGACCGGGGGTAAATACATAGACAAAGATACCCTTTCAATGGATGATCCGTTCATTGGGCCAAAAGCGGAAAGTGTAACACCCTATTCCACCAATGCAACCAAGGGTGCGAATAACATCGGTCTTTCCGGGGTTACCCGCATTGAAGAATTCCAGATTAAAAAAAATGATTCCATAATAGACCGCATGCTGCAACGTGTTTATCAAAAACTGACCCAAGACTTGTTCATGATATACGGAAAGCCAGATCCGATACAATCCATAACCGATCTGAAAGAATACAACAAGACAGAAGGACTTGCGCTTAGCGACGATGAAATAAACTATCTTGACGGTCTGGCGCAAAATCTTGGCCGTCCATTGACCGATAGCGAAATATTCGGATTTGCGCAAGCCAACTCGGAACATTGTCGGCACAAGATTTTCAACGGAAAATTCGTAATCGACGGAACAGAGATGCCGCATACTCTTTTCCAGATGATAAAAGAAACAAAGAACAAAAATCCTGGAATCGTAGCATCTGCGTATAGTGATAATGTCGCGTTTCTTGACGGACCGACAATAGTGCAATGGGCACCGGATACGGATGGAAAATTTGAATTGACCCCGATTGAAACAGTAATATCTATGAAAGCGGAAACACATAATTTCCCGACAACCGTAGAACCATTTAACGGCGCAGCCACTGGTTCCGGCGGAGAAATTCGCGACCGCATGGCTGGCGGAACAGGATCCGTGCCCCTGGCCGGAACTGCGGTGTATATGACATCTTATCCGCGCATCGGCGGAATATTAAAAGAATGGGAAAACGCGCCGCGCACATGGCTGTATCAATCACCCCAACAGATTCTTACAAAGGCATCCAACGGTGCGTCCGATTTCGGCAATAAGTTCGGGCAACCTTTGATAAACGGATCTCTTTTTACTTTCGAACACACAGAAGATGGCATACAATACGGATATGACAAGACCATAATGATGGCCGGCGGCATCGGATACGGTAATAAAGAACACACCTTTAAAGACGATTCCAAAATAGCCGTAAAGCAAAGGGTAATCCTGTTGGGTGGCGACAATTACCGCATAGGAATGGGTGGCGGCTCTGTATCCAGCCTTAACACAGGTGATGCAGTATCCGCGGTAGAACTGAACGCGGTTCAGCGATCTGATCCTGGAATGCAAAAACTTGTTTTCAATGTAGTCCGCACATTAATAGAAAAAAATGGCAACAACCCGATTATATCTATTCATGACCACGGTGCGGGCGGACATTTCAATTGTCTTTTGGAATTGCTGGAATCATTGGGCGGACGGATAGACATGTCAAAACTTCCCGTCGGCGACAAGACTCTTTCGGCACGCGAAATCATCGGTAACGAATCCCAGGAACGCATGGCTATTCTGGTAAATCCAGAAGATGCAGATCTTGTGATGCAAATCGCAAAGCGCGAACAATGCCCTGCATATGACATAGGCGAAATAACGGGTGACATGCGGGTAATATTTGAACAAGCGAATGGTATTCGGCCAATAGACCTGGGGGTAAGGGATCTTCTGGGAAACACCCCGAAAACCATCATGGAAGACAATACTGTTGAACGGGAACCAGCACCGATAGAATATTCAGATTTGGATTTTATAAAAAACCTGCGCAATGTTTTGCAGCTTCCGGGTGTCGGATCAAAAGACTGGCTTACCAACAAAGTTGATCGATCTGTTACCGGCAAAGTGGCTCAACAACAATGCGTCGGAGAACTGCAACTGCCATTGGCGGATTACGGAATGGCAAAGCTGGATTACGATTCTGATTTCGCCGTGACAAATGCAATAGGACACGCTTCGGCGGCCGCCATTATTGATGCAGGCGCAGGATCGCGTCTGGCGATTGCGCGGGCTTTAACCAATTCAGTATTCGCCCCATTGTCGAACGGACTGGATGGAATTTCACTTTCTGCAAATTGGATGTGGCCATGCCGCAACCCGGGCGAAGATGCCCGTCTATACCAAGCAGTAAGTGCGGCATCTGAATTCGCGACCGCACTTGGCATCAATATACCGACAGGAAAAGATTCGCTTTCCATGACCCAAAAATACCCAGACAAAGAAAAAGTCATCGCGCCCGGAACAGTCATAATATCTGCGGTAAGCAATGCGAAAGATTTGGATAAAGCGGTACAACCGGTCATGTCACAGCATGGCGGCCTTTATCACATAGACATGTCGGGATGCGCACCAGAACTTGGCGGATCGGCATTCGCGCAGGTTCATGGACGAATTGGCAATAAAACGCCAGATGTAAAAAATCCGGAACTATTCAAACGCACGTTCGCGGCGGTGCAAGAAATGGTACACAGCGGCATAATAAAGGCCGGTCATGACATATCCAGCGGCGGGCTTATTACCGCATTGCTTGAAATGACATTTGCAAATACCAAGGGCGGAATAAACCTGAATTTCGGAATATACGAAGCGGATTTGAAAGAGAAAGACAACGGCATAGGAATTTCCCAAAGGCTGTTTGCAGAAAACCCGGGCGTGATTGTCCAGGTTGAAAGGAAAGATCTGGATAAGTTCCGTGATATAATGGAAAAACACAAAGTACCGGCCGGAACAGTGCGTTGCCTTGGTTTTCCCGCCGAAACACGCGAAATATATATTAATGGTTTTTCCGTATCAAACCGAAAAAGCGAACAAAAACTTGGACCTGATCAGATACCCCCGTCTTTTGGACATAAACTTGGCTTGAATATCGACGGTCTGCGCGACGAATGGATGAAACCTTCGCTTGATATGGAAAGATTCCAAAACAAGAAAGCAACGCAACGTCATCAATATTACTGGCTCCAACCGCTACGAATAAATTCTCTTGGGCTGGATACAATATATGTTAATCACAAACGCCCGGCATTGGCCGCAATTTTACGGGACAAAGGAACCAATGGTGATCGAGAAATGGCGTACGCCGCACACATGGGCGGATTTCGGGTAAAAGATGTCGCCATGTATGATTTAATAAGCGGGCAAGAGAATTTAAAGGATACAAATCTTTTAATTTTCTGCGGCGGTTTTTCAAATTCGGATGTGTTTGGTGCCGGCAAAGTCTGGGCAGAAACAATAAAACATAACCCGCACGCAAGCAGTGCTTTGGCGAATTTTTATGCACGGCCTGATACCCTGTCGCTTGGCGTTTGCAACGGATGCCAGGTTATGATGGAACTTGGCGTAATAAACGGAATAAAGGCACCGATGCAACACAACGAATCCGGAAAGTTTGAGTCTGCCTTTGTATCGACATACATCCCGCACAACGAATCCGTCATGATGTCGAAACTGTCGGGAATGACATTACCGATTTGGGTCGCACATGGCGAAGGGCGATTTGATTTGCCGAATTATGAATACCAAAACGTGCTTTTGTATCATTACAAATCTTATCCCGGAAATCCAAATGGATCGAAACATGGCGTTGCCGGAATAGCTTCGCCAGATGGACGACATGTGGCGATGATGCCGCATCCAGAGCGCGCGGTATTGCCGCACCAATGGGCATACGGTTCCGATTTGGCAATATGCGATCTGGTCGAAGATGATAAATTTGTACGCCAGGTAATGCCATGGATACAAATGTTTACCGCCGCAAAAGATTGGGTATCCAGACGATAGAATTTAGCAAGACTCGCCATAACATCAAAACGATAGACCCGCAAACAGCGCGGATCGGAAGTCGGAACCGTCCTGGGTGGTAACCGCGCAACCGTACGCACAGCGATCCACGCAATCGGACGGACTGCTGAAGCCGAACAAGAAAACCCAAGCCGACGAAGCGACACTAAACCCTGGAATACTTGTTATCTTACACCAACAGTATCTATCGTCGTCAGCAACAGGGTGGCCAATGTTGCCAGGACTTCCGTTCATACTTGAACACAGGCTTGTGCCACTGAATTCTGATACGTTACTTCCAGTACAATTCGTTAATTTCCAATTAGTAGGGGATAGGTTGGTACAATCTCGATATGAGCTCCAACCACTCATACCAATAGCGGGACACTGGGTATAACCATTACTTGGACAGATTGTCGGACTTGTGGGTCGCTTCGGCACACACGCAACAGCGGCAATAGACCTATGTAATGGGATTATCGTTAATACAGCAAGGATGCTTGTTATCTTTATAGTTTTGTTAAATGTATTCATGATACTCTCTCCTTTGGGTATATTTATATTATACCATATACCATGACAAATGTCAATTTGTATTCGGTCATGTAAATAGAGATAGGTATAGTCGGAAGTCGATAGTAGCTAGTCGGTAGAATTTCTATCGACTTTCGACTACCGACTACCGACTAAAACGCCTTTTCCACAGGAACATACTGATACCCATGATCATCGGCAACTGCTTGGAATGTTATTTCGCCGCACGCAACATTTACGCCAAGCCGCAAAGCCGGGTTTTCAAGCACTGCCTTTTTAACGCCTTTGTCAGCTATTTCCAAAGCATACGGCATAGTGGCATTTGCAAGTGCCAACGTGGACGTACGCGCCACTGCACCGGGCATATTAGCCACCGAATAATGTAATACCCCACCAAAATCATAAACCGGATCGGCATGGGTAGTCACATGATCACAGCTTTCTATGCATCCGCCCTGATCTATCGCTACATCTACCACGACCGATCCCGGTTGCATGGCCATGACCATATTCCTGGTAACAAGCCTGGGGGCTTTTGCACCCGGGATAAGTACCGCACCTATAAGAAGGTCTGCATTTTTTACCGATTCGGAAATATTGTGTTGGTTGGACATGATCGTGTGTACCCGCATTGCAAATATATCGTCCAATTCCTGAAGCCTTTCCGCACTTATATCTATGACAGTAACATCCGCGCCCAGACCAAGTGCCATTTTCGCAGCATTTTTTCCCACGACCCCGCCACCGATTATGACCACACTGGCCTTTTCTACCCCCGGCACTCCGCCCAGCAAAATACCCTTGCCACCACGGGGTTTTTCAAGAAAATGCGCGCCTATCTGCACTGACATTCGACCCGCAATTTCGCTCATAGGGGTAAGCAGGGGCAAATTTTTACCAGCCTGTACGGTTTCATAGGCTATGGCTGTCACACCGGAATCTTTCAACGCACGAATCAAATCTGGGGCAGACGCAAGATGCAGGTATGTAAACAATATCAAATCCTTTCTGAAAAAAACGTACTCAGATGCAATGGGTTCTTTTACCTTTATAACCAGTTCGGATTTATCCCAGACATCTTTTGCATCATCCAATATTTTTGCACCGACCGATAAATAATCGGCATCGGAAAAGCCGCTGTTAATTCCGGCATTCGTTTCGATATAAACCGTATGACCCGCTTTAACGAATGTCCCCACGCCGGCCGGTGTTATGCCAACGCGATTTTCGTTGTTTTTAATTTCTTTTGGTATTCCGATTATCATGTGTTTTCTTTTGGTTTACGTTAAATGGGCTGGCATTATGCCACGATAAATTCCGCATTGTCAAACATCCGGGCTTTATTTTATTGCACGTACATAAAATTACTCTATAATGCATTTATATAATATGACCAAAGGAGAAAAGACATGAAAAATACAGTTATTACTATTTTAATAATTGCAAGCGCGACTTTTGCCGTCGGATGGTATTTCGGACAATCCGGCCACGGCAACATATTGGAAACCATAGATTCGCGTAAAACAACGCGCGCATTTTCGGACAAAGAAATTGACGACAAAACCATGAATGAAATCATGTGGGCTGCATTCGGAAAAAACAGCCGTGGAACGCGTACTATCCCGACCGCCAAAAACAATCAGAATTTAAAGGTATATGCGATCCGCGCGGATGGGGCATTCCTTTACGACGGTGAAAAATTAAATAAAGTATCGGACGAAGATCTGCGCCCATTGTTTGCTATGCAGGATTTTGTTTTGGATGCTCCGCTGACTTTGCTGTTTGCCGGATCTGACAGGGAATTTTCTGTTTTACACGCCGGATCGTCTTATCAGAATGTGTCGTTATATTGTGCCGAACGCGGATTGGGTGATGTTATCCGTGCATATTTTGATAAACAGGCGGTTGAAAAAGCACTTAGTTTTAACGAAAATGAATTTGCAATAATATCCCAGACAATAGGATGGAAAAAATAAATTGCTGATTTGCCCACCGTACCTACAATACACAATTGTGGATTATAATCAAAAAACCGTATCCAACAGGATACGGTTTAAAACATCACTATACGCCATTACGGTGTCGGGGGGGTATATGTGGTAGCAATTGTTACCCATTCATAACCACTTGATGTACCAACCAACGCCTTGCCGGCATTCATACCAACTTCGGCGGTAATGACTTCTTCATAATTAATACCGGTGGATACAAGGTTGCCTTCGCTATTAAACGCCGCAATCTCATCTTCATGACCGGTTACCTTGTCCGTCTTGCCATCCAATCCGGTTAAAGCATCATCAGCCTGAGTAAGAGCATTCTCGACATCTTCAAAATTAATACCGGTCGATTTCAGATTGCCTTCGTTATCAAACGCCGCAATCTCATTGTTATACCCCTCCCCAACTTTGTCTGCCTTTCCGGCCATATGACCAGATGCTACATTCTGTAAAAATTCCACCGCCGCTTCTTTATCCACTTTTTTCTCGTCAAGATAATCCACCGCGCCCTGGACATATTCGACCGTAGCCAATTCATGAACATCCGCCAATTCGGCCTTTGCCGCAAATAACGGCAGAACCAGCAATGCACCGGATATCATAAATATTTTTGTTTTCATATTTTTCATTTTGTTCTCCTTTTTTGGTTTTTTGTTTTTTCTTTCCTATGTTTCTCGTCTATATCGTCTTCCAATCTCTTAATCCTTACCAGTCCTTTACGAACTTACCCCGAACCCTGGCCCACACCTTGGTTCCATCTGATGTCGCCAACAGGACATATTCTTTTCCATCTGTCGGGGCATCTGGCATATCACTGTTGCCCTGTGTGTAAAGCGTTGAATCAATTTTTCCATCCAGTCCGACAGCAACCATTTTCCCCGGGGATATACCCACATCTTTAATCGTCAATAAATCGGATGCTTTTATCCCACTGTCTTTCAGATTTCCATCTGACCCCAAACCGGCAAGATTTCCATCCGCTGCATCCGCTACCTTGTCTGCCTTACCAGAAATATCACCGACACCGGGCGCGATTTCGATTTCGGCGATTGCATCGGCTATCGCCCTATCGGTTTGATCTATGGTATAAACATCAGATTTGTCAGCCTTGCGGCGTTCCAAATCATCTATCGCGCTTGTAAAGTCATTGCCGCCACCGATAGATCCTTTTGGTATCCCGACCATACCACTTGTGGATTTTGGCAAACCTTTCGCAAGCGATGATGCTGCGCGGCTATGACCGGCCAACGATGATGTGCGACCCTGGCCGGATGACATCGTAGTGCGCACAGAACCAACTTTGCCGACAGAAGAAGTCCTTCCGATAGAAGAATTTTTACCAGCGGATGAGGCCCTTATGGTTGCGGCAGCATTCGCATCAAATGCGGCAAATGCAACCGCCAATCCGTATAAAGATAACCTGTAAAAGTCCATCTCTCTCATTCTCTCCCGGCGAAAATCACCCCAAAACCGTTACTTTCCTTTTGGTATTATATCAGAAAATCAATTCTAAAAAAAACGAAAAATTAGGACGACGTAGCAGAAATCATTCAGTCATGTCAAGCCTAAATCTGCAATCCTTTTATCCTTGCATTACGTTACTAATTTTTCCTAGAATTACCTGAACGTGAGAGATAAAGGCTTCGATGGGGGTATTGCTTCGTATTTTAAAAAAAAATCATTGCAGAAAGTACGTCTGGATATCCCAGATTATCTTTTGCAAGCTGTTCTTATTTGCCATTCCATATCACGCCCGGGCGGCAGAAGAAATTGCCTCTACCGCCTATGTCCAAGGTGCTGTTTCCAGTATCATTTCCGCATTAAACGAAAAAGCAAATCTTTCTGATTTAAACAACTATATTCCTCTTTCGCAAAAAGGTACGGGTGGGGGCATAGCATCCCTGGACATGGATGGAAAAGTGCCATCGGCACAGTTACCCGACATTCCGCAACAGGTAAACCCAGACTGGGATGCCACCAGCGGCCCGTCCCAGATAATTAATAAACCAGACATCGGTACAACAGCTGGAACCATTGCTGCGGGCGATGATGCACGGTTCTGGTCCATACCAAATGCACCACCATCCGGAAGTCCCCCACCCGGCCAAGTTTTCTTGTGGTTTGAATAAAACACAAATCAAATTCCGGAACGAGAATAGTAACCAGTCGTCAGAAATTTTGCCGACCATACCGGCAATCAAATTTATCTTGCCTTTTCTTTGCAAATTTTTTCCAGGTATTTTTTATAATCACAATCTTTTATCCCACCCGCCAAAGTCGAAAGCTGATCCTGGTTAATAAAGCCATTATGATATGCTATCTCTTCAATACAGGCCATCTTCAATCCCTGACGCTTTTCTATAATCTGGACATAGTTAGATGATTCAACCAAAGAATCTGGTGTTCCGGCATCCAACCATGCACACCCCCGGGGCATCGTCACAACATTAAGACGACCCTGGTCAAGATATTGTTTATTCAGGTCGGTAATTTCATATTCGCCCCTGGCAGATGGTTTCAGGCTTTTTGCTTTTTCTACGACATCGCCGGGATAGAAATACAACCCTACTACGGCATAATTGGATTTCGGTATTTTTGGCTTTTCTTCTATGGAAACAGCCCTTCCTTTGTCATCGAATTCCACAACCCCGAAACGTTCGGGATCGGACACATGATAGCCAAATACCGTCGCATTGTCTTGGGCGGCGACAACTTTATCAGAAAAAGATTTTTCCTGTCCACCCATATGAAAAATATTATCGCCAAGTATAAGGCATACAGGATCTTTTCCCACAAACCTATCACCTATTACAAAAGCTTGGGCGATTCCATTTGGTATGTATTGCACTTCATATGACAACGACATACCCAACCGTTTGCCGTCACCAAGCAGTCCACCTATATTGGGCGTATCATGCGGGGTAGAAATTATCAAAATATCCCGAATGCCAAAAGACATAAGCGTAGATAGGGGATAATATATCATCGGTTTATCATAAACCGGAAGAAGCTGTTTGCTGACTGTTTGCGTTGATGGATAAAGACGCGAACCGCTACCGCCGGCAAGTAATATTCCTTTCATCTGATTGGCCTTTTGGTATTTTCCTACGATTCGCCCTTCTCTTGAATTTATTGTCGCATAAAAAGATCCTGAATCAAATTTTTTCAATAACATTATACAAGTTGACGAACGGATTTATTCCTTTATAATATACCCCAGTTACAAAAAGGCACAATAATGAATACAAAAACCAAGGAATTATTGGAAGCGGCAAAAATACCATATTCCATAAAGAATAATAATTTTTATCTTGGCAATAATACTGATATACAAATACCCGGCATCAAAGAACTTGGTGATGGCGATTTGTGCAATATTTATGTCGACGGAAATCTAAGCCTTCCAGATGTTGAAATATTGAAATCCGGTGCGATGACCAATGTATATGTTTTGGGTTACATAATACTTCCAAAACTGGCAATTACCAAAGAAAACAGCATAAACAAATCTATTTTCGGATGCGTTTTTCATTCCAATTCAATAACCGATATTGCCATGCGGACTTTTAAAACGACCATCATAGGTTCTGATTTCCGCCCTGGTTCAAAATGGCAACCCGATAGAATTGATGAAAACAAATACAGGCCATATTTAGATGGTGCTTGTGTACTGGGCCATGTCATAGGCAATACCGGAAAACGGATGGATCCCAACTGTTTTGGCGCAAAGCAATTGAAAAATCTGAACCTGAACAAAGAGCATGAATTAATATACTGGATTACCGTGTATAAAAATATTACCGGGGCGGGAACACTTCAAATGCAAACTGCCATGGACGTTATGAATTATGGAGAAAAAATGACTTTGGCGAAATTTATGAAATTCATGAAAGAAAAAAACTTTTCAGAAACCAAAATCGCAATATTCAAAGAAGATATTATTGCAGCAAAAAAAAGAGATTAAAAGTTATAACGATTGTGTCGCGCGAAGCGCGACTTTTTAATAACCGTCGGCCGCAAGCACTTATGGTATATAGCCTATAATTATTCTATTCTACCTGCATACCGCTGTCCAGGGTGGAACCGAATTTTCGGTATCTATCCCCCTTTCACCGCAATCAAGGCAATTAAATTTCCGGTTCTGAGAATGCACAACCCCCATCTGGATTTCAATACCATTCAATTCGGGCAACATTTTGCGCGCTGCCGCCGTATACATTGCATTTGGAAAGCCAAAATAAAATGCCTTACCCGAACCAGAGCATTCCCCGCGGTAACAATGCTGGCTGTTTATATTGGCGCGGGATGGTACGCACGCGCTTTCGCAAGTATCGGGATCCGTTACCATTTCTTCGCAATCATTACAGCTTGATGCAACCGTAGTTTTTATAGTTCCCCCGGAACCGGCACGGATACGAACCGCGGTCTCGCATTTTTTTGATTCTTGTGATTCATCTGGATTGATACTGCATACCCATTCCATAGACACATAATCTAAATGCGGACTTTGCCCCAAGGGACAAGTTTTCTGCAAAACCGGATCCATGCATTCCCAGTTGGAATCTACCATGACAGGCGTTTGCTTTGCGCCGCACAGCGGACGACGACTGTCATCTGGAACACATTCTTGTCTGATATTGTCCCATATCATAGCACCAAAGCACACATTCGAACTGCCGACCGATACACATTGCCATCTGTTAAATCGAAAGACTTGTAACTGACCCGGCATGCAACTGACCAGCTCTGTCGGCTTTGCATTGGTAAATGCTGGCTTTCCGGCAACAGCATAGTGTGTTATATGTACAAGCTGTCCGGGCTCAAGCTCTGCTTCTTTTGCCACAGTTGCAGGAATTTCGCGTTTCAATCCATTACCCGCAATTATAACATTTGACCTGCCTTCGATATCAAATAATCCGAAATTCGTGTTTGATTGAAATTCATCCGCCAATAATTCAAGTGCTTTTCCGGCGTTATCGCCCACCGGTATTTCCGCCGATGTTATGATGTAATTCTGAACCGCCCGGTTCGCACGATCCGGGGTACAGGCCGCCACTATCCGATTACCATCGACACAAATTTTCACCGTCGACAGTCCATACTTTTCCGCACAAAGGGTATCGTTGTCTATATCAACCCGCTCATTAATTTTAAGCTCGTTATCAAGTTTGACGGCCTCTGCATGGACGTGCGCGACACAGGTCAGAACGGAATTTACCCCCGTCTTGCGTTCGGCATATTCTATGCTGTGCTGCGCGATGCTCTGGCTGGGGCTTTGCATAAGATACCACCCGGCCATAAATAAAAATGTGATAAGCAATATGAATACGTTCATGTTTTTCATTATAAAGATAAAAACAAACCCGGGAAAGGAAAATTTTAAGATTGAAATCATATATAACATTGATATAATCGCTTGACACAGGAGCTTTAAACATGTCCGACACCAAAATAAAAATTCGCGAAGAAAAATGGCAAAAACGCTGGCGCGATGCCCGCGCATTCGTACCAAAAAACGATGGCAGCAAGCCAAAGTTTTACAACCTGTTTGAATTTCCATATCCATCCGGACACAGTCTGCATGTCGGACACATGGTACCATTTACATCAATGGATATAATGGCGCGGTTTCGTCGTATGAAAGGATTGGATGTTCTGTTCCCACTGGGATTTGATTCCATGGGTATCGCGGCAGAGCGTTTCGCGACAAAACTGGACATGCATCCATCTGAATCAGTGGCGACAGCTATAAAGACATTCCTGAACGACGCAAATCTTGTCGGGCTGTCTTATGATCCAGAATCAGTCATATCTTCATCCGATCCTGAGTATATAAAATGGACACAATGGATGTTTATACGGTTCTTTAATGCGGGATTGGCGTACAAGGCGGAATTACCCATGAATTGGTGTTCGGGTTGCAAAACCACATTTACCAATGAAGAATTGGAAGACGGCAACTGTCCGCGCTGCCAGGGATCTATCGAAAAGAAAATGAAAGAACAGTGGAATCTGGCCATCACAAAATACGCGGATAGGCTGGTCGATGACCTTGCATTGGTCGATTATCCCGATCCCGTGCGTGTTGCGCAAATCAACTGGGTCGGGCGTTCTTATGGCGCGGATATAGACTTCAAAGTCGGCGATGATATTATGACCGTATATACCACACGCATCGATACCATATTCGGTGTGACATTCTGCGTCATAGCGCCAGAGCACAAGCTGGTGCAAAAATGGCTTGATAAAGGCAATATTAAAAATGCTGACGAAGTGCATGCATATATTACCACAGCAAAAGCAAAATCCGAATTCGAACGCACTGATGCGGGACGCGAAAAAACCGGTGTAAAACTGGACGGCATCGCCGCAATCAATCCGTTTAACAACATGGAAATTCCATTATTCATTTCCGATTATGTCCTGGCCGATTACGGACACGGCGCAATCATGGCGGTACCTGCGCATGACCAGCGTGATTACGATTTTGCAAAAAAATTCGGTCTGCCAATTGTACAGGTTCTTGCCGGCGGTGATGTTTCACAATCCGCATGGGAGTTCGACGGGGCACACATTAATTCTGAATTCATGGATGGAATGAGCAAAGAAGATGCAATGGCGGCCGCTATCAAAATCGGCGACAAAGGCGGCTTTGCCCGTATGACAAAACAGTATAAAATGCGTGACTGGGGCTTTTCCCGCCAAATGTATTGGGGCGAACCCATACCTTTGATACAATGCGACAGTTGCGGCTGGGTACCGGTACCTGATGATCAACTGCCACTGATGCAACCATACATGAAAGATTACAGACCAACCGAAGACGGCGAATCACCACTGGCTCGCGCGGTTGATTGGGTAAATACGACATGTCCGA
Source organism: Alphaproteobacteria bacterium (assembly GCA_009777955.1). Lineage (GTDB taxonomy): Bacteria > Pseudomonadota > Alphaproteobacteria > Rs-D84 > Rs-D84 > WRKW01. The sequence goes on along the minus strand of WRKW01000001.1, from coordinate 225,331 downwards.
AATGTGGCCAGCCGGGAAAGCGCGAAACCGATACTATGCCGGGATGGGCCGGCAGCAGCTGGTATTTCCTGCGTTATCTGGATCCACACAATAAATCAGATTTCTGCAACCGCACAGCGATGGACAAATGGATGCCGGTTGATCACTACAATGGCCCGATGGAACACGTTACACGCCACATGATGTATTCGCGATTCTGGTACAAGGCACTGTACGACCTGGGTCTGGTATCTGGTGTGGAACCCTATAAAAAACGCACCACAAGCGGATTGTTAATGGGATCTGACGGGAAAAAAATGTCAAAGTCTTTGGGAAATCTGGTACCCAGTTCCGAAGTAGTCGAACGTGCCGGTGCCGATGCCTGTCGTATGACCATTCAATTTTTGGGACCATTTGGATCAAATGTAAACTGGTCAGAAGATACCCTGACCGGAATCCAACGGTTCTTGAAACGTGTCGAAACTTTTTCGGACAATTTGACCAATGACGCTTTAACGCCAGATAATGAATACTTAATCAACGACTTGATAGTCAAAATGACCCACCGCGTTGAGAATATGAACTTTAACACTGCCATAAGCGCGATGATGGAGTTTATAAACGAATTTCCAAGTGGTATGCCGCATCCAGCATACGAAGCATTGCTGCAAGTCCTTAACCCGTTTGCACCGCACCTTTCCGAAGAAATGTGGGAAAAGCTGGGGTATAAAGACATGTTGGTATTTCATCCATGGCCGGTTGCGGATGAATCCAAACTTGTTGCGTCTACAATGACACTGGGCGTTTCTGTGAATGGCAAAAATCGCGGGGAAATAACCGTGGCCACAAACACATCAGAATCAGAAATAATCGCGGCGGCGGAAACCGCTGTCGCAAGATTTATAACCACGATTGTAAAAACCATAGTTGTACCGGGAAAGCTGATTAACTTCGTTGTAAAATAATAATCCCCCTTCACTTGCAAAAGGATGGATGCGAACCATGTGCAAGAAAACAAGATAGTGATCATAAATAAATTCAGAGATAAACTATGAAAAAACTGCTTACACTTTTACTTGCGTTGACACTTGCATCTTGCGGATGGACACCGATGTATGATTCAGGCGGACATCTGCGTTCAGAAACCCGTGATATTTACATAGTTCCGATTTCCGGAACAAACGGCATCGACCTTCGCAACACCTTGCGCGCCAGCTGGGGAACCGTCAACGACACTACATCAAAATACATTCTTAGCGTCGACTTAAAAAAACCAGAAACTATATTAAAAGCCTTGCAAATTACCGGTGACGCTACCTGGCGGGAAGTTCGCATGACCGCCAAATATGAACTGCGCGACCGCGAATCCGGCGATGTAATACTGTCCGCATTTGACACTGCTTCGGAATCATATGCATTCGTAAGCGATCTGGTTGCGGCACAGGCATCGTATAACAACGCAGTCCAAAATGCTATTCGGGTATTGGCAAACAAAATCGAAACCCGCGTGAACGCAAAACTAATTATTCCATCAGAAACCAAAGATTTTTGATTGCAGATTTAAGCAATATTATAATAGTGATCAATGAAGTGGAAAGAAACTGATTTTAACGATGCCCTATCCCGCCAGATGGCGAATGTGTCGGCCGTATTGATTTACGGGCCAGATGCGGGTCAAATAGATGAATTGGCTGATAAGGCTATTGAAAAGCTTAGCATAGATTCGTCAAACCTATTTGCTATCGATGCGAATGAATTACGTGAAAAAACAGATGCCCTGTTTGCCGAAGCATGCAGTCCGTCGCTTTTGGGCGGAAGACGCATGGTAATGATAGCGGGTGTTGGGGATTCTGATACAGCATTGGTAAAAGAACTGGTCTTGCATACATCGTTGGATGCATTCATAGTCATAACCGCCGCGGAACTGCGCGCCGGTGGCAGCATGCGTTCATTATTTGAAGACGGGGGGCGGCTTGGCGCGGTCGCATGTTATGCCGATGATGAAAATTCGCTGGGCAAAGTTATTCGCGACAGCCTGTTCGCAGCCGGAATAAAATCAATAGAACCCGATGCTATGCAGTATATGTTCCGCCATCTTGGCGCGGATCGCGGTGTTACACGCAGCTTTCTTAAAAAATTGACGCTATATGTAGACGACACAAAAGTCGTTACTTTGGATGATGTGGAAAAATGCCTGCCAGATGCGGGCGCAGTATCATTGGACGATTTTCTATACTCCCTTACTGCTGGACATATTGCCGCAACCCAGCTTGCACTGGATCGGGTATTTTTTGATGGAACGGAACCCGTCATGTTGGTCAGGATGCTGGATATACATTTCAAGAAATTGCTGGCGGCGGTATCCGGTGGACAGATGCCAAAGCTATTTTGGAAAGTTGCAGAAAAATTCAATGCTGCTGTCCGCATCTGGCCGGAATCCGAAATTATCGGCGTGCTGTCGCGCCTTAACGAACTTGAACGTCAGACAAAAACCACTGGTATGCCGGCAGAACTTTTGTTGCGGGATTTCGCCCTGAAACTATCCGTCCGTGCGGCAAAACTTGCTATAAAACGCCGGGGAAAATAGAAATATTGATGATTTACCCGCCCCACCCCCATACACCATCCGGGGTGGGATTTTTTTGTGACTTAACAGCCCGCAAAAGATAACATCGCTTTACGTCTTATATATCACGCACTGAACGACTTGCAACCTTACCATCTATACATCATGCCTATACAATTATGAACAATCTTCGTCTGACCAGCAATCGAATTCCGTCGCGAATATAACTGACCATGCACTGTCTTTATCACGCCGCAAATGCACAACAAATTTTCGATCATTGGTTACCGACATATCCACCGCAACCGGCTTTCCAGTACTGGGATTGTATACGCATGCCTTGTCATTCACGACACTGCAAAGCGATGTACGACGATTAACGAACATTTCAACCGGCCTGTATTTGTAATCTTTTCCGGCAAGATAGCCGACCGCGTTTCGCATGGTCTGATCGTATGCAAGACCGACTTTCTCACACAGGCTTTTATCGTTGCGTATAATGCAAGCTATTACTGTATCGAATACGCAAAGCGGATCTTTTTCATTGCCTATGCATTCATCGGACAAAGGCCTGACCGTTACCGTACGTTCGGCAAAAAAGCTGGCTGAGCTGGCCGGTGACATGGCATAAAATGTAAAATACAAAGTGCAAAATGCGAATAATATTTTTCTCATCATGTATCCTTTAATGCAATAACGTTTCCGGATCAATTATTTGGCCATTTCTGCGCAGCTCGAAATGAACATGTTGCGGCGTGTTTCTATAAGCTCTGCTTATATCTTGGGTATACCCTATGATCTGACCCGCCTGTACGCGGTCACCTGTATTCACATTTCCGTTAACATACAACATGCGGCTGGTCGTACCATTATCGTTTTGTATCATCACACTATACAAAGCGACCCCATTTCGTGTATGGGAATATCTGGAATACAAAACTCTGCCATCAAACAACGATGGCACGGCCGTACCCGGTGGTGGTGGCCCGCCACCTATGTATAAATCTGTTCCGGTATGATCGCGAAGTCCCCCATCACGTGATGCATTCAAATGCCCAACACCATCAGAACGCATGCTGATACCATATCTGCCCGCAACATTCCGGAAAACAGCAATGTCACCTGACGAAAGCTGTTCCTCTGCCCTGTAAATCCGACGCGCGATACCACCACGACCGCTTGTTTGGCTATACCCGCCCCCAATAGCCCCCCCATCTCTTATCGGACCTTCGGTACGGACTATGCCCATGCGGCCGCCACTCTCCCCACTGAATCCCGCAGGAATAGAATCATCGCTTTCACCAAATATTCCCATACCGGGGGTATAGGTGCTTACCGCGGAATCATAAATATCATACTCTTCCCACAAATCATCAGGATTAAAAGCTTTTAACTTTGCATTGTTTGCTTTTTCTATAATATCCTGAACTTCGTGTGCCGGAACCCCGATTTTCGCGCAACCCTGACCGAAAAGATCACCATCCCACATAGTATTTGCAATCAACGGTGCAGCAGATATTATCCCGAATACAATAACAAGTACCTTTATATTTTCCGAAATCTTCATATCGGTACTGCGAATAAGAGAAAAAGCCCATCCCAGCAATAAAAATGCCGTCATAACAACCAGGCCAGTCCATAGATAAGTTGCAAGCTGTTCAATACCGCGGGTAAAACATGTGGGATCTTCCAACCAGATTCTTTCGCCGTCAAAAACAATCGGGCCGCCGCCTGGTCCAACAAATCCTGAATTTCTAAGAAGAGATATTACGCGATCCATGGCATATAAATTTTAACCCGATTATCTATTCCCACCCATCTGAAAAAAATCCGGCATTGCAAAGCTGTCGGTGTCATCATTCGCGGCCACACCAGCCCATCCGAATAAATCGCCCAGCACTGACGGCTCTGCCCTTTCTTTCTTTTTAAACGGCAGTATATTTTTCAAACGACCGATTTTTCCACCCTTTGCTGTGTCAAGTTCTTTGGCGACCCCCAAATCCTTATCCTGGACAGCGATAAATTCTGCCGCCAGCTTTGATAATGTAGCATCGTCCCCCGTATGCTGTACAACGGGTGAATCCGTATATTCATCTTCCCCCGCCGCTTCGTCGCGCGTGGTCAGATCAATAGGTTTATCTTCGGACAAAGGCGGAATACCCGCAAAAATATCTTCTATGCTCTGTACCACATCTTCTTCGACAGCTTCGACAAGCATTTCTTCTTTGACATCATCATGTGAAGTTTTCACCGCCGGGGTTTGTGCATAATTATCGGATGGCGCGGAACGAACTGCAAAATCATCAGATACCCGGCCAGGCAGGGCAGAACCCGAAACTTCTTTATCTTTCACAGGTTCCGGGTTGGCAACCGGTGTCGGGTCTGGAATTGATGCAACAGATTCCTCTTTCGCACTCTGGATAGAACCAAGAACCGAAAGAATTGGCGTTGCCAAGGCCTGTTCTTCCGTTTCTTTCTTTTTTCTTTTGCGGATGGGGGGCGCGGTGACAGTCTGTTCGGCCACAGGTTTTGTGGCAATTTGATTCTCTATAAGACTGGCTTCCGGAATCTCCATAGCCGGAACGATGGATTCTTTATCAATGGCACTTTTTTCCAATCCTTTTTCATCCGTTACGACATGACTGTGGGCATCCGGTATGGACGACAGTCCAATATCGTCACAGTCAACCGGGACACCGAAAATAACCGTATCGCTGTCAAGGCAAAGCATGCCGCGCACAGCATCAAACGCCGCGCGCACCTGTTGCGGTGGGAATACTTCACCACCGGAAATATAGATTATTTTAGTCTTCATAAACCCCTCTCTGGAACGTATGCGGACATTATATCATATTTTTCTTGTCCGTCAGAGAAAAATATTTTAATATGTCGATATGAGCGAGATTGTAAGTCAAATCTTGAAAGAACTGGACACTTTGGAAGAGTCTGCATCAAAACTTCGGTCGGTGGCAGCCGGCGCAGGAAAACAGACAGATCTGGAAGTCGCCATTCTGAACCAACAAATGGCAGAACTGCGGGATAAAAACGCCCGGGCGACTGAGTTTGTAAATGACGCAATGGAAATCATAAAAAAATTGAAAAAAACGGAAGATTAAGAATATGAGCGTCGTATCGATTCCAATCATTAACAAGAAATACCAAATGGGCTGCGAAGACGGCCAAGAGTTACGTCTTCTGGAACTTGGCAAAATGGTGGATCAACGCGCCCGCGAGATATTGAAAAAAATCGGTCCATTACCGGAAACGTCGCTATTGGCAACACTTTGCATAGTAATGGCGGATGAAATCAAATCCCGCCCCGCATGCATAGACGAAAAATCACTTGAAGAAATCCTGGCAAGAGTAAAACAGGTAAGAAAGAATATAGGGTAAGAAAATTACCTATTTGACGTAAGACCAAAATCCCCGTTGCCAGTTGTTGGGTGTAAGTTAAATCATCCAACCACCAAATCTTTTCCTTTAACATCCACATTCACGCTTCCGCCATCGGTAATTTTTCCGGAAAGTATCAAATCTGCAATAGGATCTTCAACCGCACTGATGATAAGGCGTTTTAACGGGCGCGCACCGAATGTGGGATCATATCCATTATCAGCAAGCCATGCCATCGCCTGGTCACTGACATAAAGCTCTATATGTCGACCGGAAAGTCGCTGGCGCAAACCACGCAACTGTATTTCTACTATACTGCCCATGATATCCCGACCCAGCGGCTGGAAAAATACTATTTCATCAATACGATTCAAAAATTCCGGACGGAAATGACGCTTTACGGCTTCCATTACTTTATCCTGGGCCGACGGGGTTTTCAAAAGTATTTCCGACCCCAGGTTCGATGTCATTATTATAATAGTGTTCGTAAAATTAACCACTCTGCCCTGGCCATCGGTAAGACGGCCGTCATCCAGAATCTGCAAGAAAATATTAAACACATCTGGATGGGCTTTTTCAATCTCGTCAAACAGAATAACCTGGTACGGCCGGCGACGGACGGATTCAGTCAAGGTTCCACCACGATCATAACCGACATAGCCCGGGGGTGCGCCCACAAGGCGGGATACGGAATGCGGCTCCATATACTCTGACATATCTATGCGCGTCATCGCTGTGTCATCGTTGAACAAAAGCTCTGCCAACGATTTCACCAATTCCGTCTTGCCAACACCCGTCGGTCCCAGAAACATAAAAGATCCCGATGGTCGGCGCGGATCGGATAATCCGGCACGACTGCGCCGAATGGCGCGCGCAACAACAGACAATGCGTAATCCTGCCCCACAACCCGTTTGCGCAATTCGTCCTCTATTTGAAGTAATTTATTCTGCGCTTCACCGGATAATTTTTCCACCGGCACGCCCGTCCAGCGCGAAACAACAGCGGCAATGTGTTCTGGCATTACAGTCTTATATTCAGACGTACGCTCAGTTTTTTCCAGCTCTTCGATTTGTTTTTCCAGATCCGGGATTTTTCCGTATTGCAATGCACTTGCCTTTTCAAAATTACCCGCACGCATCGCGCTTGCAACCTCTGCCTTTGCTGCGTCAAGTTCCGCCATTGCATCCGACAAGCCACGCATTTTCTTTTGTTCCGCCCGCCATTGTGTGGTCATTGTGGCGGACTGGGATTCCACATCAGCTAATTGTTTCTCCAGATCTTTAAGACGCTTTTTGGATTCTGCATCTTTTTCCTGTTTCAATGCTTCACGTTCGATTTTCAGCTGCATCATGCGGCGGTCGATCTCGTCCAGTTTTTCGGGCTTGCTTGCGATTTCGATACGTACACGCGCGGCCGCTTCGTCCATAAGGTCAATCGCCTTGTCCGGCAGAAAGCGATCGGTAATATAGCGGTCGGAAAGTTTTACCGCCGCGACTATCGCGGCATCAGCTATGCGTACCCCATGATGACCTTCGTACTTTTCTTTCAATCCGCGCAGGATTGATATTGTATCAATAGCTGTTGGTTCGTCCACATAAACCGGTTGAAATCGCCGCGCCAGCGCAGGATCTTTTTCGATATGTTCACGATATTCATCCAAAGTCGTCGCGCCAAGACAATGCAATTCGCCCCGCGCAAGCATAGGTTTCAACATATCTCCGGCACCCGCGCTTCCTTCCCCCTTGCCCGCGCCGACCATAGTGTGTAATTCATCAATAAACAATATTATGTTGCCACCCGCTTCCTTTACGGATTTAAGTACGGATTTCAAACGCTCTTCAAAATCGCCGCGATACTTGGCACCGGCAAGCAATGCGCCCATATCCAGCGACAAAAGACGTTTCTTTAACAGATTCTCTGGCACATCGCCCGCTATGATACGGTTGGCAAGCCCCTCGACAATCGCTGTCTTTCCCACGCCTGGGTTTCCGATAAGTACGGGATTGTTTTTAGTTCTGCGTGACAAAACCTGAACCGCGCGGCGGATTTCTTCATCACGCCCGATGACAGGATCCAGCTTTCCCTTTGCCGACAGGTCGGTAAAATCGGTGGTGTATTTTTTTAATACCTGATATTGTTCTTCTGCATGTGAACTGTCGGGTGCATTACCATCACGAAGCCTTTGAATTGCAGCCCCCACATTCTTTCCAATCAACAGGCCGTCGCGGCCAAGCCCACTGTCAATTATTGCCTCGAATATGCGCTCTAGCGTGACATAATTTTCTGTTGCCCGCTGCGCAAGTTGCTGTGCAGTTTCTAAAACATTTATTGCTTCGGGCGAAAAGCTAGAGGCATCGCTACCATGGCCTTTGCGACTATGGGTAACAGATGGCTCTTTGGCCAGAAGACGTTCGGTTTCGTTTTGCAGCCCCACCATATTTCCACCAGCAAATTCTATAAGCGACACTATGACACCCGACTGTTCTTGGATAAGTGCCAAAAGCAAATGAGCCCGTGCCACAGTCGGATTGCCACGTGCGGCGGCAAGCCCCGCCGCCGCAGTAATCACGGCCTGTGAATTCTGTGAAAATTTTTCAATATTAATCATATTGCCACCTTTTGAACTGATATAACCATCGTCTTGCTATAAATAATCCGCTGAACTGGAATTTCAACCCTTGATTATTTGAATTTTTGCCTGTAAAATCGCAGACAAAAGGAATTCCCAATGTTACCAAGCGTATATGCCCCGAAAGACTTCAAGCGACTGCATGCCGCCGGAAGCATCGTGGCACGATGCTTTGACTTCATAACCCCGCATATTAATGCTGGAATATCCACGGGCGACATAGACCGAATGGTCGCCGCTTTTCTGCGTGAAAATGGCGCGCGTTCTTCGTCGCTGGGATACAAAGGATATCCAAAGCATTGCTGTACCAGCATTAACGATGTAATTGTCCACGGAATCCCGCGCGACGACGAAAAACTGAAAAAAGGCGATATAGTAAACATAGACCTGACTGCGGAATACAAGGGATTTCATGCTGATTCATCACGAATGTTCATGATTGGAAATGTGGATTCACGGGCACAAGAACTTGTCCAGACCGCCCAAGATGCGATGAACTCCGCAATTGCAGTATGTGCGCCGGGCGTACCCCTTTCGGAAATCGGCCGCACTATCGAATCTGTTGTCAGACCACACGGATTTTCCGTATCACGTGATTTCGTCGGCCATGGCATCGGAAAAGTCATGCATGATGATCCACAGATTTATCATTTTTATGACAAGAAATGGGAAAAAGTAAAAATGGTTCCGGGATTGGTATTTACTATCGAACCCATGATAAACATGGGCGTTGCGGGCTGTAAAATCGATACAGACGGATGGACAGCGCGAACCGCCGACGGATGCCTTTCGGCACAATGGGAACATACAATTGGGATTACAGAAGACGGCGCGATTATTTTTACAGAATAAAAGCGGGGCTTAACCTGCCCATCCATGCTTTGCACAGATTGTATAGCCCCGTAAAATCAAAAAAAATGAATAACAAGAAATCGAAAGATTATCGGCATGGACACAGAGAAAGGGTTTTTGAAAAACTCGATTCCTGTTCCGATCCATTATCTGAAAATGAAGTTTTAGAAGCACTTTTGTTCTATGCTATTCCGCGTATCGATACAAAACCTGTGGCAAGGGAGCTTTTGAAAAAATTCGGCGGATTCTATGGCGTACTTACCGCATCATCGGAAAAGTTATTGGCTGTTCCCGGCATAGGTTCGAAAACAGCACGGCTTATCAAGCTTATACGTAATGCAAGTACAATGAAGTATGAAAATATGGCCGCAAATGTGCCGATATTCCATGAGTCTGAGAAATTTGAAAATTATTGCCGATTGGAATTTATGGGTAAAACGGAAGAAGAATTTCACATCATATATATGGATGCTGGATACCGGATGTTGGCAAAAGATATTCATTCGCGCGGAACATCTGATGAAACTGCCGCATATCCGATAAAAATGGCGAAACGTGCAATAGAGCTGAATGCAAAAGTTATGGCGATTATGCACAACCATCCTGGCGGCACGGGTCAATTTTCAGACGATGATATAAAAACAACGGCAGATTTGAAACGAAAACTGGACGCTTTGGAAATAGTTTTATACGACCATTATCTGGTTGCGGATGGCAAAATCTATTCCGCCAAAAATTCAAATCATTGGGAAACTGTAACCCGATTGGCAAACATGTGAATCGCGCCACGCGTAAGTGGGTATTCCAGATCCCATGTACAGCATCCCGAACGCAACAGAACGGGCGATCGTGGTAATTTGTGCTCATTACCAATCATAAATCCGCAATCATGACCCTATTTTCCCCTTGAAAAACACCCCAGCCCGTGATAACATGAACTCAGCTATAAGTAAAAGGCAAATTAGTGTTTGTATCTACATTGATTTTTCTGATCTGTGCGGCGCTGGCCGTGACTATTGCGCACTCCCCTGACGTAGCCTGTGGCTCACGGGGACAGTTCGGTACTTTTATTTTACGCTTTAACTTCAAGGATTTACGTAATGATAAAGAAAATATATGTGGATGCAGTCCACCCGGAGGAAACACGCGTAGTAGTGGCCGAAAATGGTCGCGTTTCTGATTTTGATGTAGAAACAACAACTAAACCTCAGATCAAGGGCAATATTTATCTGGCCAAAGTCATACGTATAGAACCGTCGTTGCAAGCCGCGTTCATAGATTATGGCAGTGGAAAAAACGGCTTTATGCCATTTTCCGAAATTCACCCGGATTATTATCAGATTACCGCAGAGCAAAAGAAAAAGTTGCTTGAACTGGCGCATGCCAACATAGTCGACTATGACGAAGATCCGTCCGATGATGCCGAAATCGCAGAATACGATGATAATGACGCGGGCGAAGACAATAAAGAATTCCTTAAACGTGCAAAAGAATTCAAAATCCAAGATGTCATAAAACCAAAGCAAATACTTCTTATCCAGGGGGTAAAGGAAGAACGCGGCCAGAAAGGTGCCAGCATGACAACTTACTTGTCCCTGGCCGGACGATTTGCCGTTCTTATGCCGAATTCCAGAAAACGCAATTCTTATGGCATATCCAAAAAGATTTCCGATCGGGTAGAGCGCGCCCGTCTGCGCGAAATTCTGCACGGGTTGAAAATTCCGCGTGGAATGACCGTCGTTCTGCGTACCGCCGCATTTGGTGCCGACGGCAAGGATATTGCAAAAGATTATGAATACCTTACCAACCTTTGGAATGAAATCCGGGAAAATACTTTAAAATCGGTCGCCCCATCAACCATTCATACCGAAGATTCCCTGCTTCGCCGCGTTGTACGCGATTTCCTTTCTGAACCAACCGACATTCTTACCATCCAGGGCGACGAAGCATACGCTCAATCGGTCGAATTCTATCAACAGATGCATGGTCGCGCACCGAAGAAAGCAATAATAAAATACGATGATGTCGCAGTTCCGCTATTGGTTCGCGCGGGGCTGGAACAACAACTAGAAGGATTGCACGGACCCGTGGTTCAGTTGCCGTCCGGCGGATCGCTTGTTATCAATTCTACCGAAGCTATGGTTACAATAGATGTCAATTCATCCCGTGCCATCAAAGAAAAAGACATTGAAGCGACCGCACTTAACACCAATCTGGAAGCAGCCGAAGAAATCGCGCTGCAATTGCGCCTTCGCGATTTGGCCGGCATTATCGCGATAGACTTTATAGATATGGAAGAAGAACGCAATAACCGAAAGCTTGAAACAAAAGTGCGTGAAGTAATGAAGCGCGACCGGGCGCGCACACAAGTTTCCAAAATCAACAGTTTTGGTGTCTTGATGATGTCGCGGCAACGCTTGCGTTCATCATTTATAGAATCCAGCTATGTCCAATGCCCGCATTGCTTGGGCGCGGGCGTGGTGCCGTCGATACAGACAGCCGCAATTATCATGTTCCGGCATTTACAAGAAAAGCTTTTGGCAAAGTCGGCCCAGAAAATCATAATGACTGTGCCAAGCGATGTAGCCGTTTATCTTTTGAATGCGAAACGCCCGGATTTGACGGCGATGGAAGAAAAATTCAATACGGAAATCGTCATTATCGGCGACGACAGCATGCTGAATATCGAACAATATTCTATACAACGCGTTGCACCAGAAGCGGCGAAAACCGACGAATTATTAAACGCGTATACACCATCCACTGATGTGAAGAAGAAAAACGCCGTACATGCCGAAGCGCGCAAGGCGGCACAGAACGCGCCATCGCGGCGGCGGCGACAAAACAGCAGCAAAGGCAAGAATAGCAACAGTAAAAGCAAGCAAGACGCAAAAAAGAAAACCTTGCTACAAAAACTGCTGGGATAACAATATCATCAGACCAGATGAAAAAGTTTCTTGCAATTTTATACGCGCTTTGCGCTTTGCACTTTGCATTCTGCAAAAGCGAAGCACATGCAAATATGCGCATGATCCAGGATACAGAAATCGAAGTCGTTATCCACGAACTGATCGAACCATTAACCAGGGCAGCGGACATCCCCGAAAACAGATTACAAATCCGCATCATAAGTAATGATGATTTTAATGCATTTGTTACAGGCGGAGAGGATATTTATATTTACACAGGCCTGATTACACGGATTGAAGAGCCATCGGCTTTCCAGGCCGTCATAGCACACGAATTGGGTCACATGATCGGCGGGCATATCGTCCAAATGTCCGCAAAGATACGTGCCGAACTGATACGATCGCTTATCATCCAATCGCTTGGCGTGGGCCTTATGGTTGCGGGCGGAAATCCACAGATGGGCATGGGTATAGTAGCCGGTGCTGGCGGAATCGCAAACTCTTCGCTAATGGCATTTTCCCGGGACGAGGAACGCATTGCCGACAGCCTTGGCATAGATTTGATGATAAAAGCAGATTTGGATCCAAACGGATTTGCCACCATAATGAAGCAGATGCAAGACATGGTGGGTGCCGCAGAAGCACGCGCTAATCCATATAATCTTAGACACCCGTTTACCAGCGAACGATTAAAAAATGTAAGAGATAGACTGAAAGAATGCGAAAACTGCAAAGCGCGCAAGGCAGACAAGACGCAGATTGAAAGATATAATCTGATCCGCGCAAAGCTGATCGGATATTTGTCACCGATGGACAGGGTAAGAACAATATATCCACCCAAAGACAAATCAAATGCCGCAATTTATGCCCGTGCAATTTCAGCCATGCGCGCGGGCGATGTCGGTGCGGCCAAAACAGGAACCCTTACCCTGATTTCGCGCGCGCCGGAAAACCCCTTTTTCTATGAACTTTTGGGCGATATAGAATATCGGTCTGGGCATTATGACGACAGTGTGAAAGCCTATGAAAAATCAATTGGGCTGAAAAGCGCGCCACAGATTCAGACCGCGCTGGCACTGGTATTGGCCGAACGCAATAAGCAGGGTGATGCCGATCGCGCGGTAGAAATGGCAAAGCGCGCACTGTTGGTACAGCCGACACCACTGGCCTATTGGGTTTTGTCCAAAGCGGAAAGACTTCGCGGAAATTCCGGCATCGCCGATTGGGCTATGGCGGAACATTATTCCATGATTAAAGAAAAATCAAAAACACGCGAACACGCGAAACGCGCCCGTTCTGTATTACCAAAAAACTCGCCCGAATACATAAAAGCGGGCGAGTTGTTATAGTGGTGTGCGCGGGGCGCACGATGCTTTATTGTACAGTGGATTTCAGCTGAATGAATAGTGAATAATGAATAATGTATGTATCGTGCGCTATGCGCACGATGTCTTATTGAACAATGGATGCCTGCCGCCGCAGGCATGACGATGGTGTTGTGCTTTGCGCGACGCATTAATTATTCATTATTCATTCAAAAAATCAGCAATTATTGTCTTTTTCTTCCCAACTTTGGCAAAGGAATCTGGACATGCGGCATGCGGGCTTTTGCTTCTTCCAGCCAGCGTTTCATTCGGTTACGCAGCCAATTTTCATATATAACGAACAATCCCCCGGCACCAATAAGCGGCATTACGAAATATATTATTCTATACACCAGCAATGCACCGAATAAATTCGCCGGATTATCCACCCCCGGCATGGCAAGCATGACTATGCTTTCAAAAACGCCTATGCCGCCCGGAACCTGACTGAATACGCCCGCTGTCTGGGCTATGACGAATATCCCTATGAAAACAGTAAACGGCACGTCTGAAAAATGCGAAATACAGAAATACAAAACCAATCCGGCAAGCAGGCTGTCAAGCATGCCAAGTGCCGTTTGCGCCACCGCCATTCCTGTCCGTGGAATCTTGAAATCCAGTTCACCGACATTTACTTTCTTGTTTCTGAACAGTGCGGTCATGGCAAAATATGCCCCCAGACTGGCAACGCAAAATATGAACAACCCGTGCATTCCGATATTAAAGCCAAGCGATTCATTAAACAAAGAATGGGGCATCATAAAATACCCCGCAACCACAATCGCCGTCGCACCCATAAAATACGTAAATCCGATAAAAGTCATCATTTTCACTATATCGCCCATACGTATGCGCCAACGGGTATAAAGTCTGTATCGTATCGTGCCGCCGGATATTACGGCATGTCCGGCATTGTTGCTTATCGCAAATCCTATGATTCCGGCCAGCATCCATTTCCACCAGACGATCTTGTGCTTTTGACCAATATATCTTAACGCAAGATAATCGTAACAAGACAGCGCGATATATCCGGCAAACGCCGCAAGTGACGCATAAATCAGATTTTTAAAAGGAATGTTCAAAAGCGAATGAGCAATATCGACAAAAGAATATTTTCTTAGCTGCCAATACAGCATTCCGGCGGCTATCACAAAAAATAAAACCCCCGCCCATGATATAAATTTTTTTATAATTCGTTTCGATTTGGCTGACATGTTCTTCCTTCATTTATCATGGGGCATGCTAGCAAGCAAACAAAACGAAATCAATATTAAATTGGGTAATTGGTAATTTACCCGACTTTTACAACCCACAACCGCGGGCAACAACGTAAAAGGGGCGGAACAGAAATCCAGCAATTTCTGATTGCATGAATTTTCTGGATAGAATGATTATATAAAGGCATAAGGCGATATTCGCCCTATGCCCCATGCATATCAACAAAGACTATGTGCATATTGGCGGCTATTAATATTATAAAGTCGCCAGGCATCTGCTTCCAATAATCTGATGTACTTATCATCAATCCGTTTTGGTTCGACCTTTGCATCATCCAATTTATCTATATATACACCGCATTGTTCACCCAGTTTTGACCAGTTTTTAACATTATGGGGTTTCGTTAAATAGCTGACAAAACTTCTCAGTGTTCGTGCGGCCTTCGCAGCTTCCAGCTCTTCCGAAGTTAACCGCTCTTGATCTATGTAATATTGTGTCATCGGATCATGCAATTCGTAATCCACATTGTTATTGTACATATTATTTCCTTTTGGTTAAACACGGGGCATTATAAACAACAAATATTATTTTGTCAAATATTTAATGATTGCAAATTTAAAGCATAGAATTATAATTACCGGAAACAAAAGGAACAACTATGCCCATACGCCCCTCACTTCGCAAACCAGATCAGATGCGACCCGTATCGATTGAAATCAATATCAACAAATGGGCCGAAGGATCGGCCATGATAAAAGTTGGCGGAACCCATGTAATTTGCAACGCATCCGTTGAAATGAACCAACCCCTTTGGAAACGTCAACAGAATAAAACCGGCGGCTGGGTCAGCGCGGAATATTCCATGCTGCCACGTGCGAACGAAATCCGAAAATCACGTGAAGCAATGATAAAAGATCATCGCAGTGCAGAAATTACCCGGCTTATCGGACGCGCACTTCGATCTGTGATAGATATGGAAAAATTGGGAAAACACACCTTAACAATCGACTGTGATGTTATCCAGGCCGATGGCGGAACCCGTTGTGCCGCAATTACGGGTGGATTCGTGGCATTAAAGCTGGCGATGAAAAAGCTTCTCGAATCGGGTCGGATTAACGAAGATCCGGTATCCGATTTCATAGCCGCGACCAGCGTTGGATATTGGAATAACGAATTGATTCTGGATCTGGAATTTGAAGAAGATCATACGGCGGATCTGGATGCTAACTTTGTCGTTGCGGGAAGCGGAAAATTCATCGAAATCCAGGTAACAGGCGAAGCCCGTCCGTTTAATCCGACCCAACTGACCGACATGATGGCACTTGCTGCAAAAGGCTGTGACAAGCTGATAGAATTGCAGAAACAAGTATTGGAAATGTAATAATAAGCGCCTTACGCAAGTCAATTAATTCGTGGATAGAATTATAACCTGAACGGCTCTTTTAAAGAAGACGATGGTGTCGCGCTTTGCGCGACGAATTCATTATTCATTATTCATTCAAAAAACAGAAAATATGACAGTGGTGTGCGCACAACGCACGATACAAATTTGCATCCACAACAACACATGTAATCGGCTACAATATTTAACACTAAATGTCAAACCCAATGTTTTTTGACTTTATTCCGGATTATATGTACGATTCGTATGTCCTGTGTTGCCAAAAATGGGCGCAGGATCAAAATAAACTTCGTAAAGTGTAAAAAGTAAGGCACGTGACGAATATTATCATACAACTCGCGCTTCACAGAATCATGCTTTACGTAAAAAAGGAGAAACCTTATGAAAAAAATGTTAACCTCTGCGGTTGTGCTTGCTGTTTTCAGTACCCCAACCATTGCCGCAAATCTGGAAAATCCGTTGTATATGCCAACATCCGGGGAACTTTATTCCAAAACCAGCGCAGGCATAATGTATATCAAAACCGATGGCAATCTGGCCAGACAGGCAAAAGATTATGTCGGTGCGATAGAATTTCCGGTCTGGCGCATACATGAAGACATCGGCGTTGGAATCACGGATTGGCTGACTCTGCGCGGTTCTTTTACATACACCCATAACGGAGACATAGAACGTCAAGGATTAAGCAACGGCCGCATTGGGCTGAATTTCCGCGCGTCGGAATTTCTTCCAACAGACGGGTGGGTCTGGGATATATATGCCGATGCCCAGATGGGTGGCCTTTCAAAAATGAATGCTGATTTGGTCGCATCCAAAAATCCCGGAATATATCCGCTGTCATTCAATTATGATAACTATTCCAACGGTCGCTGGGGTGCATGGTTGGGAACCCAGGTTGGTAAAACATGGGGCAAATTTACCGGTGCCGCATTCGTAGAGGCTATGCATACATTTGGAAACAGCAACAACAAAATCACAGTCACGCCCAGCGGAAAAGATATGGTTGAATTCTTGGTTGATGAAACTATGCATCCCATACCACTTATTGGTGAAGCATTCGCCAGTGGTCTGCCGGATTCATTTAAAGTAGAAACCAAATCTACCTGGGAATACAACATAGGTTTAAGGGGATTGTATGAAATCGACAGCAAATGGTCGGTCGGGGGTGCCTTTACCTATAAGAATCGTGCGGCAAACAAAGTCGAAAAAGTAAAAGCCAAAGTAGATACCACAGCCGCTGATGCGACCCTGGAACTTCTAAAGCCTGGGCTCCCGCTTGATGTCCAATATGCAATCGAAAATGGACTTCTAAGTGGCCAAACAATTACCGAAAAGGTCATGAGCGATTTCCTGGGAAGCATGTACGACGGCATTGAAGAGTATATCTTTACCCTTTCTGTCGCGCATCAACTGAATGAAATCATCCAGGTCGCGGTATACGGCGAATACACGTTTGACGATGCCATGATAAAGTCTCAAAACGGCACCGACATCAAATGGGAAACCGGTGTCCGCCTGAACGTACGGTTTTAATGCGTTCTATTCCTGCCCCGCTATGCGGGGCGGGTCTGAAATCCCATAATATTCGATTGCATGGGTTTTCACAGTGGGATAATACAAACTTCCAAAAAAGTCCTTTCGGGCTTTTTTTTATCCCTTTTTTATGATATAATATTACCAACGAGGACACGGGAGAGGATGAAAAAATCCAGAATCTTGGCTATTTTTAGCATGGTTTGCGTCGGCGGAACAATTTCCGCCCGTGACGCTTTTCCTGCATACTTCATGCAACCCCAACAGGGTCAACAAATGATGATGGCACCAGTTTCCGGACAAATGCACCCCGGAACATTCCCGGTACAGCCTGTAATGCATAGTGGTCGTCAATTTATTCCACCCGGAACTGTTTCGCAAATGTCTACTGCGGCAAATCCCACGCGCGTAACCGGAATCCTGCCACAGGTCGGTTCCAATTCTGCCACCGGTGCGGCCGGTCGCCGGTATTATTACCCCGGAACTTATGACCGCCTGTCTGACAGCGGACTGTACCTTGGGCTTTCCCTTGCATACACTGGCTCTATCATGGGCGGATTAAGCGCAAGCTATGCAAACGAAGCAAATGCCTGGATTGTCCCGGGTGCATTTCAAGAGGCCAAATACAGACACGACACAGTCCTTCCATTGCAACTTTCTGTCGGTGCCGCGCTTAACAGCGATGTACGCGTCGACTTTGCATATCTGCGGTACAGCGGAATTTCTTATCCGACATCTGTACAAACTTCTGACGGCGGTGGCGGATTCTTTGATGTCCAGGCGACCGGCGGCGCGGTTTCAAGCAGTGCCACCATGATTAACCTGTATTACAACCTGGATTCCTATACCGGTTATCTTGCGGGCGGTGCCCTGCGCCCCTATGTCGGTGTCGGTATCGGTATAAGCACCAACACCATCGCTGACTATCTTATCTATGACAACGAATTTTATGGCGAAGTCGATGAAGGGCTTTACGTTCCGCCGGGAACCCTTACCGCTATATCTGATATTTTTGCATACCATGCCGGCGGTACTACCGAAAGTCTGGCCTATATGCTGGAACTTGGTATGACCACAGAAATGGACGGCGGCATCAAGATTGACTTTTTCGTACGATATGCCAGCCTGGGAAAGGTTCAGTCATCGGGAAGCATAGTCATATCACAGACTGAATGGCTTGCAACCCCCAGCGGATTACCGATTGGCGTGCCCGGATCCGAAGAACCCGCCCCATACGACAGTGTATTCCATTACACGAACTATTACGAAACCGGAAAATTATCAACAATCGACCTGGGGGTAAGAATGAGGTTACAGTTCTAAACCTGTCATTGCGAGAGAGCATAGCGAACGAAGCAATCTCGTCAAGCAAGAAAACAAAAGTGAAAACATACTACGTATACATTCTGTTTAATAAACCTGATGGAACACTGTATATCGGAATAACTAATGATTTATATCGCAGAATAGGAGAACACAAACGACATCTGATAAAGGGATTTACCCTGAAATATAATATAGATAAACTTGGATACTACGAAACCTTTTCAGAAGTCACATGCGCTATAAAAAGAGAAAAACAACTTAAAGCTGGTTCAAGGAAAAAGAAAATAGAGCTGATAACAAAAGCTAATCCTTATTGGAAAGATTTGTTTGAAAGCTTATGGGTATAAACGTCATTGCGAGCGTTCGTAGAATGCGAAGCAATCTAGTCAAACAAAGAGTGTCATTGCGAGCGTTCGCAGAATGCGAAGCAATCTAGTCAAATCGGGAAAATATAAAACCCAGTACCGAGAAAGATTGCTTCGAGCTTCGCTCTCGCAATGACACAAAAGACAGTTTAAAAAAAGCTTATGGGTGTAAACGTCATTGCGAGCGTTCGCAGAATGCGAAGCAATCTAGTCAAACAAAGAGTGTCATTGCGAGTGTTCGTAGAATGTGAAGCAATCTCGAAAAACCGGGAAAATATAAAACCCAGTACCGAGAAAGATTGCTTCGAGCTTCGCTCTCGCAATGACACACTCGCAATGACACAAAAGACAGTTTAAAAAAATGAAAAAGACATTATTCATTATTCATTATTCATTATTCATTGCTTTAACAGCATCATCCCCGCATGCCGCGGTTCGTATTACCAGCGGAACACAGCAATCGAATCCACGCGCATATTATGCCGAAGGATACAACCAGATTACCCAGATGCAGGCCGAAGCCGCATATTATGCATCCCCCGAAGGAATCGAAGCAGAAATCGCCGCCCTGCCCGTACGTGTTGTGGATCCGGATGTCGCGCGCGCCATAGTCATGGGTTATCGCACGCCGGGTGCTGTCGCGCCGGGAAATATGCCCGTCGCCATCGAAGCACTTCAAAGATGCGCCGCTATTAATCCCCAGGGAAAATTCGCATGGACAGCACCAAATGCCGGATTACGCATTGGTGACAATACCCCCAGATGCGTAGCGGAAGTCGGGATGTGGCTGCAACATGGCAATAATGACATACTGCTGGCACATGCATTTGTTGCCGCCGGTGACAGCGTCGATTGTAACATAAGCCATTTTCCTGAATCCGGATATACCATAGATGCCGGAAAGGTTACATTCCCAGCAGACAAAGCCCCCACAAAGGAAGATGTTAAAAAAATTATGGATCAAGAACAAAAGCAAAATGCCGGCCTGAAAACCGCCGCCGCCGCATTGGTTGGTGGTGCAGGCATGTTCTTTTTAAACCGAAGCAATCCGGGAACCGAAACCAAAGATAATCTGGGCGCGGCGGTAAAGGGCGCAATTGGTGCCGGTGGTGTAACATACGCATCGACCCAAATGGGGCACGTCGGGGGAAATACATTGATGGGTGCGGGCGTTAATGCCGTCGGTGGCGCATTTATGGGCAACATGTCTGGAATCGGAAAGTCAAAGCTGATGATACGGGATTGTGAAACGGAAGCTACAGACGATGCGGAAGCTGTCGGCGCGAAATCGAACCAGCAATGTCTATGGGGAACGATACTCTCGGCCGGTGAGAAGATATCAAAAAAATGTGACCAAAGTGACTGTCTGGCATATCTAACTCTCAGTAGAGATACTATTGTCACTTGTACAAGACAGGAATTTTCACATTCAAACTGTCCAGACAAATATATTTGTACCGCTATACGAGCGACAGGATGGAAAATAAAAAATCCTGATAAAGATCTCTCTACAGGGGGATGCGGAACCAAAGAAGATTGGACAGATTGGGAGTCATTGGCCAGTGCATTTACTAAGCCAGAGAATCGAAATAAAGGGTGTAAATTTTGGGATGAAAATAAACATATTAAACTTGATAGGGATGGTTGTAAAGGTGAGGGCGATGGCTATGAAACATACATACCGATAGATGATGGTTTTTTTGTAACCAGAGAAGAACCTGCTGTTTTGATTTTGCCTGATGATGCGACAAAGGGCTTAAAAGCCCCAGATGCAAGTACATGGTCAGAAAAAAAATCAGGATGGCTTAAAGGTACGATTGCATATCGTAGAGGTACTAAAATAAGAAGCCTGTTTGTAGCATCTGATGGAGTCAATAACTCAAGTTTCTCTCCATTATACGACAGTGCCGATGATGGACGCTTAGTCGATTTTCAAAACCAGGCACGGACAACCGCAACCGTAACCGGCGGTGTGGCGGGTGGTGCGCTTGGCGGGCTTTCGGCATACCACGGGGCACAGGACGAAATAGATGTGCGCTATGCTGCCGCCGAACGTGAATACAAAGATTCCCTGCAAAAGATATATTGTAAAACTGGCAACCGTTTTCTTAGTGGTTATAATGACATCGTAGTAATCCCAGCAATCGTAGAGTGAAACTTCCCTTAGCCGCTGTCATGCCTTTCGTTTTTGAATGAATAGTGAATAATGAATAATGTATGTATCGCACGATGCCTTATTGAACAGTGGATGCCTGCCGCCGCAGGCATGACGACTCTCTGACGAGAGCCGTTTAGATTGTAATTCTGTCCATGAAATTATTGATTTTTACAACCCATAACCGCAAGGGATGGTGCGGATAGAGGGACTTGAACCCCCATGGGTTTCCCCACTGGAACCTAAATCCAGCGCGTCTGCCAATTTCGCCATATCCGCACAACATACAATATTTTACCCAAATTTTTTAAATTTGCAAATTTTTTCCAATCAAAGAATATAATACTAATTAACGGTAACTATAATTCTGTCCATGAATTACCCAAAATACTTCTCTAATATCCCCCCGACCCCACAATCACATTTGTCAATTTATTTTATAGAAGCCCTTGAAATTTTGACAAAAGATGCTATAATTAATAGTGTGAGAAGCAGAGAAAGAGGTTAAAATATGGCAACAAGTTTCAGCAATTCAACACCACTGGCAAATTTTGCAGACCAGTATTACAAATGGCTACATGCGAATTCCATGCCCAGTGCACAGCAAGTGCGTCTGGAGGATATGGTTTCAAAAAATGAAGCATCAAAAACACAACTGCTGTGGTGGCGTTATCTTCGTTCTATGCAACCATGCCCAAACAGCGGTATTTGGGAAGATCATATAAACAAACCAACAGATGTTGGATATAAAGCACTTGGGTATAGTGGCGAAGATGGTGAAAATAAATTCGATCTTGCCGGACAACCAATTAATGTAAAGCTTAATGACAACGATTGGGAAAAACTTTACGTATACTTTCGTGACAATTTCCGCAAAATACACGCATCCAGAAGTTCTGTTCCGGGCAAAGACAAGCTGTTCGTATTGGATTGGATGGATAAATACTATAACAGTAGCGGCACAGACAAAACAAAACCATTTCAACCGATAAAACCAGAAGATATTTATAAAAAAGAAGCTCTTAATGCATTGATTAAGATCGGAAAATTCGTAGATGAAAGCGATAAAAATAAAAATGCATTCAATGTGGCGTTACGGAGCTCTTATGGTAATTTTAAAGTGGATGTACCCGATAGTTTTTACACAGATCTCCTTAATCCAGGAGAAGCTGGTACAGAATTTTTTGACAAGGCAGAAGATGCTTTGCAGATGCTGAGTCAGAATATTGATAATGCGGCGAATCCAACACCAAAAGAAATAGACTTAGCAACCATTAATGCTTTTCGAAATGGAAGAAAACCCGAACCAGTTGATGAAAAAGAAGATATAAAATATATTAAAGAGAACTGGTCGGTCTTGATGTCTGAACTTTACGAAAAAGACCAGCGCGTCGGCGCTTTTGACAACAGTGAACCAGATTTAAAAGCAGCCATAGCAGCCGCCAAAGACAATATAGATTATAAAGGCGACAAATTTAACCAGATTGTCGCAAAAAGTGATGATAAAAGGGGGATTCGCGAACACATCGACAAGGCATGGAATGACTATCGCGAAGGGACGTGGGATAAATTTGGAAATCGGCATCATCGCCATTCTTATAGTAACCCCGCTGCAAAAGCCGTTGTGGACGGGATTTATAAACTGGAAATAAAACCGCAAGATGGTCTGGGTAAAATAGTCGAAAAGCAAGAGGACATTTGGAATTATGTAGAAGCCAATTCAAGCGGATCAATACCAAACTGGAAATGGGGTAAAGAGCTTTTGGAAGAATTTTCAAAAGATCAAGGTTTAAAGAAATCTTTTGCAAGTGCGCTGAAAAACGGGCGGCAAATGCATCATTTGGTAGAGATTATAATAAAACGTGCAGCCACAGAAGACAAGTTGGAAGCGGCAAAAATTTTGCTGGAAGTTTTAAGCGTAATGCAATACGGTCCATTTACCAGCAATGTACGCGAAAAACTGTTCGGTGAAAAATCAAATTGGGGATTTTTTGGCGATATGCCATCGGCAAAAGGAACCCCGCTGGCATTTATGGGTCGCATAGTTGACCGTGTAGTAAAATTCGGCGCAAGAGCCACGTTCGAAGGATTAAACTATTTGTGGCGCACGTATCATAGAACCGGTTTAAAATTTGGAGAAAAAGAAAGTCATAACGAATTCTTGATGAAAATTGCGGATCGATACAACGAAATCAAGGGTAAAAATGAATCGCCAGAAGAACTTCAAAAGATAATTGATACTTGGGAACAAAAAGAGCCCGAATTAAAGATTAAAAAGGAAACCGCAGAACAGGAAATGAAAGCAGCTAGGGATGCATTTAAAAGTGACCAAGGGGACAAAAGTCCTACTTATTTTCAAAACAAAAAAAAGAATATTGATAAAAGAATAAGTAACCTGGAATCTGATAAAAGCAAAGCAGAAGCAGAAATCAAAAAACTAAAAGAAGAGAATCCGAATTTGTCCGATAATTATGACCTTAATGCGGCAAGAGCTGATCATAGAACAGCTGTGAATAACAAACGACAATTGGAAACAGAAAGACAACGGTTGGAACAGGAAAAACAACGGTTGGAACAGGAAAAACAACGGTTGGAAGCGGATAAATCATGGATGGGACAAAATTTGCTGGTTCGGGCAAGCCCAATGACAGTCAATATAGAACAGGCCGCGCAAGTACAAAAAGCTGAATGGGATAAACTGACTAAAAAGATAGAAGCGATAGATAATAATATAAAAACAAATTTTCAGTCAAAAACTGCGAAAGATGCCGAAATAAGTAAAAAAGAAAAAAAAGTTACACAAACCAAAACAATTAAGGATGTATTTGAAAGGCCTGATACTTTAAAATCTGAAATAGAAAATATAAAAAACAATGATCTCAAAAACATCGAGGCGGTTTTCGAATCTGATAGTTATAAAGAGTACGATAAAAAGCGTGAAGCCCATGAAAAAGCCGATTTCGATTTGAAATTCGCAAAGAATGAAATCGATGCTAGAAAGGAGATACTGAAAAATAAAGCGGAACCAGCAAAGAAAGAAAAGCTGAATATAGTCAGCGAACTTACTTATTATTGGGATTTTCTGCAATCGGGAATGTCTGATAGTCAGAATCCATTCCGTCACCAAAGTCGTATAAGAGCAGAATTCAAACAGGCATCGTCAGAAGTAGATGCCAAAGGCAAGCCGCTTAGCGAATTGGACTTACTACGTCAAAATTGGATGATAGGTCAAGGTTGGCAACAAGCCGCTTAATGCTTTTTTCTGAAAATTAATTAGTTTGCATACTGATTTTTAACGGCAACGAAGTTGCCGTCGACGGTGGTGTGCGCTTTGCGCGACGCATTAATTATTCATTATTCATTCAAAAAAACGAAAAGCATGACGGCTCTCTTACGAGAGCCGTTCAGGTTAAACTTGACTTGCACATATGGTTACACAACCATTCGCAGCGCGGGCAAAGCCTATCTATTAATACGACTTTGCGACAAATACAAACGACGGATCGGCATCGTCCAGACATCTGCGGCTGACTTTATACTTTTCCATCAAGATATCGAATTCTGGCACCAAAGTGGCGGTATAGGGCAATCGGAAAAACCCGATCTTGCCGTCGGCAAGGCCTTTTTCCATCGCTTTTAAATCCGCAACTTCATGAATCATCGTCTTGTTACGTACAGTTACCGCAGCCAACATGTCGGATTGGATTTGTTCCAACAAGACAGATGCACCAGATACCAATTCATCAACAGAAACGGTCTTTTGTGACGACTTTCCTATATCCCGGCGGGTAATGGTAACAACGCCACTTTCCATTTCACGCATACCGATTTCAACACGCAAAGGCACACCATGCTTTATCCATTTCCACATCTTATCCGCAGTGCGCATATCAGATGTATCGACCAGAACCCGCAAACCCACGGCAGAAAGCCGGGAACCAACCTTTGTTGCATATTCGTTCAAAGCGTCTGTATTTTCATCACGTATAATCGGAACAATTACAATCTGATGCGGCGCGATCATTGGCGGTAAAACCAAACCGTCATCATCACCATGCGTCATAATGACAGAACCAAGCATACGGCTTGTGGTTCCCCAACTGGTCGTATAAGCATATTCAAGTTTTCCATCCGACCCAAGGAATTTTATTCCGAATGACTTTGAAAAATGCTGACCCAAATCATGCGAAGTACCCACTTGCAATGCCTTTCCGTCCTGCATTATCTGTTCACGGGTATACGTATGGTCTGCACCCGCAAACCTTTCTTCTGGTGTTTTTTCCCCCGTTACAGAATCTATCGCAAGAACCTGGGACATATAATCATTATAGACTTTATGCATTCTTTTTGCATCGGCATCCGCTTCTTTGGCGGTCGCGAAGACATTGTGACCCTCCTGCCAAAAGAACTCGCGCGAGCGCAAGAATATACGAGGACGCATTTCCCACCTGAATACACTTGTCCATTGATTCAACTTCATGGGCAGATCACGATAGGATTGTATCCACCGCGACATGGCTTCGCCTATGATGGTTTCCGAAGTCGGACGCAGAACGTATGCTTCGGTTAATTTGGAATCCGGATCAGGCTGCAGCTTCCCATCAATAATTTTCAATCTATGATGGGTCACAACCGCACATTCTTTTGCAAAGCCTTCGACATGTTCAGCCTCTTTATTAAAATATTCAAGCGGTATCAACGTCGGAAATTGCACATTTTTGACACCTTCTGCCTTTATGCGCCTTTCCAGTTCATCACGCATAAGTTCCCATACAGCCCAACCGTACGGTTTTATTGTCATGCTACCCGCGGATGGAGAATTTTCGGCCAGATCTGCCGCGGTTATTACATTCTGATACCACTCGCTGAAATTTTCGGCGCGAGTGGGGGTAATTGCAGTTTTTGACATTTTATTTTTCCTTTAAAGGTATAAAGTCGATCGCCGTCATTTGCTTTATATAATAGTTAGAATTTCTAACGACTGAACTGTTATCGACTATTTATATTTCATATATTCACTATTTACAATTTTATACAGCATTTCTGCCAGTTGTTTTCTATCATGTATTCCCGCCAAAGGCGGCGGCGGTAACAAATGAATATCTACAATCATGCCACCAAGTGCCATGATATGGAATAACTGGCCGAACGCGCTGCGTTCCTTTACTTGTATTTCTTTTCCATCCATAATAACCGGCGTTTTTTTCGGATCAAAATATGCGTAATGCTGTGCCAGACAAATGTCGGAAAGCTTATTGCCACGCTTATCGCGAAAAAACATAGCAAAGGGCTGTATTGTAAATTGAGCCGCGTTTTTATCACCGATTAACTGGGGTTCCATCATAGTAAACAACGCCGATTTAAAAGGATAAACCTTTGAACCATTACTGCTTAACCCCTCAGGGAATATCACCATTGGCCAGGTCGCGCGTTCTGTAAATTCTTTTATCTTGCGCGTCATTTCAATCGCTTTTGCAGGATTTCGATCTATGAACTGCACGCCTGCCTTGCGCGCAAATATCCCAACCAGTGGCATTTTTGCTATTTCTGCCTTGCCGAAAAAATTCGCCATCAATGCCCCAGGAATGACCGAAAATTCGACAACCGAAATATGATTTCCAACCATCAGCAATGGACGCGCACTGGCCACCCGGCCTTTTATACGATAATGCAACCCGCAAATAATACCACCGACGCGCATGAACATACCGAACTGCCACACGCCAAGCCGTCCCCCAGGATTGACCAGCATAACGGGCAAGTTCAATACAGCCCAAAGCCAGAACAAAACGAAACGCACAGACGCGGAAATATAGCTGAAAATACTTGGCTTATTCTTCATTTTTATCTTCTTCTGGAATACGCTCTGCCGCTTCGGCATCTTCGGGCTTTAAAAAGAATTTCGCCAGCGCGGCCAGACCGGTTACCGGCGACAATAACACCTTTCCGAATACCTTCCACGCGCCGGGTTTAAGCCCCAGATCGTCAAACGCATTTTCGTCGCCCATAAAGTGTTTTTTATAAGCCTTTGACATATCTTTGGTCTGTATCATAACGAAAACCGAATAACTGGGGAAAGCGTCATTGGACAGCGAAACGCCATTTCCAAACTTTGCACCCAGACGCATATAACCCTTTAACACAGCACCCATCTGCGTATAGGCTTCTTTTTCGTTTACAAATTCTTTGGGAAGTATATTCATTTTCGTCATTTTTGGATCAACGTCTTCGCGCAATTTATCCAGATCTACCTTTGCCCGCAATGACAACGGTGCCAAATGGTTATAATAAAGATAAGATGTTGCCATAGCATATTGCAAAGGCTTTACGCCGAACCATGATGCCATCCCAAACAGTATGGATATTCTCTTTTTTGCTATATAATCGCCCAACCCCAGCCAAAGCATCCTTATGACCAGGCTATTGTCGCGATATTCCGGCGCGATACAAGCACGCGACATTTCTGCAATATTTCCACGAACCTTTTTTATTTTTGAAATGTCGAATTCTATCTCGCTGTAAAATCCGCCCATTTTTTCGGCACTCTCGCGGGTGATGATGCGATAAGTTCCGACAAGGCTGTCCCCATGGAACACGCCCATATAATCCGCATATTGATCATAATCGTCATATTCCTCGCAAAGCTCTTTTTGCTCTTCCGTGGGAACAGCACCTTCTTCTTCTACAAATACCCGATATCGCAATTGACGAGCCTTGCGTCGTTCTTCTTTATTTCTGGTCAGCCTGACCTCATAATCACGGACTTTAATAGCCATATTGAATCCTTTTATGATAAGAAATGATAGCACTGAAAAATTGCAAGTGCAAGTGTAAAGCGCGAAACGTAAGGCATGGGATCGCGCTATTTCAACCTGTCTGCAAGTAATGCTATCGCAACTGCATAGCTGTTGGAATTGTTCCATCTTTTTATGCGATAAAAATTGTCATAGACAAGATATGCCGTAATGCGATCCGCAGATGGCGTATCGGGCACATCAAACACGATTCCGGCCATTCTTGAACCCTTTGGAATCGGCGTGCCGTCGGGGTTCCTTACACCCATCGTGCCCCATTCATCCAAAGTTTTTTTACTTTTGCTATCGGCCAGCGACGCATTGAAATTTCCTGGAATCGAAACTGTACGCAATATTCTTTCGTTCTTGTTCCAACCCAGTTTATTCAAATAATTTCCTGCCGAATACATGGCATCGGAAACGCTGTTCATTATATCTATTTTGCCATCGCCATTTCCATCAACCCCGTATTGGACAAGCGTTGTCGGAATAAACTGGAAATGCCCCATCGCACCAGCCCAAGACCCACGCAAAGACTGTATCGATAACTTGTTCTTGTCGGCAATCTTCATCAAAGCAAACAGCTGGTCAGTAAAAAACTTTTCGCGCCGACCATCGTATATAAGCGTAAGAAATGCATCGGAAAGCTTATTCGTGGATCTGAACGTACCATAATTGGACTCCATCCCCCAAAATGCCAATATTATGTGCGGCGGCACGCCGTATTTCTTGTCTACACGACTTAACAAAGTTGGATATTTTTTACGGGTGGCTTTGCCCTGGGATATGCGGGTTTCGGTAACGGTTCGACGCAGATAATCTTCAATGGTTAATTTGAATTCTGGCTGATTCCTGTCCCTATTTACAATATCCGGAACAAACACGCTGTTTTGAATCACATCGTTTATTACGACGGGTGAAATTCTTTCGGCAACTGCCCTATCCTGAATCCGGTGCAGCATCGCATTCCAACGGCTGGCATCAAACTCGTCGGATTCTGCATGCACCACGCCAGAAATGAACAATAAAAAAGAGCAAAGGAAAAAACGACGGGCAATCATTTACTTCTTTTTCCCCGCCTTTCCAAGAACAGGTTTGTACTTTGAAAACAGCCAAACCCCCAACTTTACAACCAACAGTGCCGCGAACGCACCGCCGCCGATAAGCATGCCGTCTTCATACGGCGAAAACAGTGCACCGGCAAAACCTATGATTATAAGAATGTCGATAAGCGTTATATTATTCATTTTTTACTCCTTTTAGAACGCATATTTAAGCCCGATATGCAAAGCAAATGATTGCCATTTCGAATACAGCAAAGAATCTGAAATCTTTTGCGTATGCGCGGGAACATCTATCGGTGTCGGAAAACAACCAGCGGTTACATATGGGTCGCATTGTATGCCATCCATATCTGTATAGACATATTGGCCGGTTGCTTCATCATACAAGTATGTTGTATAGGGCGCGACATAAAGATTTCCGCCTATTTTGCCAACATAAAAGTAATTCGTATCCGCTTTCAAAGAAAACTGTAATCTGTCAGACAACTGATAAGTATATTCCATTTCCAACAGATACGAATATGCACCGGTACTGCCTTCGTCCGTAAAGCTTGGGCTTTGTTGCCAGTCGGTACGGTTCGGCCAGATACCTTCGGAATAATAATGTGGCATGCTGACTTGCAGATAAAAGCGCAATTTGTCGGCAAATGTCAATTGTTTTTCCACTTCCAGTCCAAGATATATACCGCTCCAAGTAGTATTATAAATATGGGTCACCCCGCCGACTTTGATTGCACCATCACCGCCGATGATAACGCAATCGCTTGGCCCAACCCCCCATGGAATATATCCCATACTCTCGTCATACGGACCGGTCCAAAGAGTACCGCCATTAAGTGCCGGCGAACCATCGGGATCGGTATAAACTATTGCGATATCTTCCGGGGAAAGACAGACCTGATACAAGTAATCTTCTGGCGTTACATTTATCGGAATATTATAGAAATTTCCCATACCGTCGCCGAACACGTATTCGCCCCTGTCCGTCATAAGTGGCAAATATATCCCGGGATTGGGATAAATATGGTTAGACATTTGCAAGTTGTGCTTGAATACTTCGTAACCAATACTGGGCGACAACTTCCATCCCGCGATATCCCAGACATTTTTTGCACCAAACCCAAGCCGCAGATAGTCTGTTTTTCCGTCCTGATCACCCATAGATATGGTAAATATTCCGATATATGGCACCCTTTCATCATACGGCAAAAGGTCATAGTCCATCGAAAGCCCGTCATTGGCCACACTTCCAAATCTGTATTCTCCGAACGCAAAAAGATTGTAATTGCGTATGGTAAAGTTATGATCCAGACGAAGTCCGATTTCATTGATTACCATGTCGTTCCATTTCAAAATGGAATTTACACCTGTATGAAATTCGAAATCTGCATATTTACGCGTATAGGTAAGGCTTGCCAGCCAATCCGGCTGTTGCAATACTCCGATGCCATTCGGGGTCATGGTTCCCATGGCAAAGGGCGAAAAGCTTCCAGGAATTTGACCCGGTTGGCCATATTGATCGGTTGCGGCGCGCGGAACTTGGAGTGTATGGCTTCGCTGGCTGATCACCGTATTTCCGCTGCTTGTTTGTACCGTCTGAGCAGGCCGATAACCCTGTTGATAGTAAAACGGAGTCCCCTCTTGCGCGACAGACGCGGCAAAAGGCACGAAAAGTCCCATAATCGCGGGGAAAAGTAACCTGAACTCTCTCATCATCCATTAAATTATATCATAAATAGGGGTTAAAAAAAAGCAGAGATTATAGCCATTTGTAACAATCAAGATGCACAGCGACAATAATCCAACATTTCCCATACATGGAACAAAATAAATTATAAATTTCACCTATGAACGCCCAGCCTTCAATACTTTTCTTATTTTCTCTTTTTGAATAGCATCTTCTTTATCTATTTCCATAAGATAAAGCACAACTTCGGATAATTTCATACAAAACCAATTGCGAAATTCTGAATCAAGATCAGCAGCACCTGTTTCATTATGTCCCACTTCATGAATAAGGGTATTTGCAATTGAAAGCTTTCCCTCTCCTAGTACTAAAATACCCAAAGATATCGGATTGCCGGAACAACCCAAAGTCGTTGGTATTTTAAAATCAACAGCCTTTATTTCGTATTTAAAGCCCATATACTCCATCAGTTCCCGCGCAAATTTCAACCCTTCTTTCTGTTCCTTGGTAAGCTGATCTTCGGGCACATCCTTGTGTTCCAGCAGTTTCTCCTTGGCAATACCCAGTGTAATCAAACGATCCCCGTCTTTACCCCTAAGATTAACCAGCATCTCATAAACCCTTGGCGGAACCGATACAACGGTGGCATTATGGTATGTGGCTTCTGCTATTGCTGTTTCATTCTTATCTTTAGACGAACGCACAACTGCCTTGTCCCCGAATTTATCACGAAAGCATTTTATCCATAAATCAGGATATTCCGGCACCAAGGCATCAGACTTGAATTCCAAAGGTTCTTCTGAATAACCTGCACAAAGAGCAGCCTGATGTAAATACTTGCTGATAAGCGAAATATCTTGGGTTGAACCCCAGAATTTTGCGATTTCATTTGAAAGCTCTTCCTGTTTTATCTGTCGCCTGTCCCTGTCTTTTATCACAAATTTTTTCAAGTTATATGAAAACTGCAAATCATAATTTTCAAACACAAGTTGTCCACGAACATAAAGAGCGTTGTCGTTAAAACTTAATAAATCTACATATTCCGTTTGATATTCTGGTTTTTCTTTCCGAAATACAAGAAACTTTTTTTCAAGTGTTTTGAATTCATTCCATATTTCTTCTTTTGGAAGTATGAATATAGTTTCGCTGATAGAATATTTATAAAAATATTTCTTAAACTCACTGCTTTCCCAATCTTTAAAATGTGTTCTGACCTTGAAAGCCAGAGCCTTTTTCTTTTTTTGGTTATCTTCGTACTCTTCTGTTTCAGGTATAGCGAACCATTCCTCTCCACTTGAACCATATCGGTTCTTCGCAGACTTGAAAATCATATCTTGTTGCATTGATAATGCGCTTGACGCGACAATTTTTAAACCTTCGCCGAATTTTCCAGCGGCGTTATCCACAGAATTATCTGTATCGCTTTTGTTGCTGCTTTTCATTTTAAGGCTGATCCAATCAAATCCCCGCCCATTATCACCAATCCTTATCGCCTTTATATCCTGATAAGATATTTTCCCGGTACTATAAAGATCCCGCCATTCTCCGTCACCACCAAGAAATTCTGCATAAATCTTGTCACCGCCGGAATCACCGCCTGGAAGATGATTTTGCACAACATCACGCATTATCTCGGCGGCACCCCAATATGCATTTTCTTCCACAACAAAAGAAGTGGATAGATGTTCTTCGTGATACGGCGGCTGAATATCTTTGGTAGTTTTAATTCCTGCTTTGACAAGACAATCATTGACTTCTGTATTGAACTTCACAATTTTCGGCAGCGGTTCTGATCCTTCTGGGATTTTCCACCCACTGTCGATACAGGCATCTTCCCCGAACTCTTTAATAAAAGCCTGTTGGATTATGGCTTTGTTTTGGTCGGTCAGACTATCGAGCCGTATAAAATCTTGTTGTGAATAATGCTTACCTTCGATTGCCATTTCGTTCGAACGTCTTAAAAAAATTCCGACAAAATCGACAGATAATTCGTCCGAACGCCATACATAATCGTTTATCTTTCTGATCCAATCGCTATTTATATAGTTGCGGTCGGTATTGATTTCTATATCGCTGAAGTTATAAGAAAGCGCGACTCTTCCTTCCTGGATAAAAAAACCTTTGTTGTAAAGTTTTCCGCCGCCATTATCCAAGACTTCAATATGTTTGTTTCGGAATACAACCCTTTTTTCTTCTTCAGAATTCAATTGCAGGACATTCGACTTTATATTCAGAATTTCGTACAAAAAATTTTTGGAAGGATTCATAAAAAAGGTTCTGCTTCCCCTGATAGACATGCTTTCTGATTCTTGGACATCAACACCGTACCAAGTTTTTTTCTTGCCTGCGATTTTATCAACTATATATGGAAACGCCACGGGGGTTCCCCTCCAATTCCTTGATTCACAGTACATATCCAGTCCTTCACGCAACGCCGCCAAAGCTATTAACTTTAAGCCTTCGCCATTTTCACCCACTGTGCTTTGATCATCTGCTTTCGTGGAATCAAGAACAAGCATTCTTTCATAAGGATAACCCGTTTCTCCATCATCGACAAATCTTACAGCTTTTATCTTGTCGCGATGGAATTTTGCCAAACCCACATTGACCCAATTTCCATCAATCAAACATTGGCACCAAACATTTCCCTTTGCATCCACATGATTTTGTATGCCATCCAATACTATTCGCCTTATACCCCATTGCTTTTTCTTGTAATCAATCGCCATATCAGAATTACGACGTTTTTTTGGCGACAGATCTTCAAACTCTTGATCCAATACGGCTGTATCGTAATCATTCTCTCCCCGTATGCTCATCATGAACATTTCTTTCAACACAGCTTTTGCATGGTTTTCAAGCTGGCTTATATTATCCTGCTTTGTTACCCTGGAAACAACCTTTGCAACCAGACGGTTTGATGCGGATTTGAATTTTTTGGCTATTGATCTGGATTCTTTTTTTTCCAACATCTTGTCTATTGCGATAATAAGCTGCCCCAGATTGCCAACCTGGTTTTTAAATACGGATTTTTGGCTTTCACGGGACTTTTTCGCCCTGGCAATTATAGAAGCCAAAGCAGAATCTATCTGTACGCGCAGGGTTTCCAG
This sequence comes from Alphaproteobacteria bacterium, assembly GCA_009777955.1. Taxonomy (GTDB): domain Bacteria; phylum Pseudomonadota; class Alphaproteobacteria; order Rs-D84; family Rs-D84; genus WRKW01. The sequence continues at coordinate 190,984 of WRKW01000001.1, read as the reverse complement.
CTCGGAATACAGTTTTTCGTATCTTTTAATATTTTTAATATTACTGTTTTTCATAATGACATTATAATACATTAAAACACATTATTCCAGGGCTGCATATTTGTTTTTACAAAAAAATTTTTCACTTGCAAATTGCCGGAATATAGATAAAATTACAAGCTAATACAAAAAGGATTAAACCATGGCGGTTCCAAAAAAGAAAACCAGCAAAGCAAAAAGTGCTATGCGCCGCAATCACGATGCCCTGGCAATAATGGCATCCGGCAACTGTAAAAAATGCGGTGAAAAAAAACGTCCACATCATGTATGCGCGGCATGCGGGGCTTATGACGAAAAGCAAGTGATGGCGAAATAAAATATGCAGTTTGCATAAAACATGTCAGACACTAGAAAAATCATTGCAATCGATGCTATGGGGGGCGATAAAGCCCCCAAAGCCGTTTTTGGGGGATTGAACCAGTTCCTGTTCCAACATAGTGCCGACAATTCCGTATTTTTCCGCATATTCGGCGACGAAATACGATTAAGGAAGTTTTTATCTAAATATCCGCGCGTTGCCCGAAATTGCGAAGTCGTCCATTCCCCAAACGCAATAAAACCCACTGACAAAGTTTCCGAAGTGATCCGCCAGGCTCAAGATACAAGTATGTATATGGCCATAAAAGATGTCCGTGAAGGTCGGTCATGCGCCATAGTATCTGCCGGGAATACCGGTGTTTTGATGGCACTGTCAAAGCTGGCATTGAAAACGGTCGAGGGTATTTCCCGTCCCGCGATTACCACTATGTTGCCGGCGGGCGGCGGGGATCAGCGCGTAATAATGCTGGATCTGGGCGCAAATATAGAATGCAGTGCGGAATGTTTATTTGATTTTGCCCTTATGGGAAGCGTATATGCCGATAAAATCGGGAAAATGCCACGACCAAAGCTTGGGGTGCTTAATATAGGCGAAGAAGAAACCAAAGGCCTTGATACCCTGCAACGCCTGAACAAAGTATTGTCAGAAAACAAAGATAAATTACCGTACGAATACATAGGCTTTATCGAAGGAAACGACATCGGTACGGGAAACGTCCAGGTTGTCGTGACCGATGGCTGGACCGGCAATATCGTGCTGAAAACCGTAGAAGGCACCGCAAAACTTATAAAACGCGTTGTGGTCGACAGCTTTAAAAAATCACCACTGGCAATCGTATTGTCATTCTTGCTTGTGCATGTTTTCAAGCGTTTAAAAAGCAAAATCGATCCCAGGTCTTATGCCGGGGCGGTATTTCTGGGTCTTAATGGATTTTCCGTAAAGACCCACGGAAATTCAGACGCGCTTGCATTTTCAAACGCGATAAAATACGCCGCTGACCTGGCTGTCCAGGATTTTAATGAACAGATACTGGCTGGTGTGAAACAGCTGTCTGGGATAAAGAAAAAACTGAAAGAATAAATGCAAGTCCAACTTGCGACTAAACCTGAAGTCTGCAATCATAAACCAGCGATTTTACCATGTCCATTCCGGTAATACCTGTGTCGGAACTATAAGATACCCTTCGACTTTGCCACCCTGTACTGTAATAATGGTTTGTTGTATCGTTTGGCCATCGATCAACTTCCCTTCGGTATCATCGGTGGGAATAAGGGGAAGTCCATCAGTGCCAAGTGTTCCGATTGTTCCAATCAATCCAGCTGTATCCCAAATTGCTGGCGTATTGTGAAGATCCGTATAATCCCCAGTTTTTGAGACTGTTTGCAGGGTTATTTGGCCTGAAAACAGCTCTTGTCCTTCTTCTGGCACGATCTGTGCCTCTTGTTGTATCGCAAGGGTTGGTATATCAATAAGATGATCATAATTCCCCGTTCTTGATACTTGATGCAGAATCACATCACCAAAAATCGGGGTCGCTTCTTCAATCGCGCTTTGGGCTTCTATGCTCGTCATTAACATAGGCAATTCATTTAAATGCTCGTAATTCCCAGTTTTTGAAACCCTGTGCAACTGCAAATCGCCGGAAAGCAACTCTGGTTCGGACGGAACTTCCAAGGGTTCGTCATTATCTGTGTTCAATACTCCGGATGGACCAGTCGCTCCCCGAAGAGATTCCAGCCACTCTTCCATAGTTGTTTCCAATGTCACATTTGGGTCGAATTCTTGTGCAAGCTCGAATGCAGATTTACCATCAACACCTATAACCCCCTGAAGCGATTCAAGCCATTCTAATTCACCTTGCAAGCCGGTCGCGCCGGTCCAAACACCACTTTCTATAGCAAGCTCGAATGCAGATTTACCATCGACACCTATGACTCCCTGAAGTGACGTAAGCCATTCCAATTCACCCTGTGGACCGGTCGCGCCAGTCCAAACGCCACTTTCTATGGCAAGCTGGAATGCGGATGCTCCGGCCGGCCCCTGGAACTGGATTCCATTGCCATCGATTGGAAATCCTGCACCATCCCAGACATAAAGCAACCCATCACCACGGACAAAGTACGCCCTTCCCGCATCAGTGGATGTAAGGTTATTGGGCAAACCGCCATATGTATCGACAGAACCGGAAATTTCTATACCCGCGCCATCATCCCCCTTCACTCCCTGGGGACCTATTTCACCCTTTATGGAATCAAGCCAATTTTCAATACTGCCCCATATATCATCACCAACTTCTTCGACAGCCAACTCATACGCCGACAGACCAGTAGCGCCCGTGAACCCCTGAGGTCCCCGTACAGAATCAACAAAGTCCTGATCTTGCGACAGATAATCCGCAACTTCGCCCGCAGTAGCACCGGTCGCACCAGTCACGCCGGTTTCACCTCTCAGAGACTGCAGCCATTCTATCTCTGTCATACCAAAGGTATCGTCATACTGTTGAGCAAATTCAAATGCCGACAGACCGGTCGCACCAGTCACACCAGTTTCACCTCTCAGAGAGTTAAGCCAGCTGTTGACACCACCCCACATATCGTAACCGGCTTCTTCGATAGCAAGCTCGAACGCAGATATGCCCGTAGCACCGGCAACCCCCTGATGTCCTCGCACAGAATCAACAAATCCAGAATCGTATTTAAGCACCTCGGCAACTTCTCCCGCAGTTGCGCCGGTTGCACCAGTCTCACCCTGCAAACCAATCGCTCCTTGGACACCGGTTTCACCCCTCAAAGAATTAAGCCAATTGTTGACACCACCCCACATATCGTGACCGGCTTCTTCGATAGCAAGCTCGAACGCAGATATACCCGCAGCACCAGCAACCCCCTGATGCCCCCTTGCGGATTCTATAAATTCACTATCTTCTTTAAGCACTTCGGCAACCTGTCCCGCAGTCGCACCGGTTACACCGGTAACACCGGTTGCGCCCGTTACACCCTGTGTTCCCTGATGTCCCCTTGCAGATTCTATAAATTCACTATCTTCTTTAAGCACTTCGGCAACCTGTCCCGCAGTCGCACCGGTCGCACCGGTCGCACCGGTAACACCAGTTGCGCCCGTTACACCCTGTGTTCCCTGATGTCCCCTTGCAGATTCTATAAATTCACTATCTTCTTTAAGCACTTCGGCAACCTGTCCCGCAGTCGCACCGGTGGCACCAGTAGCACCGGTAGCACCTTTCAAGGAATCAAGCCAATTGTTGACCCCACCCCATATATCGTAACCGGCCTCTTCTATAGCCAAATTAAACGCTGATGTACCGGTAGCACCCTGATGCCCCCTTGCGGATTCTATAAATTCACTATCTTCTTTAAGCACTTCGGCAACCTGTCCCGCAGTCGCACCGGTCGCACCGATCGCACCCTGATGCCCCCTTGCGGATTCTATAAATTCACTATCTTCTTTAAGCACTTCGGCAACCTGTCCCGCAGTCGCACCGGTCGCACCGGTCACACCCTGATATCCTCTCGCAGACTCCATAAATTCGCTATCTTCTTTAAGCACTTCGGCAACCTGTCCCGCAGTCGCACCGGTAGCACCGGTAGCACCAATTTCACCCTGATATCCCCTCGCAGATTCTAGGAATTCGCTATCTTCTTTAAGCACTTCGGCAACCTGTCCCGCAGTCGCACCGGTGGCACCGGTAGCACCAGTTTCACCCTGATATCCCCTCGCAGATTCTAGGAATTCGCTATCTTCTTTAAGCACTTCGGCAACCTGCCACGCGGCGGCACCAGTCGGGCCGGTCGGGCCGGCCACACCGACATCTCCTCTTAAAAATTCGGACCATTCGCTGAATGTCATATTGGGAAGATTCATATATTCCCTTGCAACTTCAAGCGCGGATTTACCATCACCACCAAGTATGCCATCCTGTCCCTGCGCGCCGGTCGGACCGGTTGGTCCCTTTACAGCGTCAACAAACAATGGATCTACGACAAGTAGTTCTGCTATCTCTTCCGCACTAGCACCGGTCGCACCGGCTGCACCGGTCACACCCTGATATCCTCTCGCAGATTCTAGGAATTCGCTATCGACTTTAAGTATATCCGCAACCTGCCAAGCTTCGGCACCAGTCACACCTTGGGCACCCTGATCTCCTTTGGGACCTCTTACAGACTCTATAAAATTCGGATTGTTTATAAGGGTACTCGCAACCTGATATTCATCAGTACCCGTTGCACCAGTAGCACCAGTCGAACCTTTTAATGACTCTACCCATTGCGATTCTGTCATACCTGCGGCAATCCCCTGTTGTTGAGCAAGTTCAAACGCAGACATTCCGGTCGCACCTTTCAGAGATGCAATCCATTCAATTTCACTTCCCGAATATCCCTGTGCCTGAGCCATGGCATACGCGGATATACCGGCACCTATTTCTCCTCGCTCGCCTTGGGGTCCTGTCAAGCCTGGTGCACCCTGGACTCCTGTTTCACCTGTCGCACCTGTTGCACCTGTTGCACCTGTACCCTGGACACCTTGTTCTCCCTGCGCACCCTGGGTTCCTGTCGCACCCTGTGCGCCGGTTACACCTATACCTTGGGCTCCCTGCGCTCCTGTCGCACCCTGAGAACCCGCCGCACCCTGGGCTCCTTGGGCTCCTTGCGCACCCTGAGAACCCGCTGCACCCTGGGCACCAGCCTGACCTTGAGCCCCCATAATACCTTGGGGACCCGCTGAACCCGCCGGACCGGCCGGACCTGCTGAACCTTGGGGGCCTATATTACCCTGGGAACCCGCCGGGCCAGCGGGACCCGCTGAACCCGCCGAACCTGCCGGACCCGCCGGACCTGCTGGGCCTGCTGGGCCTTGAGGCCCTATATTACCCTGGGGGCCCGCCGAACCCGCCGGACCAGCGGGACCTGCTGGGCCTTGGGCACCGCCACCACCGCTACCACTACCAGCCGAACCTTGCGGGCCTTGGGCACCTTGCAGTCCCGCAGATCCTGGTGCACCCTGTGGTCCTTTTAACCATTCCAAAAATTGAATCTCAGTTGCATTTTCCGGGAGTCCGACCAGAACATTGGATCTGGATAACGCAACCTGATATGCTGAAAGACCGACCAATCCTGTCGCACCCTGTACGCCGGTAGCACCCTGGGCACCGACTGCCCCAGTCGCACCAGTCACACCTTGGAAACCCTGGAAACCCTGGGTTCCAACCGTACCATCGGTACCGGCAGCACCTTGTGCACCTGTCGCACCGGTTTCACCTTGATGACCCTGGGGGCCTGTCGCGCCATCTTCGCCAGACTGAAAGTCATCAAGCAATTCATGAATTTCTTCTTTGTTATAAACTTCATGCTGAAAATACACATCTGAAATATTTGCCTTACCATCCAACTCGATTTCCAAATCATCAACACGGGCTTCGACGGCATCAACATCTCTGCGCTTTGCATAATCTGATAAGTCCACATCAGGACAGTTCACACAACTGCCCGAACTGGTAAGCGAACCACTAGTGGCGCCTTTTGGCATTGCGGGAACACGAGAAACGCTTCCACTGGAAGTAGAAGCACCGACAGATTTCAAAGCGGAAGAACCAATAGAACCCACAGACTGTGTGGCACTTGTACTGGAAGATATACCAGCAGAAGATGTGCGCACGGTCGAAGCCGCCTGTGCAACCATCGGACACAAAGCAAGAATCACAAGGTATGAAACGCTCGATTTTTTCACTAAAAAACTCTCCGTTCCAGCCATGTTAATAAATTTGCTTTAACTGCGTCAAGACAAAAACAAAGCAAGCATTATAAATAAATTTTATTTTCTTTTTGATATTTCCATTGCTTATTTTTTGCCAGTATGTATAATCGCTGGGCTAAAAAAGGACAAATTATGGGAAACAGATTGATCGGCTATGGCAGCTATCTGCCAGAAAAAATCTTTACAAATGCCGATTTTGAAAAAATTCTGGATACTACCGATGAATGGATCGTTACCCGCACCGGTATGAAAGTCCGACACTTTGCGCATAAAGATGAAACAGTAGTTGATATGGCGGCCATCGCTGCAAAACGCGCCATAGAAAATGCCAAAATCTCGGCCGACGATATAGATATGATAATCGTCGCATCAATCAGTACCGAATTGGATTTTCCCAGCATAGCAACCCAGGTTCAAGCCAGACTTGGCATGACAAAGAACCAACCAGCGTTTGATGTCCGTGCTGCATGCACGGGATACATATATGCCATGCACTGTGCCCGTGCTTTTTTTGCAACTGCGATACACCGTCGCATACTTATCATCGGCGCAGAGAAAATGAGCAACGTTATCGATTGGACAGACAGGTCAACCGCCGTTCTTTTCGGTGACGGAGCCGGGGCTTTGATATTCGAACATTCAACCAGTTCTAACACAGGAATCATAGATACCGCTGTTTTTGCAGATGGTACCGGTTTTGACATGCTGCACGGAACAACCGACCGCAAAATCACAATGAATGGACCGGAAACATATAAAAAAGCCGTGACCCTTATGCCAGAAGCCGCACTGCATATAACCAGACTGGCCGGCATTACATCCGACGATATTGATTGGATTATCCCGCACCAGGCCAATCTGCGCATTATTCAAAGCGGCGCGATTCGGTTGGGATTCCCAACGGAAAAAATCATCGTCACTGTAGACAAGCACGGAAATACATCAAGCGCATCCGGAGTGCTGGCATTAGCCGACAGTTTGGACAATGGCCGCATAAAACATGGGCAATTGATACTGTATCCGGCATTCGGTTCTGGCTTGACTTGGGGTGCGGCGTTGGTTAGAGTATAATTGATAGGCAAAGCACAACAAAAGGCTTTACAATGACAACCATCACACGCGCAGATCTGTCGGAAAGTATTCAACAAGCGACAGGACTGACCGGTACCGAATCGTATAAAGTCGTCGACCTGTTTTTTTCAGAAATAGCGGATTCCCTGGTTCGCGGGGAAGAAGTCAAGGTTTCAGGACTGGGCACTTTCAAAATTCTTGATAAAAAACAAAGAATGGGACGCAATCCGAAAACGGGAGAACCAGCGATAATATCCGCGCGCCGTGTGGTATCGTTCCGCCCATCAATGGAATTCAGAAAAAAAGTCACAAATTTCTAGTCATATAAACCGAAAATCCCATCGTCGCTTGTGATTATTCCAAATTGAAATAAAACTTGATTATCGGAAAAATTTGACCTAGAATCAGCGGGCATGAATAAAAAAGGCAACAGTTATGGCAAATAAAAAGAAAGCAGCAAAAATCGTGGTGAAAATGCATAATCCGGAAACCGGCTTTTATTACACCAAGACCAAAAATACAAAGTCCGAAAATACCCAGGGCAAGATGAAAATGCGAAAATACGACCCAAAGTTGCGCAAACACGTCACATTCACGGAAACGAAAATGCCGTCGTAATGATTGTAAAAACAAAAACGCGCCGGCAAGGCGCGTTTATTTTTAAGAGAAACCAACTATGAACCTGCATAAATTCATAACCGATGCTATACATGAGAAACTTGCGGCGATACCAGATTTGGGCGGCGCAGACATTTCTACCATTACCGTCGAAGTTCCAAAAGTCCGTAACTTTGGGGACTTTGCAACAAATGCTGCAATGGTTCTTGCACGACCTTTGAAACAAAACCCACATAGTGTGGCGGAACAAATATTGCCGGAAATATCCACCCTGCCCTTTGTCGCTGATGTATCCGTTGCTGGACCTGGATTCATAAACATAAAATTGAAAGATGAATTTATTATTGAATCTGCCGCTAAAAAATCTGAAATCAGAGCCCCACAATCGGTAATGACCATCGATCTTGACTATGGTGCATATAACGTGGCAAAAACCATGCATATCGGACATCTGCGCGGAAGCATCATTGGTGACACTCTTTATCGTATCGCGCGCTTTCTTGGACACCGGCCGATTTCATACAACCATATCGGTGACTGGGGAAAACCCATGGCATTGGTCATAGCGTGGATTATTAAAAAGTTCCCGAATGATTGGAACAAGCCGGATTTCAAGATCGATGAATCCGAATTTAACAGCTATTACCCGACGGCGGCAAAATACGCAAAGGAAGATGCAGAATTTTTAAAACAGGTTTTGCAGATAAAAAAAGAATTCCAAGACGGACATCCAGAATATTTCGCGTTGTATGAAAAAATGATGAAAATCAGCCTGGAAGAAATGGCCGCTGTTGTCAAACGCCTTAATATCGTGCCATTTGACAATACTTTGGGGGAACGGAATGCGGCACAATATTTGAACGAAGTTGAAAAAATTCTGCGCGAAAAAAATCTTTTAACTATCGACAACGGTGCCACAATAATAAATCTTAAGACAGAATCCGATACAGCGCCAATGCCCCCGTTCATGTTCTATGACTCGCGTGGTGCGGATACTTATGATTCCACTGATTTGGCAGCAATGTATTACCGCAAAATCACGGATAACCCCGATAAAATCATATACATGTCGGATTTCCGGCAAAATCTGCATTTCGAACAATTATTCCGTGCTTCTGAAATGGCTGGGATTTTTCCGCGCAATGCTTTGGAGAGTATGGGCTTTGGCGGCATAAACGGCAAAGATGGAAAACCTTTGAAAACACGCGATGGCGGAGCCGCGACATTGAACGGAGCCATCGATATGATTGAAGAAGCCGCACGTGCGCGCGTTTTGGAATCTGGAAAAAACCTGTGTACCGATACGGTTAAAATGATCGCCCTTGCCGCATTGAAATTCAATGATCTGATGCACGATGTGAAATCCAACTATATATTTGATCCGGACGCGGTCACACAATTCGAAGGCCGCACCGGACCATATATCCTGTATACAGCGGTACGATTGAACAGCATTTTATCAAAAGTCGAAACTTCGGTTACTGACTTTCGGCTATCGACCCTTGAAATTGAAGAACGCAATCTGCTATTGACTGTTCTTGATTTCGAGCGAACTGTAAGTACAGCGTTTGACAAGCGTGCGACTGACATACTTGCAAATTACACTTATGAATTGTGCCAGATGATAAACACATTTTATCACAACTGTCCGATACTTCGGAATGATGTTTCGGCAGATATTCGCGCGCATCGCATCGGCATCGTGCGTTCCGCACTGGATGTGCTGTCAAGGGCAATCGACCTTATGGGTCTTGAAATCCCGAAAGAAATGTAAACCAATGTTTGATGAACAGTCTCTTTTAGAAAAGCTGGAACAGCTTTGTATAAAATACGACTATGTTTCGCATCCTGCTGTATTCACATCCGAACAGGCAAACGAAGTGCATCCAGAACTGAAAGGTGCGCATTGCAAAAATCTGTTTGTAAAGGATAGAACGGATAAAAAATGGCTGTTGGTTATACCCGATGATAAGCGAGCCGATTTAAAATCTGTGGCCGAAAAAATTGGTTCTGCCAGATTGAGTTTTTGTAATTCGGAAGAATTATTTAAATGTCTGGGTGTGACACCGGGTTCGGTAACACCGCTTGCCGTAATAAACGATATTAATAATCAAATAGAATTGTTTGTCGACAAAACCATCATGAATTGGAATGTAATCAGTTGCCACCCGATGATAAACACCGCAACTATATCAATAACCCCGACAGATTTTCAAAAGTTTATCAAATACACAAATCACGATTTGAACATAATAGATCTGGCATAAATAATATCATGAAATTAACCCGCCAAACCATGCACAACACGGAAAGAACGGAAAAGTTTTTGTTGGCAACACATCAAAAAGGTGGAAAAGCCACAAAAAACAGGATGGAATAAATTAAGCACTAATGAAATAAGATTATATACGATTCATAGAACCATATCTCTTATTGTAAATTTTAATTCAAATGGAGAAAACTGTAACAATCGGGTCATTCGCCCACTGTTTTTGCATTTAACAACTCCTGTAAAGCTTCATAAAATTGCGAAGTAGCAACCCCAAAACCAAGTCTATCATTTGATTCTGATAAATTAGGTACACTTCCTGAAGCCACAGCTTCTATATTCATTGTACCGGATTCTGCTATAACTCCACCAGAGTCTCCCCCGAAGGATATGCAATCATGAAATACTGTAAGTCCATCATTTAATACAACAGAGCATCCCCTATGAATTTTCAACTGATGGCCATCATAAAAAATAGGTTCAATGGCCGAACCACCGGAATTTTCTTCTTGTGTCGAAATATTTAGCGTATCAATAAATTCCCACAGACGAGATGCCCAACCATCTCCACTGCTATTTCCATCCGATAATAATTTTTCATCTTGTTCTGGATCATATTCTTCTCCACGTATAATGACAAGAGCTTTATTTCTTATTATCTTTAATTCCCAATCCTCTAATACGCGCAAAGTTCCAAAGCCTATTCTATCAATTTTTGTCCCTGTTTTCGATACACTCGGCTTTACGTTATAATATTGATATTTCCCCAACCCTGAAGAAATATCAGCACGAAGCAATACCCAATCTTCTTTCCAACCTTTGAAAGATGTTTCAGACATAAGTAAATCCAGGGGCGGAAATCCTTTCACATAATTACCAGATGCCACAACAGCAGCGGAAAGATAGTTGCCATCGAAATCCGCAAACATACACCACTGCACATCTCCCATGTAATGACATCTGCTTTCATTAACACAATGCGCGGCAGTCATTATTATATCCGGTGCCACAAACTGAGCTGTACAAGCATTACCCCCCTGTGAATCCACAAATCTCAGAATTCCGCTATGAGAGTTGGCATTCCAATCAAGTTTTTCCCGTGGATCAGTCCGACCGACAAACCCAAGTGCCGGAAATGATAAAAGCATCACTAAAACAAAAATTATTTTTTTCATCTCAACATATATTCACAGCTATTCGCGACACCCAATGCTTTGTTTATCACAGTAATCGTTGCAATATTAAAACCGGTTGCAATACCACTGGCAACGGTACTGGCACCAGCCAGAATATTGGAAGCAGTATTCAGATTCTGTTCTTTTTCCCAGGCATTTTTATGAACACCATCCTGTGTGTCACGTGCTGCATTGCGTATATTTTCCGTATTCGCAACCACACTGGTTACGGTTCCAGCTGCACCTGTCCCGATACCCACCGCCGAAGACCATTTGGCTATGTCGGATCGACGTGGAATTTTTTCCAAATCCCTTATGTTGTACTTTCCGCATTCATCAACTATCCTTTGCGCAAGAATCAAATCATCAATATCCGCACCATCTAATCGCGCTTGCATCCAGGCCGCGCGCAAACCTATTAAAGAATCCAAACACGAATTTACCATAACAACTATGCCTTTTCCGGCATTTTTGTTTTTATTTGCGATCACAGTACCTGCAATATTTGTAGCAGTGTTACCGGCCATCAAACCCGTCCGCCAATTACCAAAATTTTTCGATTGTGTGTCTACCATATTAAGTATGTCCTCATCCCATTCTTTATCCATAATCTCAGATGCTTCTTTATAATTTGCTAATTTTACTAAAAGCATAAAAAAAGCATCATCACTCATATCTTCTATATCTTTAATATATTCCCAAAGTTCTCTTGCCTTCTCATCCAATTGTTTCTTTTGAATTCCTGCGTACAAAGCACCACCACCGGCAACTGTTCCGATACCAGTAATCGCAGTATTTATCCCGGCCATGGTCTGTAATGATTTCAATTCATCAGAAATTCCATTGCAACTGTCCCGCGTTTCGGCAACCGCGATATCCAGTGCCAATATATCGGCATAAACCTGACACAATAGCAAAGCATTAACTGTAACAAAAAATAAAAGGAATTTTTTCAAAATATAATCTCTCTTGGCAAAGATTATATCATATTTACACAAATAATATTATCTAAATCTCCAACTCTTCTTTAAGTCTCTTTGCTATTTTCCAAGAAGCCCCCGCGCCCATTACAAGAATTACAGATTTACCAGACGTGCTGTGCGCATCGGAAAGTGCCACCGCCAAGACTTCGTCCGTGTTTGGAATATATCTGATATTTTTCGCACCAAATCTTTCTATGTCAGCAGTCACGTCTGGAAGCGATAAGTTACTTTCACGACCACGCCAAAATTCCATTATAAAAACCATATCGGCAACCGACAGCCCCGCCAATGTATCGACAGTATTCTGGGTATATCTTGAAATCTGATGTGGTTCGTAAACAACAGTAAGCCGCGCATCGGGATATGATGCACGCAGTGCTTCTATCGTTTTTTTTGCCTGGGTATGATGATGCGCATAATCATCATAAATCGTAATTTTCGTGCTTTCATAAACCTTTTCCAGCCTGTGTCCAGTACCACGAAAACAAGAAAGCGCGTCACGAATAATATCATCGTTTATTCCAACCTTCCGCGCGACGGAAATTGCCGCCATGGCATTGCTTACATTATGCACACCCAATAGTTTGATTTCAAATCCGTCAAAACTCTGGCCATTTGCATCGGCCGTAATTTTAATACCGTGTATACTGAATGGAATTTTTTCACCGGAAAAAGAGTCTATGACTTCCAAAACCCCGGCATCATCCGCATTATATATCAACATCCCGGTCGCATTCGCCAAAAAATCCCGGAATGTTTTTTTATAGTGTTCATAATCACGAAAATATTCCGGATGCTCCATTTCCAAATTATTAAGTATGGTAATTTGTGGTCGATATGATTCGAAATTATTCGCGTATTCATCGGCTTCCAGCACCGTCCAGTCCGATGCACCAAATCTGTTGGAAGAATTCCAAGCAGGTACGATCGCCCCAATAAAAGCAGTAGGATCAAGACCCGCATATTCAAGGATATGGGCAACCATAGCACTGGTCGTGGTTTTACCATGGGTGCCGCATACAGCAATAAGCTTTCGACCCGGCAATATGTATTTGCCCAAGAATTCCTGCCACTTCATAAGTTTACCAGCAGCAGCGGCAGCAGCAATTTCAGGAATGTTTTCTGACTGCGTTGTCAAAGCCGGCGATGCCGTTACTATATCTGCATCATCAACATGCGCCGCGTCGTGACCGATTATTACCGGAATTCCGGCACCGGCAATTTGGGCTGAATATGGAGTATCCGCAGAATGATCACATCCACTTACCTGGAAACCCATTTTTGCGGCGGCGATTGCGACCCCGCTTGCGCCCGATCCGTTGATTCCGACAAAATGAACTTTCATTCATGCCCCTTTTGTTTCCGGCTTATCTTAGAGATTTTTGTATCAACTGGCAATACAAAAAACCGCTTGCGTCCGGCAATTTTTGGGATATAATGCGACGCACTGGATGCATAGCTCAGTTGGTAGAGCAACTGACTCTTGACTAGATTAGGAGCTTTCAAGAGAAATCTTGATTGAAAAAGTCGGCTAATTCGGCGAACCCTGTAAAATGGCAACACCGAGCTAGGTTGAAAAACCGAGTGTAGAGACTATACACCGACCAACCGAAAGGTTGAAGACATAGTCCAGACCACGAACCCATAAGGGGCAATGAAAATTGAAGTGGTAAAGTAATCAGTGGGTCGTAGGTTCGAATCCTACTGCGTCCACCAGTTTCAGACCTATTGACTTCAATAGGTCTTTTTTATGTATTATAGAACCCGCCATATCACACAACTGTGTTTCAGTTTGGTGCTTTATATTTTTGCCCCCGACCCGGAAATAATAAACAGTATTTTTTATACTGGAAATATCCGAATTACATTATCCGCATCGCACCCCAAATACCGAATCAGCAAAAGCAACACACAGACTAAATCTTTGATTATATTGGTTTATTTTTTGTCTTAATAATACCAAAAGGTTTCCTTTGCGGGTTTTTAAAGGATAAAATTACTTGAATTTTTTTTAAGAGTGTTATATCATTCAAGTGACTTAAAGTTGGGTTTAGAGGCCCGATCATTGGTATCTCAAAATACCTTTCCTTGATCAAAATCAAGGAAGCGACAAAATATATTTAATGCGATTCACAGTCATTGTGATCACAATAAATATCAGACCCTTTTTAAAATGGCGTTTAAAGCCATACATAAAACAAAGAAAAGGAAAAAGCATGTCGCCTGTTAAAAATGCTCATATATGTCCTGCCGAAGTTACTGTCAATCTTATTGACAGCAAGTGGAAACTGCTTATATTGTGGGAGCTTTCGCAAGGCGTTCGCAGATTCAGCGATATTCTGAAAAAAATTGACGGTATCAGCCAAAAGATGCTGACACAAAGTCTTAGATCTCTCGAAGCCGACGGCCTGGTATCCAGACAGGTATATGCAGAAGTTCCCCCGCGCGTCGAATATTCCATGACAGACCTTGCACATGACTTGGCCAAAATTCTTGATGTTATGGGCGATTGGGGTCAAAAATATCTGGCGATTAAAAACGATTCTCTTAAATTTAAAGATCAGTAAGAACTTAAAAATATACACCCAATACCCTTTTCTTTTGGGAAATACCAGCCAAAGGCCGGAATTATTTATTGTTGATTGAAAATTTTGATTTCCAACCTGATTTTAACAATCATGAATCATTATTGTTTCAAACCCTTCTACCCAATAGTTAGTACTGTTTTTATACAATAAAGCATCTAACTTTTTCTTAATCAAGTTACTTAAATATTTGATAGAAACCGGTAATTATGATATAATGCTTTGCATTATGACGCTGAAAATGCCACATTTTTTTTATCGTTTCATAACCAAGCGTCATTCGGTACAAAAAAGACCAGCCTTGGCGCGGGGAAAATTTTTTGTAAAAACGCTTTGTTCCATACTGTTCATCATGAATTTTAATGCTGCATTCAGCTGCACCAACGGCAGCGGCGGACGCTTTTGCATAAATGGTGGCACATTCAGTATATCGGGCGGCGACAAATTCGAAAATCGCCATACGGATGAACGGGGTGGCGCGATATATTTAAGCTCTGGCACAATAACGATACAAACAGCAAACGATGATACAACCATATTCAAAGAAAATTCAGACTCAACAGGGTTGAACGACATCGCATTGTTCAGCCTGTTTGGTTCGGGCGACAGTCATCTCAATATAAATGGCAACTCTGGCCAAGTTATTTTTTATGGCGGAATTTCCAATGTCGGAGATAACAACAGCTATATAAATAAATCAGGAAATGGGGAACTTGTTTTGCAATCCAGTTCCATCAACAATAACTTTAATGGAACATTCACACAAACCGGCGGCGTAACCAGAGTATATACAACAAACTTTTTTGCGGGTCGCAATGTAATATCTGGCGGAACAATTCACTTTTACGACACATTATCCATAAATAACCTTTCAATATCAGGTGGCGCGAATATCGATCTGCGATCGATTTCCGGCCAATACAATACTTTGACAGTTGAAAACTGGACAGCGAACGGTGGGAATATTTTTCTTAATACATACTTTGACGACAAAGGTAATAAATCGGACAAGCTTGTACTTACTGGAAGCGCGACCGGTAACGCAACTTTGTTTATTACCCCAACGGGCTTTAGCGAAACCCGAACCCCAAAGGATGCCAATGGAATACTGGTTGTAGATCTGACCGATGCCATTGTAAAAACTTCAAAATTCTCGTTAGCGGGTAAAGTAATTGATGTCGGCGCATTGGAATATGGCTTGGTTCAGGGTAGTGACGATAACTGGTACCTGACAACGAACATGTCGCCAGATCCATCAAATAACACGGCGCAACTTACGAACACGGCAAAAACAATCGCCAATGTTCCAGCGATGCACCTGTACATAGTGAAATCCGGAATGAATGAGTTGCGCAAACGTCTGGGAAATTTGCGCAGCGAAAATAAAGAAAAGCAGGCAGGCCTATGGATCCGTTCTTATGGGAAATACTTAAACGTTAACGATACGATCAGCACAAGAATTGGTTTGGTCGGGACAGAGAGCGGAATAGACATTTCGCGAAAATTACATAATAGTGAACTATATGTAGGAATTATGGGCGGAATAATGTATTCCGATAGTGTAAAAATCAAACAGACAAACAAGTTTTACGGAAGCGGTGACGCATCCATCCCCAACATAGGAACATACGCAACCTGGATGCACAAATCCGGATGGTTCGTCGATGCCACGTTCCGTAATTTTTGGGTAGAAACAAATTTAAATAATGTGTCCAGCAGCGGCCATGATATAGAACATCGTGCGATGCGCAACTTTATATCTACAAGTGTCGAAAGCGGTCGTTCCATGTGGCACTATGCACCTTCGTTCGCACAATTCGGAAAACGCGAAATATCGCTGATAATGTGGGAACCAAAAGTCGAAGCCCGATATTCGTTGGGGCTTGGCTCTTCACATAAAACAAGCTTTGGTGATGTTATAACTTTCGACGATACGCACAGTTTCGACACCCGGTTGGCACTGCAGGCAACTTATCTGGTCGAAGGAACCGATTCAGTATGGCGGCCATTCATCGAAGCAGGAATCTATAACGAATGGCTGGGGAATACAAAAATGAATTTCGCAGGGGTTTACATGGATTCTGATATCGGCGGAGCCGGCTTTGATATATCCATCGGCACGAATGTTCGTATGACACAAAGCTCTTACGCTTATGGCGACTTTACATTGGAATTCGGAAATGCCTATGAATCATACGCCCTGAACATTGGAATGAGAATAAAATTCTAATAAAAATTAGCCCACGTGTCAGGAATGTACTTTTTCAGATGTTTTTGCAAGAGTCAACGACAGGTTCTACAACTATACCCAAAGCGCCGTATTTTTCTACATCCGCTTTAGAGTAGATATTTCCCATCCATTCTTTCTTATATCCTGTGGGCGAATCTTTGGTAAACCCGCATTTATCCCCGCCCAAGTAATCTACAAGTGTTTCAAAATCTCTGAACAAAACACGACCGATAACCTTGAATGCCAATTTTTGTCCCGACTCTCTGGAAGTGAATATGATTCCATCACCAAGTTCTACTGCTTGTCTTTTAGGGTCATTTACTCGAAGCTCAATCTTTTTCTTACCAGACTTGAACTGTGCAAACGGTTCCGCATGCAAATGCATATTATGAATCGTCATTTATAACTCCGTTTTTGGAACAATACAGTATAAAAACAATATTTCATAGCACTTTGTGTGTACCAAAAGGTACATTACTGATACTTGAGCCTAAAAATTATCTTTTTTACATTGAAATATAATCATCGTATGACTAAACTCATTTTTATATGAAAATACCAAAAGCAGAATTTTTAAAAGACCCTTTTGTGGTCGCACGCACGGTTTTATTGGGCGCAACATTATATTCTCGCATAGGCGGACGACTTACCGCCGGACGAATTGTCGAACTTGAACTATATATGGGTAATTGCGATCGGGCATGCCACGCCTTCAAAGGAAAGACCCAGCGCAATGCCGTAATGTTTGAATCCGGAGGTCAAGCTTATGTTTATTTTGTTTACGGAATGCACAACATGTTTAACGTGGTAATCAGCGACACGGGTCAACCGAACGCAATACTTATCCGTGCACTGGAACCGCTGAAAGGTATTGATATTATGATAGCAAGACGCGGAATAAATGATACCCGTAATCTATGCAATGGCCCGGCCAAGCTGACCGTAGCAATGGGCATATCCACAAAACATAATGGGATTGATTTGGAAAGCGACAAGATCTGGTTGGAATCGGCAACCACACCAATCGCACCAATGGAAATCGCAATCGGCACCCGTATAGGCGTTGAATATGCCGGTGAAGATGCCGCTTTGCCCTGGCGGTTTGCAATAAAGGGAAGCAAATTTATAAGCAAGGCGATTTAATTGCCCGATTTTTGCATACCATGGCTTTCTGGTATGGCTTATAATTTAAACGGCTCTTGAAGAAGAGCCGTTTAAATTATAAGCCATACCAAAATGACATTCGAGAATAACGGAACCGGTATGAATCACTTTGATGCATTGTCGAATGCCGCACCCAATATGTCGCCCAAGACTGCGCCGGAATCAGAGGATTTGGCATAGTCCTTAACAGCCTGTTTTTCCATTGCCGCTTGTAACGAGCGTATCGACAATTTAACAATATCTTCTTCAACCGATACAACCGATGCTTCTACGGAATCGCCAACTTTGTACTTTGATGTATTTTGTTCATCCTTGTTCATCGACAGGTCAGTGCGGCGGATAATACCCCTGACACTATTGCCAAGGTCTATTACCAGTTCATCAATAGATACTTCGGACACTGTGCCACGGACAATCGCACCCTTTTTCACAGATACCCGCTTGCTATCGCTACCTTCTGTAAGCTGTTTGATACCAAGGGTGATACGCTCCTTTTCAGGATTGATGTCCAGAATTTTTGCGGTAATTTCCTGGCCACGAACGAATTTTTTCAGTTCTTCTTCGTCCAGCTTGTCCCATGATAGATCAGATATGTGTACCATTCCGTCCAACGTAGATGTAAGTTCTACGAACAAACCAAATTCTGTCGTATTCTTTATTGGGCCTGTAACGATGTCGCCGACATTGTGGCTTTCCGCAAATTCTTTCCACGGATTTTTTTGGGTCTGTTTATATCCCAGCGAAATTCGACGCTTATCCTGGTCTATGCCCAGTATAACAATTTGTATCTCTTGGGCACTGGACAAAATCTTCGACGGATGAACATTCTTGTTGGTCCAAGACAACTCGGACATATGGATAAGTCCCTCGATACCATTGCCAAGATCCACGAACGCACCATAATCCGTAATACTGGAAACCTTTCCGGATACAGTGTCGCCGACATTGAATGCACGTGATGCGGTATCCCACGGGTCCTCTTCAAGCTGCTTCATACCCAATGAAATACGATGTGATTCAGGATCAAATTGGATAATCTTTACATTTATCTTTTGGCCGACTTTTACAAGCTCGCGCGGATGGTTGACACGCTTCCAAGAAAGATCCGTAACATGCAGCAATCCATCAATACCACCCAAATCTACAAAAACCCCATAATCGGTTATATTCTTGACGGTACCGGAAATAACGGCACCCAGAGCGATATTTTTCATTGCCTCTTTCTGGGTCGCAGCAATAGAATCTGCCTGGATTGCGCGACGTGAAACAATGGCATTTGTACGCAATGCATCCATTTTCAAAACACGGAATTTGTCTGTAACGCCAACCAGCGACTTTGCATCGCGTATCGGACGATGGTCTGCTTGGGAAGATGGCATGAATGCAAAGACTCCGCCCAGATCTACGGTATATCCGCCACGTACGACTTCCATAATTGTACCTTCGGGATCACTGCCTTCTGCGACAGCCTTTTCCAGGTCTTTCCAGGCTTTTTCAGCACGAGCCTTTGTATAAGACAGCACTGCGGAACCATCGCGAGATTCATAACGTTCGATAAACACGTCTATGATATCGCCAACCTTTGGCACCGATGCCCCGAATTCGCGCATCTGCACACGACCTTCGGATTTAAGGCCGACATCAACCAGTACAAAGTCGCTTACGATATCTTTTACGGTACCTTTGGTGGCGTATCCCTGCAGTGTTTCCTGGGTGCCATATGATTGGGTAAACATCTGGCCAAAATCTTCGCCAGACAGCGGATTAAATAGTTCTTTGGATAAATCTTTCATGTATTAAGATAAACAAAGTTTGCCAAACGATGAATTTCTGATTTCTGATTTGTCTGGGATTATGAAAATACTTTCAACAAGCACAAACAAATCAGAGATCAGAAACCACACATCGGTCTTACGGGGTTATTCTTATCGCTTCCGCGCCCGCCCGCAGAAAGCCGACAGATTATGGCATGGTAAATTTGGAAAATCAAGCTAAAACCTTTGTTGCATCATAAACCCGATACTGTGCTTGGAATATGAACGGGTACCGATATTCGATTCCCGATCTGTATAAGAATAGTTTATAACCGGGGTAAATCCGTATAATGTAACCCTGTTGTTCGACAATGAGACCGAATATATCTGGGTAAAAAAGCTTTCCGTAATCTGCGTATATTGTGAACCATTGCCGATATCTGCAACAGTCCAACGTGCGCCATCATAATCCGTCCGTGCAAATGATGGTTCTATATATACTCTGAATCCGTACGGGACTTCGGCCCCGAATCCGACAGCAACACTTTTGCGCCAGTTGGCGTATGCCGCCTGTGCAGCGTTCTCTCTTTCGATTCCCGGACGCAACATGACATACATGGATGAATTGAAGTTATAAATCAGCCGCAGGCCGGCACTGTATACATCGCCGTCCAGATAATCCGCCCAGCTACCGTAATAATACGTTGGTTTATACTGCAATAACAGGTTGCTTGAAATCCGTCGCGTAAAGTCATAATTTGTTTCCAGCTTTGCACCAATAGAATATCGATAGCTTTCCTGGCCATAATACATTTTGTATCCCGTGGCTGCAAGCCACACATCGCCGCGCTGAAAGACATAACGCGGCCCTGTTGATGCAGACAGATAATACATATCATATTTGTTTTTATCATAAAAATTGCCGTGCAGACCGAAATCGTTTTTCAACCGCCATTGATTTCCCAGTTTGAATTCATAATTTCCACCAAAACCCGCGTTAAACCCGAACGCTTTTTCCGGTTCTGGTAACCTGCGGCAAAGAGGATACGGAAATGTTCCGAATGTATTGCTATACGTTATACATTCTTCGCCACCGGCTGCACTGTTTATGTTGTTTTCCGGTGCCATTCCAAAGTTTGCCCACAGGTTCCAGTTCTTATTCTGGCGGATTATAAACAGATACCGCCGTATCGACATCATGACTTCGGGCGGAATATCGGAATCGCTGGCGGCAAGGCGCATATGATAGTCGGCACGATACCATTGCTCTGTCGCCATGTATGCCAGCGCAAGTTCAATGCGAATTTTTGAAAGACCCGGTTGATAATCCAGTACATGGCGATAAATGTTTATCGCATCGCTATATCGTTTTTCAGCAAGTGCTATTCGACCCAACAAATAAAGACGCTCTATTTCAAGTTCCAGCACATCAAACGGCTGTTTTAAAAGAAGAATTTTTGCATCAGAGAGTTCGTTGTTTGTGATAAGTTGCGCAGCGATCTCGACAACCTGACGCTGGGTCAAAGATATTGTTTCTGCGCGCGCAGACACGCATATAGCCAAGAAAATAGTAACGGAAAAAATAATAGCCAAATGCCGCATTACAAAAATAAGCATAGGCCAAGAAAGCAATATAAGCAAATTAAAATATAAGTCGTAGCTAGTCGACAAAATCCTATCAACTAGCTATTACCGACTATCGACTATTTAACAATCTTTCCACCGAACGCGCCGTCAAGTTCGAACTCTTTACCACCTGTACCAACTGTACCACTGGCATTGAATACACCCGCCGCTTCGGCATCTTTCAAACCATCCTTGGAATAATATCCGGCTGTGAAGTCGCCATCAATATCTAAATTCCTATTTAGATTATCGAAAACACCGTCTTTATCTAAGCTGAAATCACCCGTAATGCCAGCCTTGTATTTAAGAACTTTATCGTCCCCATCATAACTTACGTTATACCAGTTGTTAAATACCAGATCCAGCTTTTCGCTTTCATCCTTACCCAGCGTCAGCTTTGCCGTACCAGTAAGATCGGTATGATTGGTATCCACTTTAAGAGAAGCGACTGCCTTGCCAGAAAATACAGCAGAATTTCCAGTCATCAGACCCGCCAAATACTCGGCATCAACGGAATCAATATTACCACCATAAAATGTATCGACAAAATTAGACGTACTTCCAATTTTTATCCCATTTTCAAAACTGTCTGTCTGTTCTTTATAATATCCGAATGCAGCGTATTTCAAGCCCGCATTTCCCTGAACCAGATTCAATACCGTATCGTCACGTTCGACATCCACAGAAGCAGCTGCCAATGCCGCTGCCAATGCCAATTCGTATTTGTTATCGTTTCCATTTATTGTATCATTAAGACCCGCCAAAACACTATTTTTTCCAGTAGCAAAATAGTTGGGATATTCAAGATCAGAACTTAAAACAACCCATTGATCATCAATATATCGACCGGCCATCTTCGACAAATCCTGGGCATCAATAGTAATTCCATCTGCACAGTTAAAACCCGCCGCAGATGACGTACAGCCGGTGGGTATCTCTAAAAGCCAATAATTTTTACCTTCGACCTGACCACCCATATCCAGTTTTATGTCCGCACTTATTAAATCTCTCTTGGCTCTTAAAGGGTCATTTTCTTCATCGATTTTTTCTTGGATTTTAATTCCCAAGTCAATTTCCAGATTATTATTCGCCCCCGCTGTCGCACTAGCACTGTCGTGATGAGTGGAGTCCCCGGTTCCTTCGATCAATACAGAATTGCCCCAACCCATAAAAGCACCCAAGTCAAATTCCGTCAATTCTGCTGTAGCCGTAGTATCACCGACGATAGTTTTAGCCATAGCAAGTTTATTGGCATTATTGATGATCGTATCAGTGGACTTTGCGAACATTTCTCCATTATAGCTTACTTTACCGCCAGACTGAAATTCTACTATTCCCCCTTTTTCGGCTTCAAGGGTTTTTCCAGATAGATTTGCCAGACTTGATATCGGGGCACGCGCGGGTGCAAGCCCGTTACCACCACCACCGCCACCACCACAAGCTGCCAATATCAAAGGTAATACGAGTATTGAAGATTTTTTCATGTTTTTTCCTTTATTAGACGATACAATTATATCATATTTAATAAATAAAAGCAATTTTTCTGTCAAAATGCAAAAAATTGTTTTGCAATCTTTTTTACGATATGCAAAAGTTCTTTCACAGAAAAAAGGAAAAAACATGCAACACAATATTGTAATTCTTTTGGGGGTACAGGGCTGCGGCAAAGGCACCGTCGCATCAGGACTTCTTGCCATACACGATTATGATTATATCGAAACTGGCGCGCTGTTCCGCGGACTGGATCGTGGCATGCCATTGGGGGCAGAAATCGGTCAAATTATGGAATCGGGACAACTAGTGCCGGATGAATTGACTTGCAAACTGGTGGAATCAAAGCTGACCGCCAATCGCGATATATTAACTGACGGGTTTCCACGCACTGTCCAGCAAGCCGAATGGCTGGTAAATTGGGCGGTCAAAAATGGATTTATAACAAAAGCCGTCATATTGAACATTCCGCGCGAAATGGCTTTTCAGCGCATTCAAAACAGACTTTCCAAAGGTGGCGGCCGTAAAGACGATGCCGATCCCACGGCAGTAGCACGCCGTCTGGACGAGTATTACGCAAAGACAGAACCAATGGTGCAATATTTGCGAAATACGCCGGATGTACAGTTTATAGATATAGACGGAACGCAAAGCATCGAAACAGTATTTGAAAACGTAAAAGAAAAGCTGAAATAATTACAGAAACCACACCATAGTTGCAACAAGGGCGGGTTATACTGGCTCTGAGTTATCGGCAACATGATTTGTGTCTTTTTCAATCTCTACCATCCATGCGCGGTTAAAGTCCTTGTCCACAAATAGGCTTTGCAAGCCACTGATCTGCTTTAACCGCAAAAGCTCGTCCGTATCCATTCCTATATTCTTAATTATCCAGGCATCAGACATGCCGCCGTCTACAAGATCGCGTACTATATTTACCATAAGCTCTATGCTATGCGATCCACGTGCGCGATTATGTCGTATGGTCGATGCCATGCGATTTGATATATCCTTCTCTATTACCACTACCGGAAGACAACCACCTTCGCGTTCATAAATATCTTGATGCTTTTTCATCACCTTGTAACGATGAAAGCCGTCGACTATCTCGAACTTACCGTTTTCCAAGCGATAGCAAACTATCGGCATAGTATATCCATCTTCCAGAATAGACTTGTACAACAATGCCATCTCTGGTGGCGCGACTGCGTTCGGATTATATGCGTTCGCCTGTATTTGATCTATCGGGACGCGCATGACGGTATAAACGGGACTGTTGAATTTGGTCATTCTGTTTCCTTGTACATTGCTATGTTACTACACAAACTATCATAAATTTCCATTGCGATTTTTTTACGGCGTGTTTCTTCCGATGTCGCTGCAAAACCCATGTATTTGCAAAAATAATCATTTTTTAAAATACACACACACATTCTTTTGTATGTCGGAACACTTTTGAAATCCGTAATTCCCAGATCATCGGGATATTCTTCAAAAATTATAACGTCCTTTTCCGAAGTCTTGCTTACCTTACCCATATTGGAAAACGGTTGATTGAATTTTACCAATTGCTCCACAGTTTTGCGCGACAAGGCCCCGCCACGGGTTTTCCAGAAATTGATACTAGTATTCAATTTCCGCAAATAATTTTCGCGTAACTTTTCATCCAAAGTATCCAAAAGAAAATAACAATACTGTTTCCACGTATATCCTTTCGGCAACATTATCTTGCGCCATCCCACCGCGGTTGTTCCGCCATAGATTCCCGCAAAGTTCACACCCGATACACGGCCAACCAGACGCGCCCAAGTATTGGGTTCAAGCACCTTGTAAAGCTTTAGACTGGTTACGGCACAGTCATTAAAAGGACTTGCCACACGCATATTTTCCACGCTGACACCCGATTGGTACATGATATCATACAGCTTGTTATAAGCATATCCGAATTTTGCGTTTGCCACCCAAACATCTTGTGTCGACCAATCGTAAATGGGATACGCCTTGTAAGTCACTTTGTCATCCAATTGGAAAATCCATGGTTTTCCATCGAATTCATTTACCTTTTTATTACTGACTATCGAACGAAAACGGTTAAGGCTTTCGCTGGCACGATTTCCAATAAGAACCGCAGTAGAACCGTATTCAGATGCAAACCACCGACCGAACATTTCCAAAACTTCGTAATCCGATGTCCTTTCTATAAATTTGAAAGGAACATTATCCTGGTGCAAAACAGCCGGATGGTCTGGAATTTCGCGAACCCAAATATCCTTTTCACGCCGATCCCATGGATACCAAACACCGGGATTCCGCATATTTACTGCGCACTGGGCAGACATGGATAAACACAGCCAATATAGTCGTATACCAACCATGGCATCGAAAGTTTCGCGGACATATTCGGTGGTCTTTTCATATTGAGCCTCGTAATCTATATGATACATCGCCATTTTATTAAGAAGTCCGGCAGACTTTGCATATTCGTAACATATATTCAGCATAACCCCACTATCTTTACCACCTGAAAAAGCGACCAAAACATTGTCAAAAGTGTCGAAGCAATACTTTATGCGTTCGATAGCAGCATCGTAAACATT
The DNA here is from genome assembly GCA_009777955.1 of Alphaproteobacteria bacterium. Taxonomy (GTDB): domain Bacteria; phylum Pseudomonadota; class Alphaproteobacteria; order Rs-D84; family Rs-D84; genus WRKW01. Next base: position 165,294 of record WRKW01000001.1, on the reverse strand, counting down.
TTTATCCATATAGATTTTTTTCATGGCAAATGCAATCTAAATCACGCCCGCGGCTTTCTTTTTTTCTGTACCTTTATCACAGCAAGTTTTAGGTATTTTATCTCGGCTTTGCGACGCAACAGCTCTTCCCGTGGAATCGCGTTCCAAACATCAAACAGCCGCTTTGCTTCTATTCTCAACTTTGTTGGTGTCTTTAACTCTAGCAATGCTTCGCGTCCCACAGAAGTTATTTCCCATATTTTGCGCTTTTTGGTAATCCATCCGGCCTTTGTCAGATCTATGGAAAAAGATAGCATCATGCGTTCCCAACGCCGCATTCGGCTTTTTTCATAGAAGACTTTTTCCCAACTGTTGAATTTCATGTCTTTTTTTACAGCAACCCGCAAGTCATTTACCGATGTAGATCCATACTTTACAAGATATGTTAAAACGTAATAAATCAGCCTGTCTGCCAAATCAAAAGTCCGGCTCATGCTTTACCTCCGCTTGTTGATACGCACCTAAAAGTGGATATGTTCCCAATACTACACAAAAAAGATTTCCCTGGCAAACGATTATTTATAACATACAAAAACAAAAAAATCTTGCAAACCGCATAAGTTTGATTTAACATGCGCGGCACCGGGCATATGGCGGAATTGGTAGACGCGCTAGTTTCAGGTACTAGTGGGGCGACCCTTGGAAGTTCGAGTCTTCTTATGCCCACCATATAGGACAGTCCTTTCTAAAAGGGCTGTTTTTTCTTTGTGGTACTGACATTCGCTTAGTTCGATGCTGAATTATGTAAAAATTCCCATTTGTTCGAGTCCAGTCATCTTGTTTCATTTTTCTAATGCAAATTGCAATTTTGTGTTTATAATCTTACTCGAGAGAGACAAGCAAAGAGAGCAAAAATGGATGCTATTACTAAGGATGTATCTTGTCTTTCTGATACAAAAATGGCACAAGAGCTGAAACGCTTTTGCGGCACACGGTTTCCTGTTATAAATCCTTCGGAATATCCCAATCAGATTGATTTTGAATTACGTGGAACCGGATTGCATAAAATTCCGGCCGGTTGTGTCGAATTTAAGCGCGAAGAAAAACGATGGTATGTTAAAACCATAAAATCGGTTTCATTTCAATTGTTGCAAAATGTGAATAATTTATATAGTCATCAAGTAAGAATGGAGTTGGATGCCGACGGAACAATGCATTACGGGGATTTTTTATTAAAATGCGGTCAAAGGGCGCGTGAGGGAAATGGCCTTTCGATATTGCTCTCTCAGTTGTATAATGATATGGAAAATAAATCATTGCAAAAAACAGTAAAGAAGCATATCGAGTATTTACCAATGCAAATGAAGTGGCATGTTGATACCGTTGAAGGACTGACTTATTTGGCCACGGCATTACGTAGATATTATTCGCATTAAATAACTTTGAAAGCTTGGATTTGTTTTGCTAACCTGACAAACTCATGATAATTTTGAGTTCGATTTACAATTTTTCAAAAATGGTTATTTTTTATCAATATCGAACTAATATAGTGAAAAACAAAAGGATTTCTAATGGCTGATTTATTTATGATGTGTGAAAAAGTGAACCGAGATGCTTTTTCTGCATTGCCGGATGGCTATTACTTTCGGAATTTGAAGCCGGATGAATTCGGGGCATGGAAAGCTCTACAATATAGCGGAGTTGATGAAAAGCACCATCCGGCGTATCATGCGATATTGGATGAATATTGGAAAAATGCTTATGAACCGCACAGGGATTTATTTTTCAATAAATGTGTTTTTGTCTGTGATAAAGATGACAATATTGTATCAACTGGTATGATTTGGAAATCGTACGGTAAATTCAATAGTCTGTCATGGTTCAAGACCATAGATGCACACAAAGGTCGTGGTATTGGACGCGCACTTGTATCGCATATAATGGACAAATTGACGGACGATGAATATCCTGTGTTCCTACACACACATCCAGATAGCATCCAAGCAATTAAACTGTATTCCGATTTTGGATTTTGTTTAATAACAGATAAAAAAGTCGGCAACAGAAACAATGATTTGGACGAATCTATGGATGAATTAAAACAAAATATGCAACCAAAAGATTTTGCAAATCTACGGATGTGCCGGGCACCGCGGTATTTTCTGGACACTGCAGATAGCACAAATGAAAGTTTTTAAAAACAGTTCTGGAAATCCATAATCTTTCTTGCTAAGCTTTGCCTACATTTTGGGAAATGAGAGCTTACAAATGGATGATTAAGCATGCATATTGAATATGGAACTGATTTAGAAGTAAAATTTAATAATTATAATGACAAAGCAACACTAAAAAAACCTATTAAATGTTCTTGGAGGGTAGAATGTATAAATATCAAAGATGAAAATTTTGTTGAACCTTGTTCCGCAGAAATTGAAATTAACAATACCTATCCAGGCATATTTAATAAACTTACAACTTCATCCGCGATAAATTATATCTGCTCACAAAAGACATGGGATTGGGAAAAAGTTTATGCAATAAGGGATCAGTTTGCTGCTGCTTGTTGTAAGTGTCGATTTTTCAGATGTCACTAATAAATTTCTCTGACGATTCTTAATCTTTTGTACAAATTTTTGGAAATCGGCAGTATGATTAGTTCGAAACCCATCCAAAATATTCCTTCGCCCCTGCGGGACTGCGGGTGACAAGTCACCAAATACCGAAATCTAAATAATACGGAATAGTTGATATTCATTAAAATTTCTATCGGCTGGATACTGCCGACTATCAACTATTTTTCCTTGCACATTGATTTCTTATGGTCTAGACTCTCCCCGCATTACTAAAAAGGAGAAGCTTATGTCAAAATGGGTATATACTTTCGGAAACGGTGCGGCCGAAGGAACCGCAAAAGATAAAAACCTGCTGGGCGGAAAAGGCGCGAACTTGGCCGAAATGAATCTTATCGGCATTCCCGTGCCCGCCGGATTCACAGTTACAACAGATGCATGTGTCCATTATTATGCAAATAACAAGACAAATCCGGCCGATCTTGACGCACAGGTGCGCGGTGGGGTCGAATATGTAGAAAAAATCATGGGTAAAAAATTCGCGGATCGGGAAAATCCATTATTGCTGTCTGTTCGTTCCGGGGCAAGGGTTTCTATGCCAGGAATGATGAATACCGTGCTTAACCTTGGCCTTAACGATGAAACGGTTCTGGCATTAGCACGCGCATCGAATGACGAACGCTTTGCCTATGATTCTTATCGTCGTTTTATCATGATGTTCAGCGATGTTGTTCTGGATGCGGATATTGATTTGTTTGAACACGCACTTGAAAAAGTAAAGGAAGACAAAGGATATAAATTCGATACAGAATTGACAGCCGAAGATCTTAAACACCTGGTCGAACAATTCAAAGAAATCGGCAAAAAAATCGGTAAAGAATTTCCCCAAGATCCATGGGAACAGTTAAATCGCGGCATCACCGCCGTATTCAATTCCTGGATGACGAAGAAAGCGGTTACTTATCGCCGCCTTAACAATATTCCGGGCGACTGGGGAACCGCCGTTAATGTCCAAGCCATGGTGTTTGGAAACGCGGGTGATGACTGTGCAACCGGTGTTTGTTTCAGCCGCGATCCCGCAACCGGCGAAAATATGTTTTATGGCGAATATCTGATTAACGCCCAGGGTGAAGATGTGGTGGCCGGGATAAGGACTCCATTGCCGATGGCGAAAGACAATTCCAGCCAGACGTCGCTTGAAGAAGCCATGCCGACAGTATACAAAGAGCTTTGCGAAATCCGTGAAAAGCTGGAAAAACATTACAAAGATATGCAGGACATGGAATTTACGGTGGAACATGGAAAATTGTGGATGCTCCAAACCAGAAATGGAAAACGCACAGCCACAGCGGCTGTCCGCATCGCAGTTGAAATGGTGGACGAAGGTTTGCTGAACAAGGAAGAAGCCATATTAAGCGTCAAAGCCGAACAGTTGGATCATCTGTTGCATCCGACGCTTGATCCAAAGGCGACAAAAAAAGTAATCGCTACCGGTCTGCCGGCATCACCGGGTGCGGCCGTCGGACGCGCGGTATTCAGTGCGGACGACGCAGTCGCTTGGGTCGCAAAGGGTGAAAAAACAATGCTTATCCGCGTCGAGACTTCACCGGAAGATATAGCCGGAATGGATGCAGCCCAGGGTATCATCACCGCACGCGGCGGAATGACTTCACATGCCGCCGTTGTGGCGCGCGGAATGGGAAAACCCTGTGTTTCCGGATCCGCCGATATCAGAATAGATTATACGTCAAAAACCATGAAGACCATGTCCGGCACAGTCATAAACGAAGGTGACTGGGTTTCCATCGACGGTGGTAAGGGTGAAATAATCGAAGGCCAGATGCCAACAGTTTCAGCCGAACTTACCGGTAATTTTGGAAAGCTTATGGAATGGGTCGATTCATTGAAAGTATTGGAAATCCGCGCAAATGCAGAAACCCCACGTGATGCAAAACAAGCCCGTGAATTCGGGTGCGAGGGCATTGGGCTGGCCCGTACGGAACATATGTTCTTCGAAGGTACCCGTATTACCGACATGCGCGAGATGATTCTTGCCGATGATGAAACCGGACGCAGGGGGGCGTTGAACAAGCTGTTGCCGCACCAGCGCACAGACTTTATCGAACTATTCAAAATTATGGATGGAATGCCGGTCACAGTTCGCCTTATCGATCCGCCGTTGCACGAATTTGTGCCACATGCCGAAGCAGATCAAAGAGAGCTGGCATCAAAAATCGGTAAAACGTATGAATTTGTTGCCCAGCGTGTTTCCGCCCTGCATGAACAAAATCCCATGCTTGGCCATCGCGGATGCCGACTGTGTATAACATATCCCGAAATTTGTGAAATGCAGACACGCGCCATCTTAGAGGCCGCATTAGAATGTAAAAAACAAGGCATCAAAGTCATGCCGGAAATCGAAGTGCCCTTGGTCGGTTCAAAAAAGGAACTGGATCTGGTAAAGGCCGTAATTGATGCGACCGCCGCACAGATATTCGCGGAAAAAGGCGAAAGTATCGAATACAAGGTTGGATCCATGATCGAACTTCCACGTGCAGCATTACTGGCGGACGAAATCGCCCAGTCTTGTGAATTTTTCGGATTCGGCACGAATGATTTAACCCAAACGACACTTGGGATGTCGCGCGACGATACGGCACAAATACTGGATGAATACCGTACGCGTGGTGTCTATGTAGCCGATCCGTTCGCATCAATTGACGTTCCGGGTGTTGGTAAATTGGTTGAAACTGCGGTACAGCTGGGACGCAAGGCAAAGGGGCATGATATCCATATGGGTGTATGTGGTGAACACGGCGGCGACCCACAATCCATCGAATTCTTTCATCAGACAGGAATGGATTTTGTATCGTGCAGCCCGTTCCGCATACCGATTGCAAAATTGGCGGCGGCACAAGCGGCGGTTAAATACCCACGAAAGTAAAAAAGCATAAGACGTGAAGCGTGAGTTAGTAAGACGAATTCGCTTCACGTCTTGTGTAACCACCCACCTATTTTTCTATTCCCAGCGCATTGTGTCCGACTGTTTCCATCACTGCAACCCCGACTGCTGCGCCACCTGTGGCACCCGCAACAGTACCCCATGTACGACCCTTCCTTTTCGCATCAAGAATCAGTTTTTCCACAGCCTGATCGTCAAGCCATCCGCCGCAAGTCACCGGTGTGCCAACCATAAAATACCGCGCACTTAATGAATCCATCCTTATTCTCCTGTCCGCACTTTCGATCTCTACGCGGATCCAGCAAGCATTATTTTCTGGCCATGCCGTATCTTCACGCAGACCGGCATAATCCGTACCACTGTTGGTTTTAGATGCCCAAATAAAATTGCTATCGCGGCCACCGGATGCGGCATCGCATTCCGCCCTTGTCATTGCGCCAGACATTTGAAATTCATCGCCCCAGTCCGCAATCTTTTTGCCCGCCGATACGCATGACAAGTCTTCAAAACCCTTTTTTATTTGATTCTTTTTAATTAAACGATTGGTAATAATACCGCCAAGAGTTCCCATCACAACCCCGGCCACCGCATCCGAAATAACCCGGGCAGTGGGAAACTCTTTGGGCAATTCAATATTGATGTTAATAGTTCCACCACTATCATTGTTTGACCTATCACTAGGTTCCCTAGTTGTTTTATATCCTTTCAGCGAAAATTCCAGAATAAAATTTGCTCTATCCTGAACGCTAATATTGTATGTTCCGTCTGTTTCTGTTTTTACAAAATTATCAGTTCCCAACTCCCTTACAGTCACCCCAAATAAAGGAAAATTATCACGACTGTCTTTAACAGTGCCAGTAATTGGCATACCCTGTCCAGAAGAACTTGATGATGTGGATCCACTAACAAATTCTAAAAATTTTTTAAAAAAACCAGTATCATCTATATCTATCCAGCAAACATTGTGGAAACGATACTGCACCCACCGATTGGTATATTCGATAATTGAAATTCTGTTCCTAGATGCTTCATCAAGATCACAGATTTCTTCTTTACAATCACCCCATCTCCATTCACCAGGTTCAGGCTCTAAACATTGTCTTACTTCAGGATACTCACACTCGTAAAAGCTTTTGCTATATCGATGACGCTCATAAGTACAAATAAGATCTTGATCTGTGAATGGATCCTTTATCGTTGTAGGTATATTATCAGCATGTCCGGCAAATCCCATAACAATCAATATCAGAACCAAAAACCACTTCATTTTTTAACCTTTTTTCGCATTACATTGTACCAGAAAAAACAGGAAAGAAAAAGATATTGTCTGTCAAAAAAATAGAAAAATATACGAAAGTATAATTAAGACTGTCGTCTGATGCATTATATTTCACGCACCCACAGCAACTATAAATATTTTCGCCTTGTCCGCTGCGGATATGACCGCGGCGCGATCTATCACGAAACATTCTTTCGCATCCACAACTATACCGCGCAGGCCGGCCGCCGCAACATCACGGACAGTATCGACACCAATTGCAGTGGTGTCTATCCTTAAATCCTGTTTTGGTTTTATCATCTTTGCGAATACTCCAGATGCCTTTTTACCCCGCCTATTTTTTCTGATTTCAACCACCCGGCGTAACATATTTGCGGTGCCCTCGGCGGCTTCTATCGCAAGAACCTGTCGATCTACAACCACACTTGCGCCTATATCTTCTGCACCGATTACTTTTGATACTTGGATCGCGCGATCAATTACTTTCTTGTCCGCTGTGGTCGGACGTGTCTTTGTCTGAACACCGGGCGCAAACGTAAGATCGGGGCATAAATCTTGGGCACCAACTATTTTAAATCCTTTGGATTCGATTCCACTGATTACAGCACGCGCCATGGAATCATATCCTTTTTGATTTTTCAAAACTTTCATAAATACCGACAAAGACCAAAGATCTGGTCGCACATCGGATAAATCCGGGTGTCCAATCGCACCAACAAAAGTTAATAATTTTATACCACGTCGTTTGCATTCCCGCGCAGCCGCACCGCCACCACCAAGCCGCACCACCATATCTGGCATTAATTCCGGCTCATAAAATCCGCGCAGTCCCACAACAAATACTTCCCAGCCAGACGCACGCAATGAATCGCGCACCAAAAAGGGCAGACGCAACGCGCCGGCGAATAATGCTATCTTTTTATCGCTTACATTTTTCATGCTATTATTATAATGCCAAACGGCAATAGAATCAAATATAAAAACTATCCCCCTTTTTCGGGGGGATAATCCGAATGCCGCCAAAAGGAAGGAAGGAAAGGAGAAAAGGCGAACACTCTGAACTGGTGACTCTCAGGGTCTAGAGGAGAGAGAATGTAGGAGGGAGTCTAGGGTCCCTGAAAGTCAAACAAAATATAATACACTACACTCATTTGTCAAGCGTTTTGTCAAAAAAAGTTTTCACAAAGTGTATAATCAGGAATTATTACAATAAATAATTAATATTACATGATAATTAATCATAAATATGAATCCATGAAGCGTCAGATATGAAATATAAGGCACGAAGCGTGATACAATAGTCTCAGCGATGCTTTCGTATATTTTTCTATTTTTTGACAAACAATATCTTTTTCTTTCCTGCTTTTTCTGGTATAATATCGAAAAAGGAGACCATGTAATGAAAAAAATTTCCATATTTGTTTTATTGTTCATAGCTTCAACCGTAACCGCAGATGCCGCATCAAATCCGCGTGGAAATCAAAGAACCACCCCCGTTGCACCAATGCAGCCACGCACAGCAACGACGGCGGCAGCGACCGAAACGGCCACAACTGCAATTGCGGTACCAACACAGTACACCACACCCGCACAGAATGCAGAAGCTGAATTGTCCGCTGCAATTATGACCACACGCACAAATTGCGCCGGAATTGTCGAAGCACTTGAAAAAATGAGATCCAGGGCAGTTACCACAACCGCCGTTACAAGCATAGGCACAGCGGCACATGGGGCAACGTATGTCACTACCGATGAAGATACACGGCTTAGTAGAAGTAAAGAAGAGGAACCAATCACTGTCGGATTGACTGCCGGGGCTGCCGCTGCAAATGTCACGGGCGCAATTCTTGCCGGAACCAATAAAGTAGACAGCGATCTGGCCGGTGCCATAATCAAGTGCAAAGATTCAGCAGAAAATATAGAACAAGTAATGGGGCAAGCCCGACTGGATGGGGCAGATGAAGCAATCCTTTCCCATGCAAAGAAAATTGCAGAGCTTTGTGGTAATTTTAACATGGAACAAGTATCGAAAATTAATAATCGTGCAACCGGAGCCATGGTGGCCAGTACAACCGGTGCAGTCGGCAGCATAGCGCAAGTCGTTAATCAAACCACCGATAAAATCAAGTTTGCTGGCACAGAGCCTGTCACAATAGGCACAACAGCGGCAACTTTGGTTGGGGCTGTGATAAATGCCACACAGATAAAAGCAATCGGAACCGCGCTGCAAGTCGCAAAGGAATGTCAAAATGCTCTTGAAAGTGATGCGTTACCTGCATCGCTTTAATCGCATCGGCATCTTGACTTTCGCGAAAATACGCATAATAATTACCCAATGAAGAAAGAAATCATACTTACCGGGGAACGTCCCACTGGATCGTTGCATATCGGACACTATGCCGGTGCTTTACAAAATCGCATAGCTATGCAAAACAGCAACAGGTTTGAAACATTTGTTATAATAGCAGATGCCCAGGCCTTGACCGATAATGCCGAAAATCCAGACAAAGTACGTGAAAATGTATTACAAGTAACGCTGGACAATTTGGCCGTTGGAATAGACCCGGAAAAATCGACTATATTTATTCAATCCGCTGTGCCGGAACTGACAGAACTTGCATTTTACTACCAGAACCTGGTAACGGTTGCACGCCTGCAACGCAATCCAACGGTAAAATCCGAAATCGCGCAAAAAGAAAGATTCCGGGGCGGCACACCTGTCGGATTCTTTACTTACCCTATTTCCCAGGCCGCGGACATTACCGCATTTGATGCCGGAATTGTTCCCGTCGGCGAAGATCAGATGCCAATGATAGAACAAACCCAAGAAATTGTACAAAAGTTCAATTCTCTGTACGGCAAAACCCTGGTAATGCCAAAAGGGGTTATACCAGAAAATACCGCTGCACGCCGTTTGCCCGGAATCGATGGAAATGCAAAAATGGGCAAATCCCTGAACAATACGATAAACCTTGGGGACAGTGCGGATATTATTGCGGCAAAAATAAAAACCATGTACACCGATCCTTTGCACCTTTGCATTGAAGATCCGGGTCATACCGAAAACAATCCGGTGTTCCAATATTTGATGGCATTCGCGACACCCGAGCATTTTACCGCATTTCTGCCAGAATATAAAGACTATGCGGAACTTGCCGCGCATTATGAACGCGGTGGACTGGGCGATGTAAAGGTAAAAAAATTCCTTAATGAAGTGATCCAGGAAATACTGTGCCCTATTCGCAAGCGGCGCGAACAGCTGGAACGCGATCCGAATGCTATTATGGAAATCTTGCATAAGGGTACTATCAAAGCCCGCGAACGCGCCGCCGTCACAGTCGCCCGTGTCAAAAAGGCGATGAAATTGGAATATTTTGTTTAACGGTATTCTAATACCACATATAAACTTCTTGACTTTTCCGCCACTTTGGGACATAATCGCCAACGTAAAACAAAAAGGTTTAACAAATGGCAACCAAATCACTTAAACAGCGCGAGCTGGAATCCAAATGGATCCTTATCGACGCAACCGATATCGTGCTGGGTCGTCTTGCGGCGTATGTCGCGACAATCCTGCGTGGAAAGCACAAACCCACATATACACCCCATATGGACTGTGGCGACAATGTAATAATCATAAATGCAGAAAAAATCGCGCTGACCGGCGGAAAAGCGGAAAAGACAAAATTCTTTTGGCATACCGGTTGGGTCGGCGGGATCAAGGAGCGCACTCTTGGTAAACTGCGCCAGGAAAAACCCGAAAAACTGATATTTAATGCAGTAAAACGCATGATAGGCCGCCGTTCGGCAGTGGCACTTGCCGACAAACGCCTTGGCAATCTGTATATATACGCGGGGTCAGAACATAAACACTCTGCACAAAATCCGACAGTCATAGATTTTGGCGCGATGAATTCAAAAAACAAAAGGGCTTAAAAAATGGTAGAAAAAGCGAAAAAAGAAGCGACAACAACCGCCAAGTCCGCCGCAGAAAAAAAACCGGCATCCGAAAAGAAAACTGTCGCGCCCAAGGCGGCCGAGAAGAAGGCAATTGTGGTAAAACCAACAATAGAAAAGAAACCAGTGTCCGCAAAATCCGTTGCGACCGGTGATAAAATCACAAAACAAAGCAACACGGTTTATGCGACCGGAAAGCGCAAAAATTCCGTGGCACGTGTATATATCGCACCGGGCAAAGGCGAAATAATAATCAATGAAATTCCGATGGCGGATTATTTCAAACGCCCTGTGTTGCAGATGATTCTGCGTCAACCGTTTGGTGTGACAAAGCGCGATGGCCAATATGATGTTCGTGCATTTGTATCCGGCGGCGGACTTTCTGGCCAGGCAGGTGCCGTAAAACACGGTATCTCAAAAGCCCTGACCCTGATTGAACCGGACGCACGTGGTGCGCTGAAAAAAGCCGGGTTCTTGACCCGTGACAGCCGTATCGTGGAACGCAAGCATTATGGTTACCGAAAGGCTCGTCGCAGCACACAATACAGCAAGCGTTAACAACAAATCCCGCCACGGCGGGATTTTATTCTTGCCTTTTAATACATGCAGTTGTATAAATAGTGCTGCGTCAGGGCGTAGCTCAGCCTGGTAGAGTACTTGCATGGGGTGCAAGGGGTCGCTGGTTCGACTCCAGTCGCCCTGACCAATGTTTCTGCGGCTTTCAGAGGTTTGTTGATTTTTGCGATTTCGTAAAACTCAACAAATACTCAACAACTTCATCACTTTTATATATATGAAACTCTATGATTAAGAGTGTATCATTTTGATGTAAAATAGTCAAGCAAAAACCGCGCAAACCCGCGGATGTTATGGTGTTCCGTAAATCGCAAAAACTATGATTTTCTTTTTATTTGATATATAAAAACTGCCCGAAATATCTTAAGCCTATCTTTTTTGCCATTGCGTGCCACAAAATGATAACAGACTGATATCAAATGATATCTAGGGCCACCAAAGCGCACCTATAAAACCCGCCAGGTCGCGCGCGTCAATTCAAGGGCCATGCGTTATGATTCGACTTCAAAGGTAGGGGGTAGTTAAAGTTCAAAGCGTCGATAACAGGGCACCCTATCCCCTAGAAAATCCGCGCTATAAAAATTCACTCATCTTTTTTTGTCACATTTTCAAAATAGGCAGCAATCCTATCATATTCTGCTTTTTCTTCCAGGCTCTTGTTTTTTAACCACTCTTGGTGTTCCCGTGTGAGTCGTTCACGTTCCTCCTCACATCGCTTCTTGAACTCTACCATTTCTTTTCTCAATTCAGCTTGGCGGGCCTGATATTCTTCTTCGCTGCTAAACCCCCATTCTTTTAACTGCTCTCTTCTATATTCTTCTGGCGACGGTTCTGTTATGCCTTCATAAATGGCACGTAGGATAGCAAATACCATTGGCAGCCCCACAAAAACAACTAATAAAGCCAAAAGAACAGAAAAAAATACGCCCATTTTATTTCCATCCGAATTTATATGCGACACCTGCATAAAATGCTTTATTGGTTCCTTCCATTTTGGCCTTTTCTCCTACTAAGGTACTTTCGCCTTCCCCGAAATCTTGATATCTGAATCCGATATTTAGCCCGAATCTATCAGACAGTGCGACATTAAGCCCGAACATTATTTGATAAGACAGCCCCATTGTTGTCATAGAATCGTCAATATCCAGAAGTTCAACCTTTACTGCCGTATTTATGATTCCTAATCCAAGGCCGGCGCCCACATAAGGGGAAAATCCCGGAACTATTTCATAATCGAAATATCCATTGAACATTATGGAATATGCGGCAACTTCGGCACGAGCTAAACTTGTTTCTGCCCACATTCCACCGGCGGCTTGTATTTCGCCTTCAATGCTTGCATATGGGTTAATCCTGCTTCCAAGGCTTGCGCTTATACCAAACGGCTTTTCGCCCTTCATTTGGCTGTCCTCACCTCCAAAATGTATTCCTAAACTTTTTTGTAATTTCAATCCAATAAATCCATCTCTTGTTTCAGGTGTAATGGTTTTTTGCGTCGCTTTTGTAGCTTGTTGGTAATAGTCTTGTTGTGGTGCACGTGTATAATAATCGTTAAGTGAATTAGGCTGATAGTCGCCATAGTAAGGCGATTGATATGCAAATGCTGGTGCACCCACTAACAGGCCGCAAACAATAAAAAGTTTTCTCATAAGATTCTCCTTTGTGTAAAAAAGACCACCAAAGGGAATTGGTGGTCGGGGAGTTCAAAAAATCACATCTGAGTATGACCCCGCCAGTTTTCGGGCAAGCCCTGTTCTATGTACCGGCGGCTCCCCGACCATACTGGCGGGGGTGCAACAAACAGCGCACCGGGGGTGCTTATTTATTGCGGCGGGATTGCAGCAGTTTTTAGGCTACCACTCAGATGCAGTCTTTTGAAGGACCCGAACCCACTCCCGATGGATTCAGCGAAATTATAAACGGGCTGGCAAAAAAATACTAGCAAAAAAGTTAATATGGGGCACAAAGTACAAGCCCAACTCTTCAAATTAACCGCAAGGAATTAAATTAACTTTATGGTTGATTTTATCTAAAATATTTGTTACGATAGACATGTAAAGAAAATCGAATCGTATGATTCTGTGCTCTTTACAATAACAAAGGAGATGAAAAATGTACACAGAACTTGGGAAATGGCTAAAAATATTTAGACTGTCCGAAGGTATCAGGTTGTACGACATGGCAAAAAAAATAGGGGTATCTTCGGCCTTCCTGTCGGCCATAGAAACAGGAAACAAGACAACACCGGTAAGCTTTTTTGACAGACTAACTTCTGTTTACAACTTGTCGTCAGAGCAAAAAAGCGAATTGATGCAAAAAATCGTGGAAACCAGAGAGCAACAAGCGACTGGAAAGCCCTCGATACGGTTTACCATTGACCACCCCAAACAGGGGGTAGATGACCTTGCGTTTTCATTCGCTAGAAAAGCAAACTATTTGACGGAACAAGAAAGGAAGCAACTGTTGAAAATTCTCAACAAAGCAGCAGAAGGAGATAGCAGTGTTTCAAATTAGGAGAGCGGGCGCGCCAGTAAGTCCAAGGTCTATCAAAAATATAAGGGCAGTCGCGCAATCGTTCAGAGAAAAATTTACCAAAGCGCTCAGTGATTTTAGGGTGTTTTGTCCGATTACATCGATTTTAGATTTACTCGGCACAGGCGAATTTGAAGAATACAGTTTTATGGTCGTTGATGGGTCTGACCCAAGTATGCAGGGCAAATGGGCTTTTACGGACCCAGAACGAAAATCAATCTGTATAAGCCAGGAAATTTACGACAAAGCTTGCGAAAATGACCCTCAAGCGAGATTCACAATCGCCCATGAATTAGGCCATATCTTTTTGGACCACAAAAGAGATGCTGTCTTCGCGCGAAACAATGTTAATGCCGAAATACCAGCATATCGCGATTCAGAATGGCAAGCCGATACATTCGCTGCGGAATTGTTGATGCCTGCGGAATTAGCACGTGGGAAAAGAGCGAAGGAAATGGAAGCTTTGTTCGGAGTATCCGCATCTGCAGCCCAAGCAAGAGAGGACAGATTAAGAAAGGAAATTTAAAAAATTGAAAGGTTGTTAGTGGAATAACAACCTTTCGTGCACATATCTCAGAGAAACCCACTGCTGGGATTCCCAATGAGAGATTATATGCGGAAACACTGACAATTATAATCTTTTTTGGGGCGCTTGTCAAATTCGCGAGAATTGAACGAGTTATTTGTGGGCAACCCCAAAAAAGGAGTTCGCCATGAGCGATACCCCCCGCTTGGATTCAGACGCCGGTTATTACTATATTTTTGTAAAATCGATAACCGTTCGCGGCAAAAAGCTGTATGCCAAAAATTATGGCAAAAAAGCTTTTCGAATCCGAATAAAAAGTAGATAAAACAAAAACACCCCGGCTAATGCCGGGGTTCTATGTCTTTATTTACTCTGGCATTCTATCATAAATCAACAAAAAAAGCAATTATAAATTTCCCAAATTCCCGCCACTATATATGCGGGAAAATGGGAAAATCATATAGCAGCATTACTCTTTTGATTTTTCTGCTCTTTTGTATCTCTTTCTAACTTCATATACTTTGGTTTTGGATGCTCCCGTAATATCAACTATTTCTTTGGCATTTTTACCCTCTTTCAAAAAATTGATAATATCATCTATTTCTTCGCTTTGGGGGGCTTCCGCCTTTTCCCATTTTAATCCCATTTGCTCGCCAACCGGGTTAAGTTCACCACAAGAAATGAGTTTTGTATAAATACCTCTTACCGACTGACCTGTCGCCCCGCGCATTTTTGTATATTTTGTGAATACAAATGCGCCATTTTCCGGCCTGTGGTCTTTGGGAACTATCAGAGTCAAGGACGCATTCATCAGCGTTTCTATTGTAGATGACCCACGACCACCTTTTTCGGGGTCTTTGCCCGTGTGATGAACCCACAGGACTGAACGACCTTTCCCGCGCTGCTCTCTTGACCAACGATTGAAATCAATCCAAGTCCCGGAACTATTTTCATCTTTTGCCGTGTAAAGGAAATGGACATTATCAATAATTATTAAATCTACACCTTCTAATTCTTGCTCCAGCCGTTCTCTGCCTTCTTGCGTTGCTAAATCCGGCATGGGATTGTCGCCTTGAAAATCGCTACAAAACAAACTCAAATTTTCAGTTTTTACAATCTTGTCTTCGGTTCTAAAACCGACAATCAGCCGATTTAATCTTTCTTGAATTTCGCTCCCGTCCATTTCGCCGTCAATGTATAATACCTTGCGTGGAGTTTCTGCCGTGAAGTTTAAGAACCCAAAGCCAGATGCAACCGCACAGGCAATCGCCAAAGCGAAATAAGTTTTTCCGGCCCCGCGTTCAGCGCATATAATGGATATGCCTTTTTGCGGAATAAGCGGGTATAGGAACCATTCTCTTGGCGGCAATTTTAATGCCAGCAATTCATCAGCTGTATAGATATTGTAATTAAAGGTTGCCACTTCGGGCATGTTGTTTTCATTTTTCATATTATTTCTCCTTTTGTAAATTGGCGGCGGACTTCGTCCAGGCCATAGGCACAATGCAAATCATTCCAATCGGACGCGCCGGGCGCCGTGATATATGGAATTATCACCGAAAGCCCGAATTGGCGCGCGACCCTTATAGCAGTTTCGCGGCCCGTGTTTGGGATTTTCTCCCAATCATTATCCGCCGCGATTATAATTCTGTGCTTTGGGTATTTCTTGACCAGAGATTCCGCCACGGGTGCGATATTGCCAGCGTCAAAGGCCACAAAGACAGGCAACTGTGTCGCTTCGTGCAGACTGGCGCCGGTCGCCCAGCCTTCGCAAATTATGACTAGGCCGAAAGTTTCGGTTTCACCGAATTGGAAAAACAAACCTTTCTTTCTGGCACCTGGCAAAAATCGCTTTTCGCCCACTGCCGTAATGGTTTGCAAATTCCATAATTTGCCATCCGTGTCGTATAGTGGGATTTTCAAGGCATCCCTTTCCGCTTGATACCTTGCGTCGTGAGGCTGGATTTGCTTCCGGGCAAGGTATAGGTGAGCCGGTGTTGCCACTGGCAGAGAATCAAAATCGCGTTGTGCGATTATCGCCTTACAATTATATTGATTCTCTATCCGTTCACGTTCGCGCGCCTGCTCTTGTTGAAGTCTTTGGTGTAATTTTGCAATTTGTTGCGGCGTTCTTTCCGTCTTGTTGTTTTGAAAAACAAAGGCGCGAATACCAGAACAAAAATCACCAAAAACCCAATTATAGCGGTCGAGCCGAACGGCCCAATATCGGGAATTTTTACCCCAGCGGGTAACGCCCGAATCTTTCAAAGTCCTGTCCGGTGCAGGTATACCGTGTTGTTGCAATGCGTCAATTAGAATCTGATTCATGCCTCAACCCCCTTATCTAATGAATGGGTTTTTGCCGGCGACAATTTTTTTTGAATCCATTCGTCGATTAGCGCCTTGTTATATCGGACCGACCGCGACCACTTGAAATGTGCCGGGCCCCCGCCTCTCGTGATATAGGTCCGAAGGCTTGCCGAAGTTCGATGTATGCCCTTTATATAGATAAGGTAAAATTCGGCTTCGTCCGTCGTCCAATACTCCTTTTGCAAAATCGCGTTTTTTCGCGATTCTAGTTTTTCATCTGTCATTTTGTTCTCCGTTGTTGGTATGACTTGCAAACCCGATGCTTGCAATCATCGAGCGAAAAATAGGGAAGAAAACGGTGAATTATAAGAATCTCTGCTTGTAGAGAATGTATAGTGTGCTAGCAGACTACACATAAAAACCAAAGAAAATCAAAGATTGTTGAATTATTATTTTTTAGATTTTTTATAAGCACGCAACACTTTCAAAATGGTGGACTTTACTAATATTGTATCGCCCATGTTATCTAAATCTTTTTTACTGATAGAGCTTTTATAAGCCCCTGTTTTCATTGCTTGCACAATAATATCCGCAATCTTTGGGATGCTCAACTTATGGTCTAGTTTTTGTTTTTCATCGAAAACACTTTCACAATACCTATATAGTGGAGTATACATTTTTTCAGATTTAGCTTTGCCGCCTTTTTGTTGTATTGTCTGTGAGTCACTATTCACGGCACCGCCGGGGAAAATAGATTTTAATTTTAACAAACTAACAACAGGATATGAATATTCAAGTGCGGCGCCAATGCCATATTGTATATTCATTGTTGTAAAGTCGTCGCCTATGTACACATCCGGCCCGGTTGAGATTTCTTTCAATTCGTCCGTATTAGCGTCATATAAGAATGGTTTTACTTTCCCCTTTTGTATTTCTATGGCTAACTTATGTTTCGCAATATCCATTTTTGAACCATAGTCATTTCCTTTATATCCAAGCACTCGCAATTTTTCTGAATTATAATCTAATGGCTCCCAATTGAAGGCAATCCACTCGCAGGCTTGTTTAATGGTACATCTGATAAATTCTGACATTGTGATTCTCCTTTTAGATTTTCCGTGCTAGTGCCGGCCAGGGCTTCTTTGAAGCTTAATGATATATCATCCGCCGCCGCGATTAAAGACTTATCTACAAAGTGGATATATCGGCCGGTTATGCCGACACCTTTCGACTTATGGCCTAGTAGGGCCCCGATAACCAAAGGGCTATATCCCATGTACTCGCCCATGCTTGCGAATGTATGGCGTAAGGCATGAATATCAAAATTGGCCTTTTGAAAAATCAAACTATTATTGTCGTCCCGAACATTCAAAATTGCTTTAAGCGCTTTGTATAATCCGCTCCCAGTCAAATGCCCGTCCTTGGATTCCCTGGTGGCGGGGAATACAAAGGGGGATTTGTTATCGCGCCGCCGCCGTAATTCTTGCAACAATTCCAGCGCCCCCTTTCCGAATGGCCGGACTTGTTTCCCGGTGGTCTTGGTAATCGGGAAATAAAAACATTGTTTTTCCCAGTCTATATAATCCCATTTAAGGCTTGCTATTTCACCCTTGCGGCAACCGGTTAGCAATATCAGTTTAATGGGATTTATGGCGGTCTTATGGTCTTTTTGCACCTTGTGATATGCCAGCAGGCCGCCAAAGCCACGAATCTCGTCAATAGTTAAAAACACTTCTTTTTTATTATCCGGCGCGCGCTTTATTCCACGCGCGGGATTCTTTTCCAGTTTTCCATGTTTGATAGCATATTCAAAAATAGTCACCAGAAACGCCAAAGTGTGAGAGGCGGCGGATTTACCGCCCTTTACATAAATCCGGCCACGCAGTTTTTCACTTTTTTCTTTCCGGCGGATTTTATCACCGCATTCTATATCACGGACAAGTCCCGTGACGATTTCGCTATTGACTTCCTTTATCGACAAATGGCCTATCAAAGGCTTTATATGGCGGTCTATCGCGCTTCTGTTGTGCGATATAGTGCTTTCTCTTTTATGGCCTGTGCCCTCGCGCATATACCAATCGCACATTTCGTCGACGCTCATGGTATTTTTGTCTTCCTGGCGCTGGGCGGCGGGGTCTTGTTCATAGGTTATATCGGCGAACTTCTTTTCGGCTAATCGGCGGGCCTCGTCCGGTGCGATTTTACCGACGCGCCCCAGAGTCAGATATTTTTGCCGCCCGTATTTATTCCGGTATTGAATTATAAAAGATTTCGAGTCCTTTTGGACTACAATCCCGAATCCTTTCAAGGATTCATCCCACACACGGTAAGTTTTGTCCTTGTATTCAAGGGTTTTTATTAGACTGATTCCGATTCTTGACATGGCATATCTCCTATGTTATTCTTAAAAAACTCAACAAATACTCAACAATCACACTCAAAAGAGCGCAAAGTTGAGCGTAGAGCCACATAGTGATAAAGTGATGAAGTGCAAGGTTTTCTGCGGATTTTCACAAGTCCGCAAAAACTTTCAAAACAGAACAAAGTCGTATTATCTTGCATGGGGTGCAAGGGGTCGCTGGTTCGACTCCAGTCGCCCTGACCACTTATTAGAAATAATCATAAGGTGTGAGATGATGCGAAATTACGAAAATCAAATCACATCATCCTTTCACCACGAAAGAGAAAATACGACTATTAAAAAGACTTAATCGGATTATAAAAATAGGATCAAATACAGGAATATACCTTTTTTGATTATTTTTTGAACCTTACATCTCCCCACCAATACGGAATTAGTTCTTTCAAAGTTATTGTTTTCCCGGTTTCAAAATCCATCATAATTTCTGTATCTTTATTTTTGTCGGACAGTTGCATCAGAAATTCTCTGCAAGCACCACATGGAGCCCAATTATTCAATTCTTCTTTTGGCGGGATGCTTCCGCGCGCTAAAAGACGTTTTACCACCAATTCGCCCGTTTCGGTTACCATTTTCGTTATTGCAACCCGTTCAGCGCACAGGCAAACCACTCCGCAGCAGTTTTCTATATTTATTCCGGTAAAAATTTTTCCGTTTTCGCTTTCCAGCGCGCATGACACATCCCCCCCAGTCACAAACGGGGACCATGTTCTTGAACCTTGAAGTTTTTCGGCTTCATAATTCAGCTTTTCCCATATGTTATTTCCCATAATTAGCCCCCATGGTTATATCCAAAAAAGTACATTTCTGTCGCTTGATTACCAAATATTAACCCTGCTCTCTGGTGCGATATAAAGTATATCATTTGGTTTAATATCAAACGCTTTGTACCAAGCGTCAACATGCGGCAATATTCCGTTTACCCGCCAACGAGCAAGTGAATGTACACCGGTTTTGGTACGGCGCAGAATTTCTTCCGGACGAATGTTGCCGGCCCAAATCGAAGCATAAGATATGAAAAATCTTTGTTCTGGTGTAAAATTTTTCCACGTCAACGATTGTGTGTTCATAGCAGCATTTTGAAAAGCCGTAAATGATATAGTAACACCACCATAGTCTGATAAATTTTCACCCAGACTGAATTCCCCGTTCGCAAATATGCCCGGTGCGACTTCTATACCGTTAAAAAATTCTCGCATGATTTTTGCGCGTTTTTCGAATGCCTGTGCGTCCGAACGTGTCCACCAATCGTTCATATTTCCATCCTTGTCAAATTTTCGTCCGCTATCGTCGAACCCATGCGTCATTTCATGTGCGATTACACTGCCGATGGCACCGTAATTGAACGCATCATCGGCAGACATATCAAAAAACGGCGGTTGCAGTATTCCGGCCGGAAAACAAATTTCATTTGTCTGTGACCAATAATAAGCATTTACCGTATGCGGATTCATAAGCCATAAATCACGATCAACCGCCTTGCCCAATTTTTCCAGCCAATATTCGTCTTCAAACATGTCCGCGCGTTTTATATTCGCCCAATATGAATCATCGGTAATTTCCAGCTTTGAATAATCACGGAATTTATCTGGGTATCCGATTTTGGCACGGAATGTGGCCAGTTTATCAAGTGCTTTTTTCTTTGTCGGGTCGCTCATCCATTCTAATTTTTTTATTCGTTCGAAGTATGCGTCACGAAGATTTTCAACCAGCTGCTCCATACGCTCTTTTGCTTCGGGCGGAAAATATTTTTTAACATATACTTCGCCGACCGCTTCGCCTATTGATGCATCAAGAATTGATAAAGCTCTCCGCCACCTGGGTTTTGGCGATGGCTGACCCGATAATGTACGGCTGTAAAAATCAAAAGTCAGATCGAATGCCGCATCATCCAAAAATGCCGATGCCTTTCCAATCAGCATGCGTTTCAAATAAAGTTTTATATCATCCATCGGCGCGTTATCGATGATCTCCAAAGCTTCGGTTAATGCTTTTGGTTGTCCCACATTTATGGTCATGGGTCTTGCGCCACGTGCGTCAAAATATGCGTCCCAATTAAACCCGTTGAACTTTTTTTTGAACTCTGCATAAGAAAATCTATGATAATTTTTTTCTGGATCGCGCAGATTTTCTTTTTTGGAATGTGCGCGGGCAAGCCGTTCTTCCAATTTATATACACCCTGAACATCGCCATCTATGTCAAAGTGCATGAACAGATCCGACAAATAGTTTTTATATTTTTTGCGAATTTCAGCACTTTCCTTGTCAAAGTAATATTCGCGTTCGGGCAACCCGATTCCGGATTGTCCGATTACAAATATGTATATGCTGCTGTCTTTCATGTCCGGTGCTATGCCACTGCTCCAAAATCCGCTTGCGGTCTTATGAAACCCGCCCAAAAAGGCGGCCAGATCACTTCGATTTGCCAAGGAGTTTATTTCAGCCAAATCACTTCTGGCTGGTTCAATTCCATCGTTGTTTAATTTCTTATCATCCATTGCGACATTATAAAATGTTCCAATTTTTTGTTCTATTGTTCCTGTCGCATGCCGCCGTTGTGCAATTCCAACAACAAGGGATTTTATTTTCGCATCATTGTCCTGAATCAGTTTTTCAAATGCGCCGAATCTGGCGTAATCATCGGGAATAGGATTCTCGAACCGCCAGCCGGAAGTCGCAAAGTCGTAAAAATCGTCACCGGGTCTTATGGATAAATCCATGTTTATAAGTTCTATTCCTGTATTCATTTTGCGATCCCCCTTAAAAGTAAATATTGTGATGGCGGTTATCACCACTGCCAATGCGGAAATTATATTAAGAATTTTGTTTTTCATGACAACCTCGTTATTTAAAAATTTTGCTGCCACTGGCGTTCAAATCGAACGCTTGCACGCTTTCTTCATTGAATGCATTATCAAGCAATATCGATACCAGATCTTGATATGACACCGCATGCATAGAATTGCGCCACAGATAGAATGCAAACGCGCCAGGTATTGGGTTTACTTCATTAAGCCATATTTCCCCAGTCTTGGAATTGCACAGATAATCGATACGCGGCGCACCGTTCGCACCCAGCAAATCGAACAATTTCACCGCAGAACTACGGATAAAATTTTCCTGTTTAGCAGTGATTTTTGGGGCGTATTCGCGACGCGATGCCAGGACTTCATCTGATGGCATGGCATCCAGAAACCCGGTTTTCTTTTTCTTTGCCCCATCACCCATATATTTGCCCGCAAATGACCAGACTTCGCCACCACTATTCGGCGTTTCTATTGTAGATGTTACGATAGCACCGTCTTTTTTCATTACTGCTATATTATATTCGACAAGGTTTTCTACAAAAGGCTCTATAATAGCAGCAGTATCCATTTTAAATACAGCCAATAATGCTGCCGACAATTCGCCTTTATTGTTCGCGCGCGAAACACCGACAGAGCTGCCCAGCGATTCCGGCTTTACTATAACTGGATATTTTATATCTAACCCGGCTGTTATCTTCGCGATGTCGATTGTTTCCGGGCGGCGGACGATTGTTTCCGGCAAGACATTTATACCTGATTGGCGGCATAACAGCTTTGTTATGTGCTTGCTCATATACACGCTGCTTGCCAGAACGCTTGCACCGGCATACGTAATTTTGGCCGCGGCCAATGCGCCTTGCCATGCACCCGATTCCCCGGAACCGCCATGAAAAGCCAAAAATGCAGCGTCAAATTTTATACGGCGTTTGAATATTCCACCTGTGACAGCCAGGCTTCCGCAATTACCGATTTCAAGGGATACCCGGGAAAGCTTTGACCGCATATAATCATCAATAGGATAATTTATGGTATATGAAAGTTCTTTCCCAATCCAAAGGTGTCCTTTGCGATCAACATAAACCGGAATGGGTTGATACCTAGATCTATCCATTACCTGACATACTTGCAGGCCGGTCAGGATACTGACATCATGTTCGAAAGATTGTCCCCCGAAAAATACCGCGATTTTCTTTGCCATTTTCCTATCCTTGGTTTATAATATCGCGTATGTTACACAAAAAAATACATAATTCAATATATTTTCAAAACATGACCGGTATGGGCGAACCATTGGTTTTTCTGCATGGCTGGGGACATAACAGCGCGAATTTGCGACCGCTTGCGACAGAGTTTATCGCAAATAATCGTTACATAATTGATTTGCCTGGTTTTGGCAATACACCGGAACCTGATACTCCGATGACGGTTGAAGAATATGCAAAGGCTATTGCGGATTGGATAATAGGGCAAAATCTAAACCCCTGGATAATCGGACACTCATTCGGTGGAAAGATAGCGATGGAAATCGCTGCCAGCCGACCGGATCTAATTCGTGGAATAATAGTCATAGGCGGCGCAGGATTTGTAACATTACGTTCCAGATTGCGTCGGATTATTTTTCGACCTGTGGTAAAATTTATACGGATGTTTGGTTCGGTCGGGGCAAAAACCGCCGCGCTTTTCCAAAGCACCGACTATCGCAACGCGTCCGGCATGATGCGCCGGATATTGTCGCAAAGTTTGCGGCATAAAACCATCGATGCGGCTCGAGAAATCCGCATTCCAACCCTGTTGATTTACGGATCGAATGATATTGATACTCCGCCAAGTTTCGGTCGCAAATTTGCCCGCGCGATTCCGGGTGCCAAACTGGAAATATTGCATGGTTTTGAACATAATGATATTCTGACCACTGGCCGGTTTCAAGTTTCAGGCATAATAAAAAGGTTTATAAAATGACATGGCAGTTTGCGGTTTTGTTACTGGCATTCGCCTTTTTTGCAGTGCGGCGAAGTCTGTTTGCATTAAAATTTTTTCAACAGAACGAATACCTGAATTGGAAATTTTTCAAATTTATTTTCTATAAGTTTCAACTGATAGATAAAATCGCATTTGCCTGTATGCTGATCGCCGGGTTGATTGCGTCACATTTCGGTTTTTTAGAATATATAGCGACGGCAATATTTATCGTGGTTGGTATATTCGAAAAGAATCCATTGCGCAATGCAAAAAAGAAACTGGTTCTGACATCGCGTGCAAAAAGGATATTCCTTGCCGCGCTTTTATTTAATGTTTCGGCCGCGGCAACATTGGCATTGTTTGCGCCGACATTGATAGCTATATTGATAGCTGTTCAACTGCCGCCGTTCATGCTGATAGCATCAAATATTTTTCTTTGGCCAATAGAATTCATGATGCAAAGGATGTATCTATCAAATGCGATAAAAAAACTTCGCGAACTTAATCCGATTTGTATCGGAATCACGGGCAGTTTTGGCAAGACCAGCACAAAAAACATCTTGCAACACATATTGCAATCTGCGGGCGTACGATCTTATGCCACAGCCCGATCAATAAATACCCTTATGGGGGTGGTACGGGTAGTACGCGAAGATCTATCGCCCGGGCATAAATATTTTATTGTTGAAATGGGTACTGATAGTCCCGGTGGGATCGCAAAATTATGCAATCTGATAAACCCAGAATATGGAATTTTGACAGCAGTGGGCGCGGCACATTATGAAAATTTCAAATCATTGGACAATGTCGCGCGTGAAAAATTCGATCTGGTAAAATCCATCGCAAAAAATGGTGGCGACTGTATTATAAATTCCATTCAGGTTGCAAAAAAGTACATAAATGATTTCGCGCCAAAAAATTCTGTAATATTACCGATGGATCTGATCCGGGATATCCGCATTAATGCAGACGGATTAAGGTTTGTTTTGAATCATGGCAACAATAATTATAAGATATTCGCACCTGTTTACGGGGAACATCAAGCAAATAACATAACATTAGCATTTTGCGCAGCAACGCAATTGGGTATTCCAACAGATACTATAATCGCCGCACTTGCTACCTTGCCACAGACACCACACAGGCTGGAAGTAAAGCGTGCAAATAGCATGATTATAGTCGACGACGGCTTTAATTCAAATCTGGACGGATTTTTATCGGCGATAGATACTGTGCGAATCCTTGCAAATTCAAACAAGGGTCGGGCTATAATCATAACGCCCGGCATGGTAGAACTTGGCGCAAAACACGACGAATACCATAAAATCGTGGGTCAGCGAACAAATGAAAAAATGGATATGGTAATTGTGGTAGCAGGTGGCAGAATCCCGACATTTATTAATCAGATTGATTCTGATAAACTGATTTACGTGGAAAGCAAATCAGAAGCAGATAAATGGCTTTCCGAAAATGCAAAACACAATGACACAGTACTGTACGAAAATGACTTGCCAGATGTTTACGAAGAAAAGATCAGGATTTAATAATTTAGTCGATAGTCGTTAGTAGCTGGTCGATGTAACTCTAATATAAATCAACGATCATAAATTTATACAAGCAGCTTTACCAATAAATTATCCAGAATCAAGATTCCGCTATGTGTGGCTGCTAGACGGCCATCTGTAATATTAAGATATTTTTGATTGTTACCGATAAATTCCATATCTATTACATCCCGTACATCAGGTGTCAAAAGCACACCACGCGTTGTCCGTAATCCTGTCATTACTTTTTCCACAGCGCGGGTTTTACTATCCATAGGTTCGCATTTTTCCCCCTGTTCGTACCAAACCCCATTGGCAAAAATTCTTCCGCATGCCCCCTGTCCGATTCCGATATAGGGTTGTCCATCCCAGATATTTTGGTTATGTCGGCATTCTTCATAAAGGGCAGCATAATTTGAAACTTCATATCTGGGCAGAATATCACCAATGATTTGGTACATTTCTGTAATGATTTCATTTGACGGAACCCGAAGCTTTTGTTGTGCGAATACAGTTCCGGGTTCTATTGACAGTTCGTAAAGCGAGGCATGACGCAATTCCATATTCAGAATATCGCGGCACATTTTTTCCACATTGGCGACAGTCTGGCCGGGCAGACCATATATAAAATCACCAGAGACACGCAATCCCATATCTTGTGCCGATTTTACAAGTCCGCGCGCAGCTCGCGCGTTATGCCTGCGACCCAAAAATTGCAAAATATTATCATCTAATGATTGTACACCAACGGAAAGACGGTTAACGCCCGCGGTCTTGAACCCGGCAAGGCGCGTTGCCGACAATGTTCCCGGATTCGCTTCCAGTGTAATTTCTGTTTTTGATGGAATATCTAATACGGTTCGCAGGGTATCCATGATTTCTGCAAATGTCGAAACCGGCATAAGCGATGGTGTTCCGCCACCGAAAAATATACTGGGAACCTGCACAGTTCCCAACTGTCTGCCCCAATATTTTATTTCGTTGGCAATACGCGCCGCGTATGCATTCCAATCAGGCTGGCATACAACAGAATAAAAAGTACAATAGTTGCACTTTGATGTGCAAAACGGCACATGAATATAGATATTATGTGGAACAGTCATAGATTAGCTGATAGTCCATAGTCAGTATATTGTTTTGTTAAAATACCACTCATTCTAAAAAAAACAAGTTGGTACTTGTATTTAGTTTACAAGATATCAATTACATATTGACCCGCTGTTTACAAAATTGCTATTATAAGAGCGTGAGAAAGCTATTTATATCTTTTTTGCTGGTTTTTTGTATATCCGCGATTGATGCCGCCACGCCGCGCAACACATCTAACCCGCGACAAAGTACAGATAACAGGGTACAAAGCGCGGATGTTCCGGCACCACGTGTCGCACCACAAGCTGCGGAATCCACACGCAATACTGTATCGCGAGCAACAGGATCTTCGCCCACTTCAACAGCGGTTCAATCACGTTCCGCCGTACCAATCACAGCTGCCGCGCAACGCGTTCAAGGTATACCCGCACGTTCTTCCGCATCACGACAGACTGCATCTGCACGTTCCGCTACAACATCTGCACTTACCGCCCGCGTCCCATCCGCCGCACGTTCCGCCATCACTTCGCGCAATGCCACGGCACAAACCGTAGAAACTCGCACGGGTGCGGCTTATGAACAATGCAAAGGTTCTTATTTCGCCTGTATGGATCAGTTTTGCGCGATAAAAAACAGCAATTACCAACGGTGCAGCTGTAGCGACCGTGTTTATGATATCCAAAGAACCCAAGGCGTTATGCAGGACGCATCCGCAAAGCTGACCGAATTTACAGAAAATCTGGATGTTGTCGGAATGACCGCAGCCCAGGCATCCGCAATGAAAAAAGCCACCGAAGGTGAAAACGCCCTGACTAATGACAAGTCTGCTGCAAAAGGCCTTTTGAATGCTATATTAAATTCCATAAGGGGCGAAGATGCGAATGTAGGCGGCAGAAATGAAGCCTTGAATAGCATCAATCTTGCGATGAATGTAGATGCAAGCTTTGGTGCCATGGACAGCGGCCAGGCCATAGCGACCCTTAACGGTGCGAATTTGTATACAGCCATATATTCTCAATGCCGCCAAGCTGTGAAACCGGATTGTACTGATGCGGCACTTCAACGCGCGGTAACAGCATACCTTATGGCTATGGAACAGGATTGCAACACGGTGCAAAGAAAACTGGATGAAATGAAGCGAACCCTGACCGCAAGCACCCGCGAAAGCAGTGCCATGCTGGATCTCGCACGGGTTCAGCATCGCCAGACACACAACGAATTCGACGCAACAACATGTCTGCGGGAAGTAGAAGCTGCGGTTCAATCGGATCAAGTATGCGGAGAAAATTACCGTAAATGTCTTGATAACGGCCAATTTATAGATGCAACAACAGGAAAACCTTTCGAAGGGGTGGTGGAATTTTACAAACTGGGAGAAATGTTGAAATTTTCGGGCAGAGTGTCGGTTTCGGATCAAAAACTGGCAAAGGTTCCCGATAATCGTGAATTTGTATTAAATTTTGAAAGACGCGTAAAACAGTTTGCAGAACCCGCTTTAGACAAATGTCGGGAAAAGGCGGCTGATGTATGGTCTGATTATCTGGACAAGGCTATGCTGGACATATATTACGCACAAAATGAAAAAGTACGGGAAATAAAAGAAGGATGCATGGGATTTGTATCCGCATGTTATATGAACAACGAACAATCGTTATCAAAGGCTATGGAAGCTTTGGTAACAGACAAGACGACAAATC
This sequence comes from Alphaproteobacteria bacterium, assembly GCA_009777955.1. GTDB lineage: Bacteria > Pseudomonadota > Alphaproteobacteria > Rs-D84 > Rs-D84 > WRKW01. The sequence goes on along the minus strand of WRKW01000001.1, from coordinate 137,088 downwards.
AGCCGGGCTTTCTGGTAGCTACCGGACATTTGTGCGAAGAATATGTACAGGCATGCAACAATATGTTTGGAAATACTGCGGCGGGTGATATAATCGCACAGTATGTAGCGACCCGGCAGGGAACCGACCTTGAAGTATCATGCCGCGCGGTAGTAGAAAACTGTTTCGACAAATTTGGCGGACAGAATTATGTCAATTTGTACAACCCGAATAGTGGACTTTTCATAACCGGCCAAGCAATGGATTGGTTTTCGTTCCATGGTCCGGGGGAAGAAAAGGTTTCTGAATGCGCGCGCGAATTAACATCGATAGAGGCATGTAATCCTCCTGATAACCCCGAGTTCGCGGAAAATATCTTCGGCGGATTCAGAAAAACCGCAGATGGAAGATATGTTCACCCGAAAGATATGTCTACGGACATTAATTACATCGGCGTTGCCACAGAAATTTATTACAGAATAATTACCATGCTCTCAATGCAATGTACACAGCTCGAAGGAGTATTTATGGAAGCCAGGGATAATAAATGGGATAAAAATATAGCTTGTGCTCCGAAAACTGTGGATGACGTATTTATCGAGCTTAATAACGAAGGACAAATAGCAATCAATCACAGTGGAGAAAAATATACCACTTCTCAACTTCAGGCATTGGTAGATGCATATGCCATCAGTCCAAACATGTGTGTATCGGGATTTGGAAACGGACAAGATGCAAATGTTGATACAAACTCGTGGGGTTCCTGCAATTGTTGGGAAAACGGGGGAAGACAACCCGCTAGTAACGGAACACGGTGTGGAACAGATTATCAATGTTACAATGTTAGGGTGAGTGGTGCTGCCAAGTGGACTTCCCCTGTAAATAGAATATGCGGTAGCCAAGACGGATCAAATAAAGACTCATATAACCCCGACTCTACATTGATAGGAGATTTCCTTTATTATTATAGCACGACTTGGCGAGTGGTCTTTGGAACTATAGAAGCTTGTACTGTTACCGTAAAAAGCGGTCTTGGTGCCCTTTTTGGCAATCGCGTAGAGATCAATCAATGTGGCTTTGATGTAAGCTATTTATGTGGCAATGGCGGCGGCAATTGTTCTGGTGGTGACCCATCTCGTTATAATTGCCCTTCTGGTAATAATAGCCTACGAATTAGATATACTGAATTTTATCTGGCGGATTCATCAAAACCGATGAACTGTGTTATCGCCAGTGGGGTTAATTCCGGCAAAGTTTGTCCAAAAATTAGAGTATATAAATCGGGCACGAGTTGTAGAAGAGAGCATGTAATATCCAACTGTATGGATACAGCCGACACAGAATTTATAGGTACTTGTACCGATCCCATGCTTATCAATGTCATGAATTTAGTTCCAACAGCAAAAAGATAAGAGATAGTCTGAATAGAAAGCTCATACCGATACAAAGTTTCATAGTTGCTACGTTAGATTCAGGATTCATTAAATCAGATCAAAATATAATTGCTTTGAAGAGTACAAGCGCATCTATTATCTTACCAATGTATTATACCAATACTTTATTCTAATAAACATATTCCCAAACTCTTTACCATTTTTAATTTACACAGGAATGTATCTTTTTAGAACACTTTTGAAAATTTTTTGGAATATTGTAAAGTTAATAACTTATATTTAAATAGAATGTATTTTGCTATCTTTTTTATTGATAATTTTATTTGGGGTCAGTCCAATATATACCCCAATTACAAAGACGAGAAAAAGAGATAACATCTGTATGCCTGATATTTTAAAGTCATGACCCGATACATCTTTTTACTTCACTTACTGGCTTTCTATTACCACTACTGCGACGCAATAGTCGCCCTGGTCTGTAATAGATATGAAAGTTTTTGCATCCGGGGCGATCGCTTTCAATGCGGCTTTTGCCCCACCGGTAAGGATTAATTCTGGTCGCCCAGCGTCATTATGAGTTACCGACACATCAGAAAATCCGATATCGTCACCGAACCCCGTGCCCAGTGCTTTTAGAAAAGCTTCCCTTGCCGCCCAAAAGTTTGCAAGATGCCGTTCGGAATTAGCGTTATAATTTTCTGCATATTCCAATTCTTTTTTTGTAAATATGCGTTGTTTTTTGAACGCCGACCAGTCCAGAAACCGCCCGCATTCTACTAAGTCTATACCAATACCGATAATCATAATGGCTACTCCATTTATAGCTTTCCGCATACTAATAACATTCCGACGATTCGGTCAAGAAAAAAAATTATGATGGAAATATTGTGTAAATTAATCCTAGAAAATCTTATCGATCATGCTTTGCAGGGTCGTATCATCAGATGCGCCATCATAGGCGATTTTGCCCTGTGCCAATATTATTGCACGGTCGGTCAAAGGCAAAAGAGTTTTAAGATTATGTTCGATAATAATAAATCCCGTGCCAGTCTTTTTATTTATATCATGCAGTTTACCGAAAGTATCGCTTATAAGCTTTGGCGCAAGGCCTATTGATGGTTCATCAAGCAAAAGCAGACGCGGACGGTTTACAAGACCGCGCGCCAGTGCGACCATTTGCTGTTGGCCGCCGGAAAGATTTCCCGCCGCATCGTCCAATCGTTCGTACAAGTCTGGAAAATGTTGGATAACTTCATTCAAGCGTGCTGGAAATTCGCCGCGATTATCCCAATGATGACAGGCGATTTCGATGTTTTCGCGAACAGTCATTTTTGAAAATACTCGTCCACCCTGTCCAATCATAAATACACCATGCTTTATCCAAGTCTGCGGATTAGGTGATATGTTTGCACCGCCATATATAATATCACCGGACATGGGGCGCAACAAACCCATAATGGTTTTCAGCATAGTAGTCTTGCCACAACCATTCGGCCCCATTACGACAGTAATGCGCAAAGGATCTATCGCCGTCGTAATATCGTTTAATACGATCTTGTCACCATATCCTGTAATAATGTTTTTCAGTTCCAACATTACGTTCATATCCTGTATTTTCCAAGAAAACCTTTGGGCTTGAACACCATCATCAGCACCAAGGCAGCACCGTATATGATTTGCTGCATCTGTGCGGCGATTTCATAGGGCAAACCGATAAAACGCAAGACTTCGGGCAGTGATAACAGTACAAGCGCACCAAGAACGCTGCCCCGACTGCTGGCCAATCCACCTATGATTATGATTGTAAAAAGAAATATTCCTTCCTTTATATGGAACGTAGATGGGTCAATAAATGCGATATAACTGGCGAACAAGCCACCCGCAACACCGGCAATAATGGCGGATAGGCAAAGCAATATGGATTTTATTCGCGGCGGATTATAGCCCAATACGCTTGCCAACTGTTCGTCTTCGCGAACTGCCTTGGCGGCACGACCGAAAGTGCTGTGATCAAGCCATTGATACAAGACAAACACAATTGCTAACACAATCAGGCATAAAACCAAAAAAACGGTGTTTGATTCAATGGCGTATCCGAATATCACAGGCTTTGGAATACCAAAAATACCAAGCGGCCCGCGAGTAAGTCCTTTCCAGTTCAAAAGTATGGAAAACACGATAATTGAAAGTCCAGCAGAAACAATGGCATAGTAATCGCCCTTCCAACGCGACAAGATTTTACCAACTATGCCCGCCGCACTGATATTTATAACCGCACCCAACGCAAGTGAAACAAAAAAATTCATACCAAGGGCAGTCATACCCAATGCAGCCGCATAAGCACCAATTCCATAGAATGCGGCATGAGCCAGCGATAATAACCCAGCCATACCGACGGTAAGATTTAACGACAGTGCAAGAATGCCGTAAATACAAAATAAAATACCAAGATTCAGTAAGTATTCCATGTTATTTTACAATCTCTGGTTTGCCATTTTTGATTACCTTTATAACCGCTTTGGAATGAATGCGACCCTCGTTATCAATCTTTACCGAACCAACCGCGCCATTCCAGTTTTCCAGCTTTAACAGCGATTCCGAAATTTCTGTTCCAGTTGGTAAAGTGCCGTACACACGATACCAATCGCTTATCACTTTATCTATCATCATCATGCCGTCAAATGCAAAAGCAACGCCATATACATTATCAGTTTTGTATTTTGTGCGGTATGCGTCAAGGATTTCAGGTGTGCCTTCATAAACATCTGCAAATTCCACACCTTCAAATATGGACTTGTCTTCTACAAGGGCAGGAACCTCTACGCTATAACGCTTCGTCGTATCGCCCACTTCATTTAACTTTTTTATAAGCATATTTACCGGGGGCGGTAAAACAATAATCATATATCCGTCCGCTTTTTCAGCCTGTGCCTTTGCAACGATGTCGCCAAAATTACGTTCATCAGACATTATTATGGAAGTTTTGTATTCTATTTTTGTTCCGGCCAGTTCTTCACGCAAAGCGTCGCCAAGTGCCTTTGTGCCAGAATGATTCTGTTCAAATATCAACAATTTTTTGACTTTATTCTTATTAAATAATTCCACAGCTTTTGCCATTTCAGCATTTGGTGATGTCCAATGAAGGAACGAATGCTTGTATCCAACTGCAACTTCCTGTGCGCTGGCGAATATAGTCATCATAAGTTTCCCGGCCTTGTCAGCGATTGGTGCGACCGCACTGCCAGATGGAGATTCACAAGCAAATAAAATATCAACATTATCTTTGGATATAAGTTTATGTGCGGCAGATACTGCTGTCGAAGATTGAAATCTGCTATCCTCTAAAATCATTTTGTATCGCACAGACGAATTTGACAGGTTTGCGATTGCAAACTCTATTCCCCTTTTGCAGTTCTGACCCACATTGGCATTATCACCGGTAAGTGGTGCGATAACACCGATTTTTATTACCGGTTTATCGCTGGCAATCTCACGCCGACTTTGAAATGCGAATATCGTGATCGCCACCGTGACAATAATTCCACCGATAATTAAAAGTTTTTTGTTTTTCATTTTACAATCTCCGGCCTGCCATTTATGATTTTCTTGAATATAGCTTCTGATTGAGTTGAACCGTCCTTGCCCATGCTATATACCCCCCCCTCTCCTTTGAAATCTTTTAAATTCCGCAGCATTTCGGCAATTTCTTCGCGTGTGGGCAGACGATCATTTTCTATATAAAACGAATCTATGCTATCCATGTAAATCTTTATGGTATCGTGTGCGAATGCAAGAAGGTAAAGATTATCTGTTTTAAGTTCCCGGTTAATTTTTTTTATAAATTCCGGGCTTCCATCTGGACCATCAACATAAATAAATCCTTCGAATAATTCTTTATTATTGGACATGCTGAAAAAAGCAACAGATGTAAGTTCGATATCAATGCCAAGCTCTTTTATTTGTTTGCCAAGTACATCCAAACTTGGCGGCAATGCCATCACTATTATGATATCAGGCTTGTTTTCTTTGATTTTCTGTATCAGCATTCTAAAATCTCTTTCTTCGGGTTTGAAGAAATGCTCTTCATATGAAATTTTATTTTCGCTGATAGCGTCTTTCAGATGTTTGTTATACAGCATTGGCCCAACATGATCCATGTTTATAATAGCCAGTTTTTTAATACCTTTTCTTTTAAACAATTCAGAAAATCTTTCCTGAATTGCGGGAAGTGGAGTATAATTTACAAAACTGTATTTTCCGTCGGCGGCCTCGATGGCGGATGCGATATTAATATGTGGGACACCGGCTTTATCCGTAACTGTTGATGCGACAATACCAGCATAGGCCAAAATTGTCACAAGACCGTCGACCCTGTCCACATTTACCAATTTATGGGCTAATGTTGCTACATTTGCTGTTCGAAATGCATCATCTTCTATAATAATGTCATACCGGATTTTATAATTTTTTTGATTTTCTTTCACATACAGTTGTATGACATTTTTCACATTATTTCCAACTTCCTGATTATTGCCGGTCAATGGCAGAATCACACCAATTTTTACAACAGGACGCGAATCCATAATTTCACGTTTGCCCGAATATACCAAAATAGCGATAACGGTCAATATGATCAATCCAATAGTAATCCATAATTTTTTATTCATGATTTTGCCTTGCACTTTGTTGCCCTGGGCTTGTGAGCGAATATTCCATTTGGTCGCAACCAAAGCAGCACAATAAAGATAACAAACGCTACTACATCACGCCATTGCGAAGCGAATACCCAAACACCAAGATTTTCTGCGCCGGATAGTATCATCGCGCCAAAATATGCACCGGACATGCTGGCACCGCCGATAATCGCCGCTATCATTCCTTTGAATAAGATATTGAATCCCATAGTAGGTTCCATGCCAGTATCATAACCAACCATAAGGCCATAAGCACCCAAGATACCGCCAGCCAAAACAGATACGATCATTACAATCCGCGGAACATCCAAACCGACAAGATTGGCCAATGCCGGATTATCTTGTATAGCACGAATTTGTTTTCCAAAAAATGTATATCGTAGCAATAGGGACACTCCGACAAAAACTATAACACCAAAAATGACAGTAGCGGCCTGTGCACTTGGAATTCCTGAGATGGTTGAAAAATCGGTTGCAGATCCCAGCGTTTGATATTGCGGACCGTATATCAAATGTATTATAGATTCGAATATTGTATAAACCCCCAATGACACAACAAGAAGAACTATCGGTGATGCACCCAACCCACGGACGGGTTTGTAAATAAATTTCTCTAATGCCCAGGTGAACAACGCGACCAATATTGCAACAATTGGCCATGCCGCAATGCCAAATAACGGAACCAGCGAAAATCCAAGATACGCGCCAAGTGCAACTGATGCACCAAGTGTCAAGTTAAAGAATGGCGATACCCAATACATCAACCGGAACGCCATCGCGACCAATGCGTATCCAGAACCAATAATCAAAGTGTTAAGAAGCAGTTGATAAAGCATTATTTCACAATTACTTGTTTTCCGTTTTCAATTCTTTTGATTGTAGCGACCGAATGGAAAATACCATCTTTGTCCTGTTTTAAACGTCCGACTGTTCCATCAAATTCTTTGGTGTCAATCAAGACATCGATTGCACCCACTTTATCCGGCGCAATTTCAAAAGCGCGAACAATCATCATAACATTGTCATAAACCTGACCCAGCCCCCATGTCACTTCGGATTTGTTGTATTTCATAATTTCACGGGTTATGTCGTTTTCTGCCGTTGCTGTATCCACAAACCACAGACTCTCAATTATACTTGGATCGGCAATGGCGTTAAACATTTCTATACTTGATATAGTGGATTTGTCGCCCGTTTCACGCAGTTGCTTTATGAAAATGCTCATTTGCGGATCAAATAGACGCAAAACATATAGTTCAGTTTTTGCGTCCTGCATTTTTTGTATATCTGTTTTGAAATTGCGGATATCACCATTAAAACGATAGAGTGTACTTTTAATTCCGACTGCGCGCAGTTTCTTGTCCAGCATTTCGGAATTTGCCAGCGCGCCGGACTGATTAAACGAAACAACCGCAACATTTTTAAATCCTTTGGCCTTGATTTGTTCGGTCATTTTGGCAGTACTGGATTCCGGCATGGTCCAGTTTATGAAATTATATTTTCCGGTCGCGCCAGATTTATCTACAGAAATGCCAAAATGTATAATTTTATTTTTTTCGGCAATTGAAGATACAACGTTTACAACTTCGGCCGAAAAACTGATCAAGGCATCAATATGGTCGGTCGAAATCATTTTGCTTGTTACCCTGGTAGCTATCGGCATTTGTAACATACTATCTTCAGCAACAATTTTATAATCATACCGGTTATCGGAATTTCTGTTCGCATGCGCCACTGCGACCTCGGCAGCACCCTTGATCGCTTGGCCAAGGTGCGCCGAATTTCCAGTTAGCGGAAGCACCAATCCGATTTTAACCACCGGCTTTCCCGTGTCCATATTTCGACCCTGAATAAGAAAACAAACCAATGCAGCCGCAATGACTGCAAATAAAACCATAATCCAAATTTTTCTTATCACGATTTATTCCTTTATTATTTCTGCTTTACCGTTCTTCATAATGCCAATATATGCCGGGGAAAATATCTGACCATCCGGCTGAACGTGCATATTTTCCATTGTCGCGCCATTCCAATTTTTTATTCCGTGAATCTGTTTCACGACTTTCTCTGTTGTCGGAATCTGTCCCGGTTCTGCATCCGCATTTTCAAAAGCATGGATCAATATGCTTATATTATCATATCCCGGTGCCACACAATCATAACTGGGAAACGGTTTTTTTGTTCTTTCTGTGAACCTTTTCTTAAAGTCATCCGTTCCATTAGACGAAATTACAACGTACATGCCGTCATAAACTTCTTTATTTGGCGCAAATTCAAAATAATCCGCCACATTTGTAATCGGAATATCCAAACCTGTTTCTTTCAGGCGTTTTGTAAATATAGAAAGTTCATAAGGAGGCATGACAGCAATAATTACTTCGGGTTTCTTTTGTTTGATTTTTTGGATCATTATTCCGTAATCGGTGGTTCCGTACTGCACAGTTTCTCTAAGTATAATATTTATGTTATTTTTTTTAAATTCTGCTTCTATATAATCGTGCATTGCAAAATCACCGCCCGAAATCATTCCGACAAGGACGGTATTTTTTGCCCTATATTTGTTTTTTATTATATCTGCAAATACCCGCGATGTTTCACTCAGTGGGGTCTGGTTATTAAATACTAATTCCCCATCGGAAGAATCATGTCCCCAACCACAGGCGAAAAACGGGATATCGTGTTTGTGCGCCAATTCCCGAAATTGATGTAAAGTCAATGTCCAGATACCCATGATCGCATTTACTTTATCTATATTTATGAACTTGTTACCAATCATTGCGACCTTTTTTTGGTCAAAACCGTCATCTTCAAAAATCAGTTCGTATCTGAATCTGGTATCTTTTTTTTGCCAGTCTTCCAAAGCCATTTTCGCCGCTTCGCGCACGGGTACGCCAATAAAAGCATTATTCCCGGTCAGTGGCAGGGATACACCGATACGTACAACCGGCCTGTTGTCGGCAGATCGGTGGCCACTGGACAGTGCAAATACCGCGATTACCAGAATTGCCATAATTCCTGCGAAAATCCAAATATTTTTGTTTTTCATACGTTATTCCTTTGCAACTTTGCCGTCTTTTATGCGCGCACGAAACAGGGGGGTATCGATTATACCATCTTTATCAACACTGATTTCTATTCCCATCGCGGACGGGAAATTTTTGATTTGATATATACGGTTTTTTAATTCTTCACCTGTCAGCCTATGATCCGACGATTCAAAAATATCCACAATGATTTTGAACCAGTCGTAAAGATTTGATGCACAAGATTTCATCGACAAATTTGTATGCTTTGCGAACCGTTCCTGAAAATCATCGCCACCCGTTATAGACGAAACAAATATCGATCCTTCTAATAATTCTTTATTTGGCGTGTGCGCAATTTCGTCTATGGATGTAAATCTGATGTTAAGATTCTGCTCTGCCGCTTGCTTTGCAAAAATTGTTATTTGCGGATCCAAAAGCATTATCATGACGGCATCGGGCTGTTGCTTTTTCATTCTTGTGATTTCCATTCTGAAATCTTTCACATCGATATTTACATAATTAATCGGGTTTAACTTTATATTGTTTTGTTTGGCTTGCTTTTCAACCGCTTTCATAAGCTCTGTTATATTTGCCGAATGTTGGGCTATGATGGAAATGGTCTTTATATTTTCATCTTTCATAAGCAAGACAAAAGCCGCCGCTTGTGTTTCGGGTCGGGACCAATGGTTGAAAGAATATTCATAGTCTTTGAAAAAATCCGCACCCCAGGTGCATCCAAGCGAAGGTATTTCACGTCGTTCAGCTATCGGGGCCGAAACATTCGAACCATCAAACATAAAAAGCATCGCGTCTACATTCCGAATGCTGATAAGACGATTTGCATTTGTTACGATTTTTTTCATGTCATATTGATCATCTTCAAAAATAATCTTGTAACGATATTTTGAATCCACCGGAATTTCCGACAATGCCATCACAAGGCTTTCTTTTATTACATTGCCGATAGGCGCAAGATCCCCCGTAAGCGGCAAAGACGCACCGATGCGCACAACCGGCCGATCATCTGTCATCTTGCGCCCGCTTGACAGCACAAAAAATGCCACTGTTGCGATTGCTATGGCTGCAACCATAATCCAAAATTTTTTGTTTTTCATTTTATACCCCCAAATATGCTTCTTGGACTTGTTTGTCTTTAAGAACCATTTCCGGCCGACCACAAGCCAACATCTGTCCATGATCAAGGACAACAATATTGTCCGTCAGACGACGAATCAGTCCTATATTGTGTTCTATAATAATCAGCGTTTTACCTTTATTTTTAAGTTCCGTCAAAAGCCCCGCCACTTGTTCAACCATTTTCGGGAATAGTCCTGTGAAAGGCTCGTCCAGTAAATAGATATCCGCGTCTTGGATAATCGCACGGCCAAGCTCTAATAATTTTCGCTGACCATAAGACAAATCTTCGGCATTTGCATCGTGTTTTTCGGTCAAATGGATTTTTTGCATAACATTTTCAAGTCGAACAGTATAGTCTTTCGAACCGGATTCGAACAATCCCGAACAGATATTGGTCTTTGCAATCGCAAGCAGTAAATTGTCAGTAACAGACATTTGATTTATTAACCGTCCGTCTTGAAAAGTCCGGGCAATGCGCATATTACGCAATTTAACGGATTCGACTTTGTCAAATTGCTTACCGCCGATAGAAATCTGTCCGCAATCCGGTGCCAGTATCCCAGTCAAAAGATTCATCAAGGTTGTCTTTCCCGACCCATTCGGGCCGATAAGTCCTGTTGCTATCCCTCGTGGAAAGGTAACTGATAGGTTGTCCACCGCCCTAAGCCCACCAAATGTTTTTGTTAAATTCGTTACCTTTATCGCACTCATTTCAATCTTTCAATTTTCCAAGAAATACCACACAACCCGTTTGAACCTTTGTCATTTGGCTGATTATAGACAAAATTTCCATTGATTTTCAACAAAATTATATTCAAAGCAAGAAGATCAAAGATCGTCATATTTTGCCTGCAAGGCGGGAAAAACTTTATAAATAACCCGCCAGAGAGACAAAAAACTACAAAATACACAATATTAGCTTCACGTACTCACGATTGCTATTCTTTCCGCATAGGATATTTTCCAGCTATAAGATTTTCGCGTACCACATGATGTTTTACTTTTTTGGTAGATGTCAAAGGAAGTTCATCCGTTGTTATAGCAAAATGCGTTACCCATTTATAGCCGGCGATTTTTTTGTTGGTATCGGCTATATATTTGCCAAGCTGCTCTAAAGTCATATCTTCGCCCACCTGGAATACACCATAAGATACTGTTTTTTCTTTTAACACATGTTCAAACACAGCAACGTTTTTTACACCGGGCAATAAGATAAAAAGCCCCTCTAATTCATCTGGATACACATTTTTACCAGAATCCAGCACGATAACTTGTTTTTTACGTCCACGGAAACGATACTCGCCATTTTTATCCATAGAAACTTGGTCGCCTGTATTGAACCATCCTTTTTTATCGAACACTTCCGCGTTTGCGGCCGGATTATTCAGATATCCTTTGAATACATTGTTTCCACGAACCCATAGTGTTCCAATGCCTTCATTATCAATATCTCGCATCTGGCATTCGTTGTTGGACAGCGGTCCACCAAACGAATATGGCTTTCGACCAGGTTTCGGATGCGATATACAGATTGGCCCCACTGTTTCGGTCAATCCATATCCCTGAGTAAACATCAGCCCCAGGTCGGTATAGAAATTTTCCACTTCGGGCTTTGTTGCCGCGCCACCCGCGATTAATAAACGCGCCCGTCCGCCAAATATTTCCAATATAAGACCGCGCACTTTTTTGACTATAAATCCAAACCCGATTGCAGAAAGTATTTTGTTGTATTTCAAGACAAATGTTACCAGCCCAAGTTTGCCTTTTTCCTTTACTCCATCCAATATTTTTGCACGGAACAATTCGAATACGCGCGGCACAGCTGGAATTACCTGGGGCCGATATTCCTTGAAATCTGCCAGTATTAATTTCGGATCGATGGTTGGTTGCAAAAGAACGCTGCAACCAAAGTTCAATGTCACCAGAATTCCAACCGCAAATCCAAAGATATGATACATCGGAAGGAATCCGTATATAATGTCCGAATTTGTTATATACTTTTTTAAATCTTGCAGTGATTTGGAACATTCGACCAGGTTAAAGTGGGTCAGTGGCACAATCTTCGGTATGCCAGTAGAACCCGATGTAAAAGACAATGTCGCTATGTCATCCGATTCTGTGTTCGCTGGTTTTGGTACGGACGCGTTTTTTTTATCTTCGGTTTCAATATCGTAAAATTTAAAATTCGTCGTTTTATAAAAGAACGATTTTTGCGCAACAACCAGCTTTGTTTTTGTCAGCCGTATCATATTTTCGTATTCGAATTCGGTCAGATTTGTATCAAGAAGCAATACGCGCGCGCCCAGATACCAACAAGCAAACAAAGTCAGCGGCCATTCCATTATATTATGGGAAAGCAGACCCACCGAATCACCTTTTTTGACCCCCTGCTCTGCCAATGATGCCGCGCGAAGTTTTACTATTTTTACAAACTGGGGATAGGTTATTTTTTCGCGTGTTAAAAATACACCTGATGAAAACTGCTTTGCAGTTTTTTCTAATAATTGATACATGTTCATTTTATTTTTTCTCCATTGTCTGGGTTCAGGGCTTTTGCTAAGGATTCGTTGATTCCCAAGCTTGATTTCTTTATCAGAAATTTTTGCCGACTGTTCAATTCTATTAGAAAAAATAAAAAAAATCAATCTTGACTTTTTATTTATTGTGTGTACAATAATTATACTGTCGATAATAAATAAGAGAACATGAAATGGCAACTATACGAAAAATTCTGTCGCACCCCAGAAAAATTAAAATAAAAATCCAATCTTTATCCGACATACGCAAGACAATTGTAACAATAGAAAAAAAATCATCGGCATTAAAAAGACTTATGCGATTGAAGAGAAACGTTGCACGTTCCCAAGCCCGGGGTTCGGTGCGCGGGCGACCAAAACAAGCCGTTACAAAACAACGCGCCGATATCAGATTTGATCCCGATGTTCTTAAAGGGTTAAAATCTTATTTTGGACGCGGCTGGTCAACCCGGGTCAATGATGAAATGCGCAATTTACTTGTTAAAGCCGGCGCATTGGATGTACCTTCGATTCATTAATAATTTTTGATGGGGGAATAGACGGTATAATTCCTAATTTAACAACTGCCTATAAGACAGCTTAAATGAAAATCCAGTGCACAAAAATAATTATCTATACCGCTCATAACTCTTTTTAAGTTTTTTATATCAAATCGCCATTCTGCACCACCATATTCAATTGGCCTTCCCCTTGTATCAACGTGGCATCTATAACTAAACAAACTTTGGTCTATTTTATTCATTGCGGATTATTATGGCATTTCTGTTTTTACACCAAATGCGCCTTGCAGTTTGAAATGCTCATTCGTTATTGCACCGTTATCTTGCAAGTGATACGAACCAGCCGCTTCTGTATAATTTTCATTTCCGAAATATTTTATTTCGACACCGTTATCCGATATGGTCATTTTGTCGCCAGCACCTGAAAAACCGATACCTGTCGGGGTCAATCCAAATCCTGATTTGACGGAACTTTGATAAACCAATTTTGCAGTGGAATTTTCCAGATTGTCTATTTCTACGTTGTACCAGTCACTACCAAAATCTAAGACTAGTTTTTCATAAGGTGCGGACGCATTGCCTTGACTTAGACCGCTGATGTTTAGCGATGCAGTTCCGACCAAGTCGGCTTGTTCATTTCCAACCGTCAAATTCGCAACAGTCTTTCCACTAAACAAAATTGCCCCGCGCGGGTCGTCGCGTGATACAAGCATATTTTTCAAATCATCTCTATCGCCTATAAGGTAACTGTCGACATCGTCATTGCCGTAAAATACATCGACGGTGCTATCACTGGCAATTATATCGCCGTTATCGACTGTGTGGTCTATTTTTCTATAATATCCGAATGTCGCATAACGCAGACCGGCTTTGCCTTCAACAAAAAAGTGTTCCGTATCTTTGTATTGAATCGACACCCCACCGGCTTTCTCTAATGCCATGATTTTAATAGTTTCAATCTCGTCAGGGGAAGTTATCAGCAGTGATGAAAAATATTCTGTTAATAATGATATGCCATTCTTTTCTTCGTTTGCAACATTTCCAAATGTTTTCCAGATATAAGTACCATTGTATAGCATCCACTGGTATCCCAATTTTTCAAGCGTCCATTTGTCTAAAATACGTTTCCCGTTCATACTAAACCCCAAATCGCTGGCAGTTATGGTCGCGTCTTTGGGAAGCAGAGCATTAAACCAAGAAGATGCATTATTTGATTGCGGTTTATAATATTGCCAAACAAGGTTTGCATATATTGAATCTATTACTGTTAGGAAAACTTCATTTTGGTTATCTATTCTTTCTTGGATTTTATTATTAAACTCATCAACCGCCGCCTTTGTCGCAAGAGATATATCAGTGCCTGTTTCTGCTGTGGATTCTATTGGAAGTGTATCGAATTCAAACATACTGTTCCCAGATGCATTAGTTCCAGTAACCAGACCTTTAAGACCAAATATGTCGACCCATGCAATTTCTGAAACACCCGCAATTTCAGCTGTTGCATCGGATGAATCATTAACCTTTTTATATAATATCGTCCGCTCGCTGATACTATTTATTTCGTCTGAAATTTTGTGAAAATTCGTAGTGTCATAGTTTATCGTATAATCGGTAAATCCTATTTCTGTGCCGCCAATGCTACGAACTAATTCAGGCAGGTTTGATTCCAGTATCACGGAATATTCCGGCACTTCCGGTTCTGTCGGAATCTCGGGTTCGGTTGGAACTTTCGGGGTTTCTGGTGTACCAGGATTACCACCACCAGCACATGCGGCAAGAATAAATATTAACGGAAATATTAAAAACAATTTTTTCATGTCGCCACCTTTTAGTTGTTGGTATCTAAAAAGTGGCGGGATTCTAAATAAATCGTGGTTATACGACCGCCTCCGCTTTCAATGTATGACGGAAGCAATCCCGCCATAGGCGGGATATATATTTTATGCGTCTATCCTAAACGCAATAACCACGAGATTATTTAGTTCTCGGCATCTTTTGCAGATACAATGGGATTATATTTCAAAAATGAGTGTTTTGCAATAGAATATAAAGATAAAGGATTTCAAGCCTTTTGGTGTTGAAACAAGGGATGGGTTATGGAAAACTTATTGTAGATTTTGCCTGTGAAACATTGAAAGAAATGGGGTATAAAGAAGTTTATGTTTATACCGACCAAGCCTCAGAATTTTATAAAAAACTTGGCTTTGAATATCAAGGCATGGTGGATAAAAATGATACCGGACAGGCAGAACTTTATAAAAAAGCAATATAACCATTTCGATATATTACTGCACATTAAATTCCGCACGCCTGTAATAAGCTGTAACACAATTCGATGAAAGGCTTGGAAACCCGACAAAGAGTTCGAATCCCCCCGCTAAAATGGCAGTTTTTGATAACACTACATTCGAACCGGAAAAAATGGGGCAGTAATTTGTGTGCAGCCCACCTATGCCAAGGCTTCGGCGGGCACTCAAAAATTTTAAGCGCCCTTTCGGGCACTAACAATTTTTGGTGGTGGATGTGATTAGATTCGAACTAACGACCTCCTCGATGTGAACGAGGCGCTCTAACCAACTGAGCTACACATCCAAGCAAGCCGCATTATATTTGCTTTTAGATAAAATTCAATTAAAAATTTGGATAAATTTTTCAATCGCGCACAGTTTCAAGAATCATATTCACATCATTATCTCGTCACCCAATACAAGAATATATTCGCCCAGGCGGCGCAAAACAAGCGCGCCATCAAGATTAATTTCACAAAGTGTCGCAGGCTGTCCTTTGTACATGATTTCTGAATCCAAACCCGCCGCAAGCTGCATCCATCGGGCGCGAATCGAAACAAAATTTCCGTTGGCAAGATGCGACAACCAAAAATCCATTTTTTCCACCAAAACAGACAGCACTTCATCACGTGTAAATTCAACACTCATGCCCCGATTACGCTTGTAATTATCCATCTTTGTGGTTTCATATGCCGCCGTAACGGTCGGATTGGTCTTTATATTTATTCCGATTCCGATTATCACAAAGTTTTTTGAATACTCTGTCAATATACCACAAATTTTTTTGCCTTCGACCAAAATATCATTCGGCCATTTTATTTGTGGTTTTATATCAAACGAAATCAAAGTTTCCGCGACCGCAACTGCAACACAGTAAGACAGGCGTGGATCGCGCGCAACCGCTTTGTATATAAAACTTGCATATAAATTTCCATGATGTGAAACCCATGTACGGCGGTAACGCCCGCGACCGGCACTTTGCGCCGCAGCCAAAATTATCGTACGATCAACTGCCCCCCCCTTTGCGACAAGTTCATGCGCATAGGTCTGTGTGCTGGGAATTTTATCGAAAGAATATAATTTATAATTCATGCCAGTTTATATTTTCCATTTTCTGTCTTTATAAAATCAGTACCAAATATTTTTCTTAGATTATATATGGCTGTATCAAGCGCGCGGGTATTAACCCCCGGGGAATATCCCATAGCTGCACGCAATGTATCGGCGCGAACACCCGCGCCGCCAGCACGTTCTAGTAAAGTTATTATTTTCGCCTGGTATCTGGACAGATTCGGGTTTTTGCCCTTGGTGCGGTGGACAGCACGGGTAAGCAACGTGTCAATATCCGCCATGATTTTGGATTTAAGTTCTAGCAAATTCATGACACCGGCATATTCCTTTGGATTGAAAATCAAATCCGCAGCATCCGATGCGACAAAAGATGCCCCCAGATCGGTAAGTATTCCGCGCCAGATTTCATCATCAGTCCAAAATGTAATTCCTGTCAGCATCGTAACATAATAAAAGAATTTATCAGTAATTCAACCAATATTATTTTCACTTTAATTTGCCACATAATATGAATAAGCATTGAATCCGCCATATACACAAAGATTGCTATATACTGGATCCAAAATTCCATAAACATAAATTTTGATTATTGCAACCTGTATAAAGGGCAAAATATCGATACAAGTATTGTGCAAAATTCGCAAGACAATCAAAAACGAATTTAAAAATCGTATAAGTTAAATTTGAAATCATAAATATAAAAATTTTTGCATTTTAATTTTCTTTTTTACATTTTTCCCTTTACTATTTTTTTTATTTCAGATAGAATTAGATTAAGAACAAAGAAATTTTGTTCTAGAACAAAAATGAAGGAGAGAAGAATGGCATTTTCATTCTTGAAAACCACTGCGAAAAAAGTTGCCGTGAAAAAACCGGCGGCGAAAAAACCCGCTGCAAAAAAACCTGCTGTGAAAAAACCAGCGGTAAAAAAGCCTGCGGTAAAAAAACCTGTGGTGAAAAAAGCTGTAGCGAAAAAACCGGTCGCAAAAAAAACTGTAGCGAAGAAAGCCCCAGCAAAAAAGAAAGTTGCGAAGCTGGCATGCAGACTTCCAGTTGCGAAAAAAGCAGTTGCTAAGAAAGCCCCGGCAAAGAAACCAGCTGTTAAAAAAGCTGTCGTCAAAAAGCCGGTCGCAAAAAAACCAGCTGTTAAAAAAGCCCCGGCAAAAAAGCCCGTGGTAAAAAAAGCTGTAGCGAAAAAACCAGCCGCAAAAAAGCCGGTTGCGAAAAAAGCTCCGGCGAAAAAACCGGTTGCAAAAAAGAAATAATAATTTCTTTAAACAAAAAACCCTGCAACCGCAGGGTTTTTTGTTCGTTTTTAAATCTGCGTTACATTTTACAACAAAAGGGCATCGTGCGCACAGTGCACGATACAAAAAAGAAATATTTTCGATATTTGAACAAGAAAAAATGCGCCCCTGCGCATTTTTTCTAATCCTTGTAATCTTAAACCCCACACCCTATTGCATACTGCTGGTAAATGCACGAAGCTTTCGAAGTAGATCTTGACCGGCATCACCAAACATCGGAAGATAAGTTTCATATTCCGGCAAGTCCGCTTGAATCTCTGCACGGGAACGATCTGTGGGCGGCGATGATAAAATAATGTTGGCTTGATTCCATGATTCAAATGCACGTGCCGAATCATACACGACTTTCCAACGATTCAACATGTCATGATTGCCAACCAAAGCACTACGAACCCCATCAAGCCATCTATCGCCAAACTGCATTACGAATGGCAAAGCTTTGATTCTATCCAAATTTTCTTGACTGGGGTGGAAATTTGCCAGCTCTTGATCCAGTATTTCCAAATCATTATCTGAAAATTTTGCGTTATCTGATACGATATCAACAAAATGAGTTTCCATCATTCCGCCATACGGCATCAGTTCACGTGATATAGAATCGCGCGGAATAGAGCCGGACTGAAGACTTATTATATGCGCGTATAATTTGTCTCCACATGGCAGTTTTTTCAATTCTTCCAAAATGACGGGATCGGCCTCTGCCATCAAAGCCGCGTTGACCGCGCGCCACCCCCCGTCAATCACATGCGCCTGACGATACAGATTCATAAGCCTTTGGGCAATTATGGAAGATTTTTCTATCATTGCTCTCTCCTGCATAAGTCTATTCAACTACAATCTGAATGACCTTGTGCAGACGACCACCGGCGTTTGATACCGGAATCTTTTCTTCCGGATTGACCAGAACACCATAGAGCTTTCCTTTTGCATCTTCGCGCACCATTACAACATGCGCATGTGTCTTCTCATTCGGTTCTATCTTGTCAAAATCTTCCGTCAGTGCGATGGCCAAATCTCCTGGCTGTGCCGTGGCCGCCGGATCGACAAACAAATGGATGCGTACTGGAAACATTGATCCAAGCCGCTTCGTATTTGGAATTACCGCATATATTCCCGTATTATTTTCCAAATTTGCCGGTGACACCACCATTCTTTCGTCGGTCTTTTTAAATACCATATTTTTGTCGCCAGGCGTACAGAATACAGGAACAAGCTTTTTCCGCGCGGAATCATAAATCTTCGCGCCGTAAATAGCACCGGAAAAACCAAACCCAGATGAAGAGTTCGGTGTCAAAACGCTGCGGACTTTTTCTTCAACCTTGCTTATATGATTTGTAAGTTCGCCTTTTCTGAAAAGTTCCGCAATGGCTTGGAACATACTATCAGGAGTGTGGTGCAAAGACTTTGCAAGATTGGATACTTCGTCTTCATATAATTCACGTTGGCCAACTTCTATCTTGTGATAAACAGACAATGTCATGTTCGCGTCTTTAGATGCCTGGGAAATAGTTTTACCAACTTTTCTGCGAAGGTTACGAACGCCCGCACCGAATATCTTCAGGCCATTGTTCTCATTGTTCTCTAACCGTCTTTGCATTTCTATCTCCCATTCTCCGGCGACTTCGTCGCTGGCCCTTATGAATATATCAGATAACTTGCAACCTAATATTTTGCAAAGTGTCAGCAACTGTTTTTGATTTAATCGACGAACACCCTTTTCAACCTTTGACATAGCCGATAAAGACAAGCCAGATTCTTTTGAAACCGCAGTCATGCGAATGCCACGTGACAGTCGTATGTTTCTTATGTTATTTGGAAAAATTATTTCTTCCCATGCCATTTTGTACTCCCTTGATTGTATTGACAAAAGTATAGAGCTTTATTCATCGCGAAGCAAGAAAAATCTTTCCTCAAAATGAATATGGTTTCGCCCTGAAATTTTCACGCGCTGACTGAAAATTCAGTGCGGCATCCCGCGCACGCAAGCCTTCGTCCGCAAGCTCTAGACGACCGTAAAAAGCGGTCATCATCGGATCGAACGCATTGTCACTGGATATCCATTTGTCGTCACCCGAATTAGGCGCGCCATACTTGTCCAGAACACCCTGCCAGAACGCCAATATTTTTTTATCGCGCTGGTCTGCAAATTTTTCCGCATCACCTTCTATAACATCTGCATCGTTTTGATAGATAACACGCCATACCACGTTATCACTTGCATTGCTGGTAAAATACACCACTATGGTTTCGCCAGTCGATTCGCGGGCAAGATGCAATTCTGACGCATATAATAACCCACGCTTCTTTGCAAAAGAATTTACACAATTTGCCAGCAAAGTCGGTGCGACTATATTCTGCTGGCGGCATTCGTAATCTAAATTATATTTCCAATCTTTTGACATCGTATAAACTATGGAATTATGTTTACGCGGCGCGTACAAAGAACCTTTCCTGAAAAACAAAGTATGGACTTCTTGGAAAGGCATCCCAAGCCAGACACCAGCAATATCCATTCGTATGACATCAGCAAAACTAGTATTCTCGTTAAGGAATAATGGACCTGTTGTGTTAAATTCTAAATCGCCGGAATCTTCAATTGCCCCATCCAAAAAGGCATCGTCTGAATATGAATCGTCAGTGAATGAATCAAATTCGAAATCATAGTCATCTGCATGCACCCGTGGTGTTACCGAAATAAACAAAGAACAAGAAATAATGAATGGCAAGCAAAGCGCAAGATATTCGCGCATGGCTTTTCTGAAACAATTTCTTATATTCGCCACTTTATTATTCCTTATCAATTACCTTACCTCTTCCACCACAAACTTGAATATCGCTGCGGGATCACCACCGGATTCAAGAAATTTCCCGGCATCAAACGGCACCCCACCAACTGTATCGCGCACCCCTTGTTCAAAACGCAGACGCAACTGTATCTGCCGGTTGTGTTGGACAAGCGGAACACTGTCAACATCGTTTGGATTATAAGTAATCAGGTCATATGACACAACATAATATTCGCCCGCCAGACGCAAATTAGTAACCCGCGTGCGGCGCAACTTTCTGGCTTCTGCAAGACGCGCAAGCTCTGGCCGTACATTCATGTTCCAATTGTCCAGCACGGGTGTCGCTGGATCAGTCATGGCGCGCAGAACGCTGCCGGGAACACTACGATGGCGAAGTTCTTCATCATCCGGGATAACATCAAAATATTCGCGCATGAATCTGTTTATCAGTCGCTCTAAAATATATTCTCTGCTTAATTTTTCCAGCTCCATCGGACGGCCAATTCTATCTTTTGAAAGATCCGCCGGCTGGAAAATATATGGTTCTATTTCAATTTTTCTGGACGCGTCAAACAAAAGGCCACTGAAATACATCATTGCACCGGAAAGACTAATCAAGATAAGAACAGATAAAATAAATATAATTCGTTTCATTATTCCACCTGATATGCATTGAATTCAACAACGTAATACCCCAGTGTCAGCGGGTAATCAGACAAATGCCGCGACACACGCACGTATGCTTCTATTTTTTTTCGACCTGTTTTATTTGATTCTAATGTACCGAAAACCCGCCACAGGCCACCCGCTTCGGCCAACCTGGAAACAGGTTCAATTACAAGCGGAAAATTATGATCATTACGCAATACCCACATTTCGCCATCTGCTGCGCGCGCGCGACGATCCAACAGGACTGTGTCCGCAAACATCTGATATAGCCTGTCGCCCGAACGACAACATAAAAAACACATATTGCCACCATACTGGTTGATATCCGAAGCCAAAGGTTGTGCGCATCTGCGGCGTTCGCATTTGCACCAATTTGCTTCGTTGCCGCGTTCTGTCCCCAGTATTTCAAACCATTGTCTTGAAAAGTTTCCGACCACAGCTTCTTGCATCACGCTCCACCCCGGCATGGGGCGTACGTTTCCTGTTTTTTCGGATACAACTTTCCATTCGCCTGTCGTTTGATTTATTGAAATCAGAAACGGCGCAAGCCGCACTGAATGGGCAGACCACCACAAAAGACCGCACAAAGCGAAGATCGCAAAAAACGTTATTAAAATCCATATCGCCAACGAACGCGAGAATGCAACTCCGCGCGATTTTGGAAAAACAGGAGTATAGAAATGGTTTGGATAGTCCATATTTGCTCGCTTTGCTTGCAAACCAAAATCTGCGCGTGCAAAACGCAATGCATTTTTTTTCTTATGCTTTACGCTTTAAATCCCGCGACAAATCCATCAAGCTTGCCAAACCCTGATACAGGCGCAAGGGGATAGTTTTAATTCGTTATTGTCATACCCGACACCAACCGGTTCGCGATCATATACTTGACCGCATCCGGCTATGCAAAGTACGGCAAACACAGCACAAAGCATGCGTATAGCTTTCTTCATAAGCCTCTCCTTTTGCCTTGATTATAGGGAAATCCGACACATGCAGTCAAGAGAATAAGTGGGACTAACTTGGTTCAACAGGACAATAAATCAGCAATTGTTTTTCTTATGCTCTCAAAATTGCGTGGCAAAGCTTAAAAGAAACAATTGTTCACGGTCATATGGTTTTGACTTCAAAGGCCAGCCCCAGCTGAAATTCATCGGACCCATCGGGGTATTCCAATATACACCAACACCATAAGAAACACGCAAATCCTGGTCTATGTAGTTTGATTGTGTGGTACAGCCAAAATAAGGATGGCACAATGTGTAATCAAATTCTTTTCTTGGTGGACGTCCCACTATTCCATAGTCCGAGAAAACAAAGCCTTTTACCTGATATTCATCCGGAATGAATATCGGGAAATTCATCTGTGTTGTACCGTGAAGTCGCCATAATCCACCCAACGCATAATTCCTATATGCCCAGTTGCGTGAACCTATGCCCGCTATATTGAATCCACGCATACTCTCCCCGCCAAGGAAGTATCGATACATTCTGGAAATATATTCTTCCTCTAGCGGCTGTAAAAATCCGGCATTAAGTTCTGATCTCAACTGCCACCGGTTGTCCAGGAATTTCAGCATCCCTGTAATACCCGCATCATACCGCATAAATGTTTCCGTACTGCCAAACCCGGTGTATGCCACGCCCAGATTCGCGACTATTCCGTCATGCGTCTGCTGTGCAAAATCTGTATCCAGATTATGATATCTGAAACTGGTGCCCAGGGTATAAAGATTCGCCGACTGCCATCCACCCGGCGTGTGCAGGTCATAGTTCTGATCAAAGCTGGCTGTCAGACGCAACGTCTGCGACCAGTTATCAGTCAGCTTCCACCCCAATCTTCCGCCAACCATAAAGCTGTCCCGATCATACCCATAAGAACCCAATTTAGAATAATTATACATTGTATAATTTATATCGAATCCCCCGGACAGGGCGCGACCGAAAAGATACGGTTCGGTAAAACCAAATAATACCTGTCTTTGGTACTGCGCTATACTTCCGCGCAACTGGACGATTTGTCCACGACCCATAAAATTGTTTTCTGTTATTCCGGCATCAATCATAAAACCGTTGATATTTGACCAGCCAAGACCGCCGGATAATTCCCCCGTCGGTTGTTCTTCAACCCTTACGTCCAGATTCATCAGATTGGTATCCGCAATTCGTGTCGGCACCATTTCAACGGATTTAAAATACCGGGTACGCATCAAACGCTGTCGCCCCAATTCTATATCCTGTAAAGAAAACGGATCGCCGCTGCGGGTTTGAAATAATTGCTCTATAACCGAATCGAATGTACGAACGTTACCAAGAATTGTAATTTTATTTATATAAATACGGTTGGTTTTTTGGATTTTAAAAACAAGATTTATAGTTCGAAGATCATCACTCTTTTCCGGAACTATATCAACATTTATAAAAGCGTATCCATATTCGGCAACTGCGGATCGAATTTCTGATATGGTTTCTTCAACCTTGTCTATATTATATATTTCGCCGCGTTTCATCTGTAACTTAGAATACAATTTTTCGGTATCTATATCGGGAAATGGATTTTCAATATTTAAATCGCCGAATCTGTAACGTTGCCCTTCTTCCACATCGAATGTAACAGAGTACCATTTACGGTCGGGTGAAAACACCCCGACAGCGGATCTGATGCGAAAATCAACATATCCGTTACGCAAATAGAATTGGCGCAACAGCTGTTGATCATACTGTATCCGATCTTCATCATAGGTATCGAATGATGCCATAAACCGCCACCATGAATATTCTTGCGATAATATCGCGCCACGCAACTCGCGCGAGCGGAATTTCTTGTTACCAGAAAACTTTATCGATTGGATACGGGTTGGGTGACCTTCATTTATTTCATAGACCACATTGACGCGACCACCATCCAGCTCTATGCGCTTTGGCTCTATCTTTGTGCCGAAATATCCCTGGCGTTGATATACGGTCAACATACGCTGTACATCCGCACCAATTACAGATTCATCGTATGCAGAACGTTCCCGCATGCGGATTTCTTTCCTTAAATCATCGGTAGATACTGCTTTGTTACCTTCTATCGTAACCATATTTACAACTGGTGCTTCGGACACTTCTATATTAAGAATCCCACCACTCATGGTAACTCTTTCACTGGAAAACAATCCCGACATTCTTAAACGTTTTGCAAGATTGTTAAGACCCTCAGCATCCAGATTATCGCCGACCTTTACATCCGCAAGTAAGCGCACGGATTCCGTATCCATACGGCGATTGCCGCTGACATCAATACGGGAAATTGTCGCCGCTGTGACAACAGTCGATATAAGGGACAAAAAGCAAAAGATTAAAAATTTCTTCATTGCTGGGATTATATACAACAAATGTTGATATTTATCAATATACAATTTATAATAACATTATGAATAAAGAACTGGTCGATTTTCTGAACTGTGACTTGCAATTTATAAAGGGCGTGGGACCAATACTGGCCGCACGATTGGCAGATTTGCTTGGCGGTCGGCGGGTTTTAGATTTTCTGCTTCACAAACCACACTATGTAAAACCCCGGGGAATACTGGAATCGGTGCTGGACGCGAAACCGGGCGAAGTCCTGACTATTCCGGTTCAAATTATTTCGCATAAAAAGGGCGGTGTTTTTCGTGGCGGAAAACGTGCACCGACCCAGGTCACATGTCGCGACAAACTGGGCGCAGATTTGGTTTTACAATTTTTCGGCACCAGCTTTCTGGAATACTGGCTTGAAAAACTGCCCATCGCGGAATGGCGCATAGTAAGCGGAAAAATGGAATTCAGCGGTCGCAACACCAATCTCACACGCGGCGGTGCCATTATCAATCATCCGGATTTTATTGAAAAACTGGAAGACAGGCATAAAATCCCGGAATACCAGGCGATTTATCCAATAAGCGACGGATTAACGCAAAGGATTATGGCAAACGCACGCGATGCAATTTTCGCAAAACTGGAAAGCATTAACGGCCAGAAACCAGAAATCAGAAAATTTTTTGATGCTATTCATGCTATTCATTATCCGACTTCCAACGACGACCTTGCCGCAAACAGCGAAAGCATATCGCACGCGGCGTATGCAGAATTATTCGCGCACCAGGTCGCGATTGCCCTGACAAGGCAAAAAAGAAAACGTGGAATTGTCGGCCGTACCTTGCGTGGCGACGGCATGCTTCGTGAAAAGCTTTATAAAATGCTGCCCTTTAAATTAACCGAAGCACAAAACAAGGCCATCGAAGATATTGAAAACGATATGGCACGAACAGAACCCATGATGCGTCTTGTCCAGGGCGATGTCGGATCTGGCAAAACCGTGGTTGCGCTTGCGGCCGCCTTGAACGCGGCGGAATGCAAAATACAGACCGCGCTTATGGCACCGACTGATACACTTGCCGGACAGCATTATGCAAAGATAAAGCCGATTTGCGATACGCTTGGCATTGTGTGTGACATCTTGACCGGACGCGACAAGGGGGCATTGCAAAAAGAAAAGTTGGTTTCTATCCGTTCCGGCCGAACGAAAATCATTATCGGCACGCACGCCCTGTTCCAAGACGCGGTTGAATACAAAGACCTTGGCCTGGTCATCATCGATGAACAACACAGATTTGGTGTAAACCAACGCGCAACCTTGGTCGCAAAAGGCTGTAATCCAGATTTTCTGGCTTTGTCAGCAACACCAATTCCACGGACTTTATCTATGACTATTTATGGTGACATGGATATTTCGATTATAGCGCAAAAACCGACCGGTCGTATACCCATCAAGACCAGCCGTTTGTCAGCAGAGCGCATTGCAACACTGACAGAGCGTCTGCGTATACAAATATTATCCGGCGCGAAAGTTTTCTGGGTATGCCCATTGGTTACAGAATCAGAAGATTGTGATTTTGCTGCGGCAGAAACCCGGTTCGAATATTTGAAAGCACGCATGCCAGACGGTGCAATCGGCCTTGTCCATGGCCAAATGGATAAAAAATCGCGAGATAAAGCCATGGCCGAATTTGCAGATCCATCCGGCAAGATAAAATTATTGGTCGCGACCAGCGTGATAGAAGTGGGCATAGACATTCCGGCAGCAACAATTATGATTATAGAAAACGCGGAAAAATTCGGACTGTCGGCATTGCATCAGTTGCGCGGACGTGTGGGGCGCGGAAGCGGACAGTCATTCTGCATATTGATGCATGGTAACAACCTTTCCGAAGATGGTGAAAAAAGACTGGACGTGTTGGTTGATACAGACGATGGATTTGTAATTGCAGAACAAGATCTAATGATGCGCGGCGCGGGCGAATTGCTGGGCGCACGACAATCCGGCTGGGTGCCATATTATTTTGTGGATTATCGCGAACATCGTGATCTTTTTAAACTGGCTACGCACAATGCTTTGGAACTTTCCGAATCAGATCCACATCTGGAATCAGATTCCGGAAGCATGGCTCGTGATCTGATGTATATTTTCGACCGAGAAGTAAAATTGGATGGATGATTTATAAATGAACCATTCACAAAAATATAAAGGTCGAATAATAATATTCGACCTTTACCGACTTACGACTATCGATTCACAACTTATGTATCGCGACGCTTTCCCCTTATCATTTTACTCGCGACGTGGCGAATATTCATGACGTTTTTCAAATGATCTCCGCCCGGAATTTTTACCTTTGATAATGTCGCAGTATCAACCCCGTAAAACTGTGCCGCATTTAAAGAATACTCTTCCAAAAGCTCCATAGTCAGGTCACAATCAAGAACAAGATCCCTATAAGCGTGTGCGGCATTACCCAAAAACATTCCAGCTGGCGGCGAATCCGACATTTTCTTTTCCATAAGATGCGGCGCACTGTCCGTACCCAGCATAAGATTTTTGTACCCGCTGAATATCCAGAAATGATGTAAATACCATTGGTTTGCACGTGTTTGAATTATTGGTTTGCAGTAAAAATATGGATATTGCGCGCGCAGAATTTCTTCTGCCTTTGCCGGATCATGTATCCCGAACATTTCTTGGCATATCCCCAGATGATGCGAAGAAAGTGTGCACCAAAGATCACGTCTGACTACTTCGTCGATAGCATGTTGAGTAGAAACGTGTTCTATGGATATTTTCATATTACGTTGTTTCCCGTCTTTATCTATCAATTGCGGAAGAATCTTGTCTATGGCTGACTGTTCTTTTTTTGATACATTCGGTTCATCCGGATCTTCCATATGCAACGCAAGCGGCACATCCATATCTTCAAGCACGTCTATCTGCTTTTGCGCTTTTTCGGTGGATGGCGCATATCCAGAGTTGGTGCTTTGCCCTTTTGGAAAAAGCTTAAAACCCGCCAGAAATCCGCCGTCTGCATCACGCATAAGTTTTATAAATTGCGAAAGTTGTTCTGGTTCCATATCTTCCGCCAGAACCGGCATCAAAAACGGGCGATGATTCGGATTTCCAGACTTTCTGGCGATTTTCATTATGGCATCGTAATATTCGTAAATTAATTCACCGGCCTTGTACGGACATTTCAGATCCAAAGGTTTTGGAAAGTTCATCATATAAACTGCCCCGGAATACTGTGAATAAACCGGAACGCTTTCATTGAATTCTTTTGTGAACGCTTCACGGGCGTGAACGTGCGCATCAAATAATATCATGCTCATTTATCTTGTCCTTTGGATGTTTCCTTTGGAATAATGATAATCGGCGAATATACCCGGATTATGCATCGAACTGGTAGTGGCCAGCGCAAAGTCTGCCCCACTGCGCAACCGGTCGTCAAATTCATCATGACAAGTTATTCCGCCACTGCTGCCGATAATAAACTTTGCATTCGTTTTTTCACGAAATTCGACCATCGAATCCAGCCATTTTATGGCGTATGGTGCTATGCCCTTGCCACAAACACCGCTGGACAAACGGCCTGGCAGTGCGGGCGCACCGAATTCATCTGTCACATTCATGGGTATCGTATTTATTCCGACAAATCCGCTGGCACCGGCATTCAATGCGGCATCAACGACTTTTTGCATGACATATTCTTCCTGCCAATAAGCAACTTTTATAAGCAACGGGATGTCTTTTCCTATTCCATGGCGCGTCATGCGGATGATTTCTGATGTCAAGCTGGCATCTTGGTATATCAATCCCAAATCTTTTCTGACATTCGGACAAGAAAAGTTAAGCTCTATTA
The DNA here is from genome assembly GCA_009777955.1 of Alphaproteobacteria bacterium. Classification (GTDB taxonomy): domain Bacteria; phylum Pseudomonadota; class Alphaproteobacteria; order Rs-D84; family Rs-D84; genus WRKW01. Next base: position 108,489 of record WRKW01000001.1, on the reverse strand, counting down.
CTTTTCCCCCGGCCATCTGCGCCATCACAGCGCATTCGGCATAATTCATGGCAAGTTGTTCAACAGGATCCTGTACGCCTTCGAACGGGGTACCAACCACCGACACAATCATAAGATGACCGGGATTTGCATCAATATATTCTTGTGCAATCCTGACATCCTGCATCCAAAAATCCGGGCTGGCCGACGGCATGCCAAAAGAATTGGTCATGGTATCGGTTCTTTCTTTCTGTGCGATTACCGTGCCATTCGGCTCTATTATGCTACCTGGCTTTATATACACGCAATTCGGATAGGGCAGACATTCGCGTTCCAAACTCCGAAGGGTTTTAGATGTTATTACACTCGCTCCGCCGGCAACAGCCGCCTTTACATAGTCAGAGTTAAGCACCGTTCCCGCAGCTATACCTATCGGGGCATAGACCTTGTGCCCCATTAAATCTATTTGCGGTTCACCTGTGTATTTCAATTTTTTATTGGTTTTGGGTGGATTACTGTAATTTTTTTCATAAGTAAATTTTGTGTTATAGAAATGCTTTGAAGGCATTTTGTTACCTTTTTGTTAATCTCTCCCGGCGGGAGTGTAACATTAATATTGGCAATTTCAACAAAAATATATTTGGTTGAAATCCGATTTTTTTGATGTATGCTTTGGCACGATGGAAACGGAAAACATTAACTTTACCCCAAAACAATTACCAACCAATCTCGAAGCAGAACAAGCGGTGCTTGCCGCCGTGCTGATGAACAACCGCGCACTGGAACGGGTCAGCGACTTTTTGAAGCCCGAACATTTTACGCATCCCGCCCACAAAGAGATTTACAAACTTATGGAACGACAATTCGCCGCAGGATTTCCGGTCGATGTAATTACCATAAAGACATACCTGGAACAACAGGGCGTTCTGGAATCCGTTGGCGGGATAGAGTATCTTTCACAACTGGCCGGTGCGGGTACCAGTGTTATAAATATGGAGCAATATGCCCGCATAGTCCATGACAATGCCATGCGGCGCGAACTTATTGGAATCGGCCAAAATATCACAGAATCCGCCTTTGTCGAAGATCTGGATAATCCTGTATCCACCCAAATCGAAGAAGCAGAAAAAAAACTATTTGACCTATCCACCACGGGTACAAGTATAGACAAAGGTGCGGCCCCCCTGGGCGATGCTTTGCGCCTTGCTATGGAAGAAGCAGAAATAGCGTACAAAGCAGATGGCAAACTTTCGGGTCTTGCCACCGGATTTCGTGATTTGGACAAATCCATAAGCGGGCTACACCATTCCGACCTTATCATCATCGCGGGTCGCCCCGCGATGGGAAAAACCACTATCGCAATGAATATTGCTTTTAACGCTGCAAACGCGATTTTGTCCGGTGCGGCAAATCCAAAGTACAAAGGCGCGGTTGTGTTTTTCAGTCTTGAAATGTCATCATCACAATTGGCCGCACGCGTATTGTCCAGCCAGTCAAAAATCCCGGCAAGCTCTATGCGCAATGGAACTTTGACTGACAGCGATTTCCTTAAAATGTCCCAATACTCTGATGCCTTGTCACGCGTACCCCTGTTCTTTGACGACACCCCGGGTATGAGCGTTCCGATGATGCGCACCCGCGCGCGACGGCTGGCGCGTAAACACGGCGGCATAGCCCTTATCGTGATCGATTATTTGCAATTGATGACACCGCCTGGCGGAAGTCGTCGCAATGACAGCCGCGTCAACGAGCTTTCCGAAATTACCCGCAGCTTGAAGATGCTGGCAAAAGAGCTTGATGTTCCGGTCATAGCCCTTTCCCAGCTTTCACGTTCGGTAGAAAGTCGCGATGATAAACGACCATTGCTTTCTGATCTTCGCGAATCCGGTTCTATTGAACAGGATGCCGACATAGTCATGTTCACATATCGCGAAGAATATTATCTCCAGGGTCGCGACCCCACAGAAGGTGGCGGCGACCATTCCGAAAAGTTCATGTTCAATAAACAGGAAAATTGGAAAAAACGTATGGAAGAATGTCGCGGCAAGGCAGATATAATCATAGGTAAAAACCGCCATGGCCGACCGGAAACGATACGTACAAAATTCAGTGGGGACTATAGTTTGTTCAGTGATCTGGACGAATTCGAAAAGCGTGACGGCTTTGGCACAGAAGAAAATACGTCACCACCGACCTATGACACCACTTTCACTGGAACCCCGACGGGAAAACCCGAACCGGATGCTGCCAGCCCGACCATGGACGATGTTCCCGATGATTTTTAAATTTCTTATATAAATCTTCGTGTCTGTAAAAATCAATTAATTCACGGACAGAATTATAACGGCAACGCAGTTGCCGTCATTCCTGTAAAAGTCAAACAATTCCTGCGAATGTGGATTATGATTCCGTTTGCGAACTGACTGATTTGCACAGGAACAGCCGACCTATAAAATGTACATTCTCTCTTTTTTCCTTGCAAACCGTAAAAATCTGCATTAATATAAGCCCGCTGTTCGGGCATAGTTCAGTCGGTAGAACAACGGACTGTTAATCCGTATGTCGATGGTTCGAGTCCATCTGCCCGAGCCAAGTTTTACAAGACCTCTCAAAAGGGGTCTTTTTTGTTGATTTTCCAAGCACTTGGGCTGGTTCGATAATGCTTCGGGCTGAGCAGGTCAAAAAATAGCAATTATCGAACTTACATGAACTCGTTTGGATGAAAGATTTGAAAATGCTTGCTTCATGCTTTTTCTGCCCCGTTCAAATATAATGGAGTTGATTTTAGGAATTTAACAATTTACAATCATCCGTAGAATTAAGATCACAGGATAATATTATGAAGAAGATATTTCTAATTTTACCGATTGTTTTAGTTGCTTGTGTAGGTAATCAAAAGGAAACGTATGTAGAATATAATTGTGGTACAGAAGATAAGTACTTTTTTGCGTTTGGGAAAGAACAGTTGAGATGGCGAATTCGTACTGGAAATATTAGTTCAAGTATGGTTCCAATGGACAAAATCGGCAATATGGAATATCAGCAAAAAATGGTAGTGATGGATACCAGCGAAAACAGTCCTATGGCTCAGAATATGAGACGTCAAAGTAACCCCAATCTGGCAAAGATAGAAGCAGAACGGAAAGAATTAAATATAAAATATCCAAAGGCTGATATTAGTCATCTTAAGATTAATAGTGCAGAATGGTCCGAAGCAGCAGCAGAGAGACAAAAAGCATTTGAAGAAATTTTGAAGAAATATCCAGATCCAGAGTTGACACAAGAGCAAAGAAACATCTTAAAAGCAAAGCAAAAAGAGTTTGATAAAATTAAACCTATGACTGTTAAAAAGAATTTAGATGGAATAGTTACAATTTCTGGAAATTCAACCATTACTTGTAATCCCGTTAGAGAAAAATAGCGCGACAACTATTAGACAGGCTAAACTGTGAAATGAGATGCGAAAGACAATCAGCAAACTAACGCTTCTTGTTTCTCTTTAATTTTTTCGTTAAAGAGTTGTATTTCTTTTATCATACCCTTAAATTACTTTATATTCTCTACTTAATAATCCAAGCTATTCCACCTTTCACTAAAGATTCGGGTGGCTTACGCCGAGCCAGAAATTATAAAATGCCCTTTGGGGCATTTTTTTATCCGCGTTTCCAAGGCTTTGGTAAGACCGCCTTAATTTTAGCGACCACCTTGATTGCAATGGTTACATACAGTTTGCTGATAGTTATGAAACAGATTTTTAGTCCTAGTTATTTCGTCGTCAATATCTCTTTTTTCAGGCTTCGGGCAGTCAAGTTTAATGGAATCTCTGCCAATTTGGACGCTTCCGTCACCAATAAGTTTCGTATTGAAATTTTTAATCCCGATATATAATGGGCATTCAGATTGAGGTCCATAGGAAAAACGACCACAATGTGCACGCAACATAAAGAGATCATTACCAAATGAGTTATCGCCGGTAATTTTTTTTCCACCAACTGTACCGGTTAAAGCAATTGCAAATGACATATTTATTCCTTTCAATTTGCCTCTCTATTCCCTCATCTTTGATACAGATTAACATAAGCATTCCGACTTTTCAATATCAGATTTAAAAAGTTGAATCTGCTTGACCAATTACTCAAAATCCTTGTTTTTGCAAAGCGTAATTACCCGTAGCCTTAACAAAGGTGTGGTTCGAGTCCAGCCCCCTTGTTTTTATAAAAATATGGAAATTTTATTTTTCTATACTATAATCTAATAAACAAAAGAGATTATTATGACAAGAATTTTTGCATTAGGTGGCGGAGAAATCGGCAGACAGAAAGTTATGCCAGATGGCAGTGTTAAACAATATCCTGTTGAAACTTTATCAATTGATACTGAAATTATAAAAACCACAGGTAAGACAAATCCCATTTTGCTTTTTATAGGCACTGCCAGTAATGAATCCGATTCTTATAGCAAGGCCGTTTTGGATCACTTTGGTGGACGGCTTGGTTGCACAATAACAGAGTTAAAATTACTAAATGAACTCCCACGCAAGGAACAAATCACGCAAAAAATAAATGATGCCGATATAATTTATGTCGGTGGCGGTGACACTAAACTGATGCTTGATACTTGGAAGAAACATGGGGTTGATAAAATGTTAGTTGATGCTTGGAAGTCAGGTAAAATTTTGAGTGGTTTAAGCGCAGGTGCTATATGCTGGTTCGATTACTATGATAATGAAGAATACATCGATGGCGATATGGCGAAATTGGATGTCCTGCCGGGACTCGGTTTAATATCCGGTTTTGCTGGTGTGCATTGGGACACTATGAGCGATGAGTATAAGGAAGCGGTTGCAAAATTATTAGCTCGTAAAAAAATAAAAGGTTGGGCTATTGATAATAGTGCCGCTATTTTGGAAAACAATGGAAAGATATCTATTTTAAGCGGTATGGCTGGTCGTATTGCAAGACAAATCTAAACCCAAATGCTACCCTTAAAAGGTTCAATCTGCTTAATCAATTTCTTGATATTCTCAGCCCGATAACTGCATCCGTCTTCACTGCGCTACGCCGAGACTTTGAGCTATTCCGAACCAGGTTTTACAACCGTTTTCAAAAGACACGGTTTTTCAATGCCATTTTTTAATCATTTGCTATTTTATTAATTATTTTAACAAAAATGACTTTTAACGGCGTTTTATAAATAATTTTAACAATTTACTTGTTTTTATGCATTTTTGCACTATAATATAACAAACAAGGGGTAAACCATGATAAGCCGTCCAGATTATTTAAATCAGCTGATAAGCTGGAAAGACAAGAATGATTTTATCAAGATCATATCTGGTGTCCGCCGGTGCGGAAAAAGTACTTTATTCCAATTATTTCAAGACCATCTGAAAAAAGGTGGTGTTTCTGATACCCAGATAATAAACATAAATCTGGAACGGGCAGAGTTTTCCGAACTGATGGATTGGAAGAAATTGCATGATCATGTGAAATCGACCGTTCTGCCAGATAAAATGAACTATGTGTTTTTGGATGAGGTGCAAATGGTTCCAGAATTCCAAAAAGCAATCAACAGTCTGCGGTTGGAAAAGAACATAGACTTATACCTGACAGGTTCTAATGCATATATGTATTCCCAGAAATTATCCACACTACTTTCTGGTCGATATATAGAAATAAAAATGTTCCCATTATCTTTCAAGGAGTTTGTATCAGCATTTAATCCCAGTAAATTTTTGACCCCGATATTGTTTGACATATTCCGTGAATATGGCGGTTTTCCAGATATAGCAAAACTTATAGATATAGAATACCAAGAAAAAGACATAGCACCAGGTGCAAAAATACTAGATAGTGTAAGAGTCAAAACATCGGAAATACAAATATATCTGGATAGTCTTTATAACACCATAGTTGCAAAAGATATTTCTCTGCGGACTGGTATCGACAATGTGTCTGAAATAAACCGTATAGTTAAATTCTTGTTCAGCAATGTCAGTCATCCGACATCCTTTAATAACATAGCAAATGTAGTGAATTCAGAATTCAAGTTTTTTCCAACTGATAAAAATGTCTATGTGTCCAAGGTTCAAAAGATAGTCGATGCATTATTGGAAAGTTTCTTGTTCTATAAATGTGACCAACAGCAGTTAAAAGGCAAAGAATTATTGCGGGCGGATTCCAAATATTACGGGGTCGACAGCGGTCTGCGGTATTATATGTTGGGTGGTAATAAAACCATAGATGGTGGACATGTATTGGAAAACATAGTTTATCTGGAACTGCTTCGCCGTGGGAATCGGGTATACACAGGTCGGGTCAGAGACAAGGAAGTAGACTTTGTTACAGAAAAAGGTGATAACACCATGTATTACCAAGTTGCCCTGTCGGTCGATTCCGAAGAAACTTTAAAACGGGAATTAGCATCATTGGAAAAGATAGAAGATAACTTTGAAAAAACCATATTGACCCTTGGGGTAATCCCACAGAAATCATACAGGGGTATCAAGATAATCAATGTAGTTGATTGGTTGTTGGGGGAATAGCATGTTTACAACAAGGTCACTTTTTAGAATGTTGATAGGGAGTGTCCGTCGAGAGATGCGAACCAACTATTATAGAAATGATTATCTGCAGTCTGAAGCTTGGCAACGGAAGAGATATGTTGTTTTTAAAAGAGATAATTATAAGTGTGTTTATTGTGGAGCCAAAGCAACCCAAATACATCATTTAAAATATGCAAAAAACATCGGCAGAGAACCCATCCAGTGGCTTGTTTCCGTTTGTCACAGTTGTCATGAGTCAAGACACTAGTCTTTCGAATATTAAAGCATCTTGATTTTTTGGTCATTTTGTGATATAGTATAAACTATCAAAACTGGAATTGTATCCGGATTTTTTTATAAGCAAATTAAAGGAAATATCATGACCACAATACAAAGTGCAAACATAAAGACTGGTCAAATCTATAAAAGATTTGATGGGGTAGATTGTGAAATTATCAATGTTCAAAATGTAAACGGTTTAGATATAATTGTTTATAAAAGATTAGACACTGGTGAAACTTTTCATATGGCAGCATGTAATTTCATAAAGAAACAACAAGTCAAAGTAGAACATATAAACAGTATACATGATTTATTTGTAGATATATTTACATTATCGGAAGATGTATGATTTTTCTAAAACTGCCTGAATTAGCGGGCTTAAACCGATAATCTCATCAAAGTGATTGGTTTCCTTACCTTTCCAAAGCGTAATTACCCGTAGCCTTAACAAAGGTGTGGTTCGAATCCAGTTGCCCAGATTTTAATTATTTTAATGCAACTCGGAAATATTTGTTTTATAATATCACAGGTAGAGAGTTTGTAGGGTACAAATAATAGGTGAGAATAATGAGAGACGATGGGATTCGTATTATTACACAAACACCCGACAATGATTTAAATAACGCAGTATGGACTACTTGCGAAGAATGTGGGCTTGGATGTAAAAACAAATGTCATGTAGCCAATGTTATTGTTGATTTTGTTCCAAATGCAAAAATACAAGAAGGAATGCAATTGAAATACGAAGTTGTAATTCCTACGCCCAAGCATTCACAATCAGCAATGGATGTGCTTGCATTTGCTCTTATGGCTATTGCAAGAAAAGTACCCACAAAATAAATTTTCTCTGAAAAATTTAACTTCTCTTGCCAATTCAGCAAATCCAACCAAATCATTGACCCGATAACTGCATCCGTCTTCGCTGCGCTACGCCGAGACTTTGAGCTATCCCACCCTTTACTAAAGCTACGGGTGGCTTACGCCGAGCCATCCATTGTCGCTGTGCTATGCCGAAACTTTGACTTTTACAGGAATGACGGCAACGCAGTTGTTGTTAAGAATTTGTCCACGAAATTTTTGACTTGTACAATCCTCATTTTCATATATTTATCTTTCTTTATATAGATTCGTGATTTATAATGCAAAAACAAATTGGATAAAAATTATGAAAAAATTTATACCGAATGATTTTGAAATACCGTCTGGGTTTTTAACTGATAAAATGAAAGCCAGAATTCTGACGGTGAATGATGTGGTTAAAGATTATGAAGCCGTTATGACCAGCGTGGAACATTTACAAGGTGTATTTGGTTCGAATAGCACCTGGCCCTCGCCCAATATGTCTTTAGAGCAAGATTTGATAGATTTAGGCTGGCATCAAAAAGAATTCCAATGCAGGTCTTCGTTTGCTTATACAGTTATGGCACCCGATGAATCTGTCTGCTTGGGGTGTTTTTATATATATCCTTATGATAAAGATGGCTATGATGCGATTGTTTATATGTGGGTAAGAAAAAGCGAATTTGATAAGGGTCTTGACCCGATTCTTGAAAAAGAAGTTCGTGAGTTCATGAAAAAATGGCCTTTTCAGAAAGTTTTATTCTATGGCAGAACTGACGGATAAGCGGTAACGAAAGACACCTATATAAACATTGGATTCCCACCTGTGTGGGAATGACGGCAACTGCGTTACCGTTAAAAATTTGTCCACGAAATTATTGACATAATAAAGGAATCAGTATGCAAATAGATAAATTTGAAAAATTGATTAATAAAACAAAAACATCATTCATAGCATCGATTGATAAAGATGGGTTTCCAAATATAAAAGCAATGCTGGCACCACGGAAAAGAAATGGGCTTAAAGAATTCTGGTTCTCGACAAATACCAGCAGTCTGCGCGTTTCGCAGTTTCGCAAAAATAAAAATGCGGCAATTTATTTTTACGCAAAAAATATGTTTGCTTACCAGGGGTTAATGCTGGTTGGCACAATGGAAGTTTTGGAAGATCAAAAATCAAAAGATATGATTTGGCAACCCGGCGACACAATGTATTATCCCGGCGGTAAAACCGATACAGATTATTGTGTATTAAAATTCAAAGCAAAATCCGGCCGCTATTATTGCAATTTCAAATCCGAAAGTTTTGATATAAAATGATTATAGGGTCAGCATGAAAGAAATATTCTATAAAATCGGAATTGTTGGTACATTAATAATACTTGGGGCAATGATATACAATACGAATGGTTGCATTTGTCCGTGCTGCTATGATTACGAAAATTCTTTCGAATATATAAATTTAGTTGAAGAGAAATCAAGTACAAACGCATCCGAAGAAGATTATGATTATATACCCCGTAAAGATTGTATATGGTTATCTGATGATGATGTGGCAGCAATTGCTGAAAACTATCGCCAAACCAAAAACCCAAATCGTTTCGTTTCGGATTACGAAGCCGCCGAAGAGCTGGGTGTTATACCCTGTTATTAAAAGATTTGATTTGTTATGCCAGTTTTTCAAACCCAGTTATCAATCCGGATTTTTTGCATTTGCAAGCGATTTATGATATAATTACCGAATGAAACTGCGGCTACATTCCGAAGCAAAAATACTTATCATGCTGTCTGCGATACATTCTATCGTTGGCACTTTCTTTGGCACATTCCTGATCGCATATATCATGCAAATCGCCCAAAGCGAAGCCATATCAATTTCCATTTACAAAATAGCACTTTACACCGTCATAACGTTGGGCTTTATATTGCTGGCCGATACAGTAAAACGCAAAGACAAGATGCAGATATATCGCATCAGCATATTGATCCAGGCACTGTGCCTGGGCGCGATTGCTTTAACAGGTGACGGCATTGCACCATATATTGCTATATTCGGCGCAGTATACGGGTTGGCCATGGCATTTCGTCATTGTCCATTTAACATCATTATCGGCGAAAAAATAAAAAAGCGCATGATGACAGCATATACCGGATACAGCGCAATGGTCAGCGGCATAGCATCCGTCGCAACGCCCCTATTCCTGGGACTGTTTATTACCATTGGTTCTTATGAACACATGGCTGTGGCAATGCTGCTTTTTCTGGGGTTTGAATTGATATTATCATTTTTTATACGCAGTCGGAATGTCACTTCCAAACGATTTTCGTTGTCGGTTTTTATACCCCAGGCACGCAGATCAATTCTGGTTCGTCGGGTATTTTTAACCGAATTTCTGGCTGGATTTTCGTACAGTGAACCGTTGAATGTTGTAACCACGATGTATATTGTGTATCTGTTTCACACGAATCTGAATCTGGGTATTATCAGCTCTGTCTTTGCCGGTGTCGCCATAATGGTCAGTTTTTTGGTCGGGCGATACGGGCGACCAGAACATTTTCCAATATTGCTTATAATTTCCAATATCCTTGTTGTATCCACAGCTTTTATATTCTTGGTATTTACCGGAAAATTGTCGTTTATACTATACCGTTTTGCCCAATCATCTGGAATGAATTTCATAACAAAAGTAAAGAATATAAATACGTTCAATACTTCAAATTCTGCGGCATGCGTATCGCGTGATTGTCGCGCGGAATTCTTCGTAGTACGTGAAATGGCATTGAATCTGGGTCGGATTTTAAGTTTCTTGATATTATTCACAATCGGATTTTCCGGTAATATGGATTGGCTGAAATGGTATCTGGTTATAATGACACTATGCGTTGCAGCGGGCGGTACTATGTCGCTGAAAATATGTCGGCATAACGGTGTACGCAAATACAAAACAAATTGATTTTAAGATTTGTATTGTTATTTTAACGCTTAATTACCAAGAAAATACTGCATAACTTCATGTATATATTTAATTAACCGGGTCTTTAAAAAATTCAACCTGTTTAATAAACTATTCAAAATCATTGTCCCAAAATCTTTCAATAATGTAAAAGAATCTGTCTTGATTTTTTTGACAACGATATAAAATTATGCTACAAAAGGCACCTAAGCACACAAAATAACATAAAGATTAAAAAATGACAGATACAAAAATAGCTGTTTCAATCATAGTTCCGGTTTACAATGTCGCCCCATGGCTGGGACTGTGTCTGGATTCTTTGATCGGACAGACATTGCAAAATATAGAAATTATTTGCATAGATGATAAGTCCACAGATAATTCATTGGAAATCTTGCGCCAATATGAAAAGCAAGACAAGAAAATAGTGGTCATTGCCTTGCCCGAAAATGGCGGAGTATCCGCCGCCCGCAATGCGGGTTTGGCAACAGCCAAAGGCAAATACATTGGTTTTGTTGACTCTGACGATTATATTGACCCAGACTTTTATGAAAAACTTTATTCCGCCGCCGATGCCACCGATGCCGATATTGCCAAAGGCGAAGTTCTTATTACGGACTTTGATGGATCAACTTCCAAAAGAACTTCGTGTTTACATAAAATACGGAAAAATAAAATATATTTTGATAATTCTTTTTGGTCTGCTATTTACAGCCATGATTTTATAAAAAAATACCAGATCAATTTTCCCCCCGAATTAACGGTCAGTGAAGATCGGTTTTTCCTGATCCAAACAGTATCCCGCGCAAATAAAATAGAACTGGTCGAAGGTACCTTTTATCATTACATCAGGCGGATTAATTCACTGGATTCGGAACAATATTGCGACGAAAAAATTAAATCCCTTGCAAAGATGGCAGAAAGCAGTGTCAATCTTATAAACAGCCTTGACCTGGATACGGAAACTTATAATTTGATTTTTTCTCAGAAAATAAGATTGCTTTTTGAATATGCTTTTTATAAGACTGGCTCGATCGAAATGATGGTTTTAATTGTAAAAACCGCAATAGGATTATGGTCAAAAAACAAACACATCGACCTGTACAAAAGTCAAAATATGGACTATGCGATATACCTGGCCAAACAAAATGAAGTGCGTCTTTTGCTATATTTATTGAAAAAAACAAATGTACAGGACGCACAAATTTATAAATTAAAACTGTTGGGTTTTATCCCTTTATTGAAAATCAAAAACAGTCATAATATGACAACCGTTTGTGTTTTCTGGTTTGTGCCATTGATAAAAATCAGACACAAATCCACGAAGATAATATACAGATTATTCGGACTTATCCCATTTCTAACCAAAGAAGAAAAATAATGATAGAAAAAAAGCCCAAGATATCCGTAATTGTGCCGATTTATAATGTGGAAAAATATATCCACAAATGTTTGGACAGCATTATCAATCAGACATTGTCCGATATTGAAATCATATTGGTCGACGATCTTGGGACTGACAATTCTATGAAAATCGCCCACGAATTTGCAACAAATGATAAGCGTATAAAGATCATATCCCATGACAAGAACCGCGGACTATCGGCGGCCAGAAATACGGGTATAAAAAATTCAAACGCGCCGTTTATCATGTTTTTGGATAGCGATGATTTTTACAAATCGACAATGTGCGAAAAAATGCTGAACGCGATTGAACCCAGCAATGCTGATATTGCGGTTTGTGGCGTTAATGTTATTTACGAAGCCGACAAAAACCTTGCTAAATCGGACAAGGCATATTTTAACGTCAAATTCAACGGTTTGCGGGAAATAAGCGACAACACTCTGTACGGGGTGGGCAATGACACGGCATGGAACAAAATTTTTCGGCGTGACATACTGGACAAACATGATATTTGGTTTCCCGAAGGGTTGAAATTTGAAGATAATTACTTTTCCCAAATTTATGCTTGTTGGGCAAGAAACGCGTTTTTCGTCCCGGAAAAATTATATTATTACCGCCGCCGTGCGGGGTCTATCATGAACCAGGCATTTGCGGGCAAACCCGGATCTAACACAGACTGGATAAAAATAGGTATAGCAATTTATGAATATTTGAAACGCAACAATTTGTTTGAATTATACAGAGATTACATGGGAAAAATATTTTTTTCATATATCCAATGCGCCATCAGACTTGAATCAACCGAGATCGGAAAATCTGGCATATATGACCTGGCACTGGACTTTATACGGCGCGAGCAATGGAAACCCGACGATTTTTCCAGAAGTCTGCTCAACCAGTTTTTGATGCTTGAAAACAGAACTCTCTTTAATCCAGAAAAAAAGCTTTCCCACGGACTGGTTAAAATCAAAGAAACCGTCGGCAAGAAAAAAATATATTTTGTCGGCATTCCTATTTGGAAAACACGATATGGTGACAAAAAAACCAAACACTATCTGTTTGGATTTATACGTATTGCCCATAAACGATTTAAAGAAAAAAAATGCAGATTCGATCCAGATTTTTCCACAAAGAATTTCCATCCGTTCAAGGTTGACGATTCAAAACTGCTTTCCGTTCTTCAATCAATGCCGAACTTCGCATTTATTCCCAATCCGGGAAATATGGGCGACGCGTTGCTTTCCGCAGCAACATTCCAGTTTTTCAACAGAAATAACCTGAACTGGCACATGTGGCACGGCAAACAAGAAGATGTCGTTGTTTACGGTGGTGGTGGAATTTGGAACCCAGAATACAAAAAAACGTGGGACAAAGAATTCATTCCGGTATTCAAAAAAGCGAAACGCATTGTAATTCTGCCCAGCAGCTTTAACAATGTTCAAAGTTTGATTGATATACTGGATGAACGATTTATTGTGTTCTGTCGTGAGAAACGAAGCTATGAATATTTATTATCCAAAAATACAAAGGCAGAAATAATTCTTGACCATGATATGGCTTTCCGAATGACCGAAGAAATTTTACATGGGGAAATCGAGATGGGGGAAAAAGAAAAACATGCCCTTAATAATGTCCGCAAAGGGTTGGCGGCCATTACATCAAAGACCGCCAAACTGATGCGCATAGATAAAGAAAGTACGGGTTGGAAAAATGAAACCGATATGGATTTATCTAATAAATTTCATGTGCAGTGGAATTCACCGCAGGCTTTTTTTGAATTTGGGACGAAAATTATGCTGGCCGCCGTTGATAATTTTGATGCTGTAATAACCGACAGACTGCATATAGGAATTGCCGCCGCATTAATGAGAAAGGAAGTTTATATGCTGGATAATTCCTATGGCAAATTGTCCGGTGTGTATGAAAATACAATGAAAAATTATCCGCGTGCGCATTTCTGCAAAGATCTGCCCGATATCTCAAATATAAATCCCCAGAAAACCGCCATGGATAATTTCGATAGGATATTGAAGAAAATTAAATGATGAAAGTGAACATAAAATCTTTTATAGAAAATGATGAAATTGTAAAATCCGCCGAAATTGGGGGGGCGATTTATTATTTCAAATTCCCAAAGTCGGTGGCCGACGATATGACCGATCGCGCCGACCCGCTTATCATGGCGTTGGTTTTTCCGATGATGCGTATTGGTGGTAATTTTGAAATACATGGCGCAAAGTTCAGCCGCGAATTTGCAGATAACATTAAATTATTCACAAAAATTTGGAATTTGTGGAAACCGGAACAATATAAATCTGTAAATATAACCGGTGATGAAATTAAAAATGAAAAATTTAATAATGATGGGAAATTGATAACTTGTTTTTCCGGCGGGCTGGATGCGACATATACGGCATATAAATACGCAAAAAAATTAGCAACAGGAAAAAATTACTTTTATGATAAATCCGTTTTCATACATGGCGCGGATATTCCATTGAATCAGCCAGACAAATACAAAGCCGCACTTAATTCCGCAATGGAAACAACACGGGATATCGGTGTAGATTTGGTGCGGGTTGAAACGAACTATCGCGAATTTCCCCATGATTGGGAAATGGAACATGGTGCGATAATGGCCGCAACATTGATGTTTTTCCAGGGCGGATATTCGTTTGGTTGTGCCACCAATCAACACATACATAGATTCCAGATAATATGGGGACTGAATCCGTTTACAGACAATTTGATGTCCAGCGATGTTTTTCATTTTTTTAATGATGGCTATGAACATAACAGATGTGACAGAGCCGGACTTATAAAAGATTGGGATATTGGTGTCAAAAATCTTCGCGTATGCTGGTCGAATTACAATGACCTGTCAAAAAACTGTGGATATTGCGAAAAATGCGTTCGAACAAAATTGAATTTTCTTGCACATGGAATTTCACATCTACCCAGTATGCCGGATGGATTAACACCCGCACAAATCAAAGAACAAAAACTGGACAAGGATTATAAATGGAAAATGTACAAAGAATGTTATAAAACAGGCGTGATAAACGGAACTTTTCCGTCTGATATTAAACGCACATTAGAAAAAAAATTATCAAAACCGCCGCATGCCCATAGTTGTTCTTTGTGGCAACATTTGCGCAAGTTAAAATTTTAAACAGTTACCGTACTGTGGGCATCCACTGTACGATAAGGCATCGTGCGCATAGCGCACGATACATACATTATTCATTATTCACTATTCATTATTAAACATTTGCGTTGCCGTTATAATTCTCTATCTATGAATTATTTGTACCCATGGCTTAGTATACTTTTTTGTTTACAGGCAATTTTTAATATACTATACATTAAATATGAAAATTAAAAACCTGCTTAAACGTTTCCGTTCAAGAAAGAAAAACGCCATTATCTTTAATAGATTAGAGGCAAAGCTGGACTATCTAACCCGATGTTTTGGGATTCATGGGCTTGACAGGTTTACCTATGAAACAGATATTTTTATTAACAAAAATGGCGGTGAATATTTTCCGAATTACATTCGGCCACAATCTTTAATGGAATATATACTGCATATTATAGTAAATTATTACGAACGCAGCCCGATAAAATGGATTTTAAGGCATAAATTTCTGGCCAAACAATTTGTGCAAGATATAGTCGGCGACGAACATATAGTAAAGCTCTATGGAGTATATGATTGGCCGGAACAGATTGACTTTGATAAGCTGCCAAACAGCTTTGTTTTAAAAGCAACCGTGGGCTGGCAGAGCAAGCAGGTCATTATTATCAAAGACAAATCCAAAATGGATAAGAAAGAAACCCTGGCCAAATTGAATGAATTTATTCGCGACCCGGCAACTGGCATTCTTGATTTTACTAAAAATCGCATAATTGCAGAAGAATATCTTGAAAATCCCGATGGAACACCCGTCGAAGATTTGAAATTCATGTGCAGTATGGGTAATGTTTTCCTGGTGGCTGTGCATCAACAAATTCCCGACGTACCTGTAATGTCGAAAAACAAAACTATTTCTTATTATTCGGTTCCGGATTATAAATATATCCCGGTAAAACACGGGTTATACAATAATAAGCAAGCATTCCACCCAAGTTATCCAAATATCCCACAACCAAAAAATTTTGATAAAGTAATCGCATTGGCAAAGAAAATAACTGCAAATCTGCCGTTCGTGCGTTTGGATTTATACAGTGTTGGCGATCGTATCTTGGTCGGCGAATTAACGTGGGGTGCCAGTGGTGGCCATGCGCGCCTGTCGCCCGCCAAATACGATTTCGAATTGGGCAAAAATATCAAATTCCCCGATAATCCAAAGGATATAGACGAATGGATCGCAAGAGATATAGCTAAATACGGAGAAATAAAAGATTTAATTTAACAAAATGATACAAAAATCAATCTAACCCAGATATAACAGGTTCTGACATAGGTCTGACAAAAAGCATCAGTGTAAGATTTTAATCACGAAATTGATAAAAAACACAAATCTTGTTCCAATTATGAAACAATATTTTTTGTTATAACTTAAAAACACCAGATGCTTATGCTATTTTAATTCAATTTTTTCGTTTCTTACCAGCCCCGGATCTGGGTTCGGATTCTGCAACGACTTCTGTTTCAATCTCGGCTTCAACACTTATGTTTTCTTTTCGCTGATTATTATCACGGCGATTTGTACGGTTTTCGATGTCGGATTTACTTTTTGTTACAACTGTCGGTTTTGTAACAGGAACTTGCTTTTTTCCGGCATCTCTATCGCGACGATTTTCATCATTTCCAACCCGCGTTTCAGGTTCCGGGACGACTTGTTCTTTTATTATAACAACCTGTTGTACCACGGGTTCTTGCTTGACCTGGGTATTCCTGTTATGACGTTCTCTGTTTCTGTTTTTTTCTTCTATTACAACAGTACGTACTTCATAAGTCTGGGTGGGGGTCACACTGCGTTCGGCCGGACTGTGTGCGCATCCAAAAAATAACAAAACCACACTTAATGCATATATTATCTTGTTCATGGAATATCTCCTTTGGTTATGTATATATCATACACAACCAACCCCATCAAAGCAACGTATAAAAAACATGGACTTTTATGGATATAACTGTCGTACTTGTAAAGTAGTGTCGCGCTTTGCGCGACGCATTAATTATTCATTATTTATTCAAAAAACGTAAAACGTGACGGCTCTTTTAAAAGAGCCGTTCAGGTTATAATTATATCCACGAAAATTATTGACTTGCACACAGTTTATAATGTGCTTAAATGATAAAAGGTAAACTTTGTAAAAAAGTTTATACATAATAATTTGACGTATGGAAACGAACCCAAAAAACGGTTTTGACATGAATAGACGGGAAATTTTAAAATCTTTTGCACTTGTACTGGCGGGGGGATTAGTTATCAATAATGTACCCGGAATCGCCGGCGCAATAGTATTTGGTAAAAAGAAAGGCGAACAAAGGCAGGATATTGACCCATTAAAAGGAATAGAAGAAAATTCAGACAATAAACCAGATATAGTCGCAATAAGGAACGGCGAACCAGATGAAATGTTCCGCAAAGGCATAGAAGAATTTGGGGGTATGAAAGCATTTATAAAACCGGGACAGAAAGTAATTATAAAACCAAATGCATCTTTTGATTCTGCCCCGGAATATTCTGCAAACACGAACCCCATTCTTGTCGGGGAAATTGTACGCCAAGCCCTGGCAGCTGGGGCATCCGAAGTTTCGGTATTCGACCATACTCTGAATGATTGGAGAAGTTCTTATAAAAACAGTGGTATCGAAGATGCGGTAAGGAAAGCCGGAGGTCGGATGTTACCAGCAAACGAAGAAAATCTTTATGAAAAGATAAGCAACCATAAAGCCAAAAGATTAAAAGAAACCGCCCTGTTTAAACCATTATTAGACGCGGATGTTATAATAAACGTTCCTGTATTGAAAAATCATGGTGGTGCCAAGATGACATGCGCCATAAAAAACCTTATGGGATATATATGGGATAGAAGATATTTGCACAGCAATGACCTGAATCAATGCATCGCCGAATTGCCTTTATATATAAAGCCCACACTGACGATAGTAGACGCATACAGGGTTATGCTGTCAAACGGCCCCCGTGGCACAGGACTTAGCGATGTCGAATTAATTAAGTACCAACTGATATCGCCAGATATGGTGGCTTTGGATTCCATAGCCGCCCAAATAATGAAATATAACCTTGATGAAGTTTCATATATAAAAATAGCCGAAGATCTTGGGTTCGGAACAAGCGATATAAAAAAGCTTAATATAAAAAGGATAGATGTATAACCGTATGAAAGTCAGCCTGAACAAAATTAAATTAATATTGGCAACATTATCTATGTTGTTAAGCATAATGGCATTTTCTGCTGTTGGAATATATGTTTTTAAATGGACTCAAATACAACTTGCCCCGAATATAATCAAACTGGTAACTGCCTTTTCGCTATCATCCCTGGCAATATTTTTATCAATACTTTTATTTACATTTATATTCGGCAGAATCTATTGCAGTTTCATCTGCCCGCTGGGAATACTCCAGGATTTAATAGGATGTTTCATTCCCGGAAAAATAAAAACTATTAGAAACTATAGAGGTTTAAGATATGGCATATTCATAACCTGTGTAATGCTTTTACTGGGTGGATCTGCCATAGGATTCGCGCTGTTGGATCCATATTCCGGTTTTGGAAGAATATCCACGGGAACAATCATTCCGACATTAATATCAATCCATAATATGATGGTTCCGTATGGAATTATTACACAACCCTTGGATTCATTATGGATTATTTTTGGCGCGATTCTGCCCTTAATATTACTTGTCTGCCTGGTTATCTGGAAAAAAAGAATTTTCTGCACAACGATATGTCCGATAGGAACCCTGCTTGGACTGTGTTCTAAGAAAGGATTGGTACAACTTGAAATAGATGAAGACAAATGCCTTTCGTGTATGCAATGCATCAAAAAATGTCCCGTTGGCTGTATAAGCATTGAACGTAAAAATATAGATAACGAAAGATGTGTGCGCTGTATGGGCTGTATATCAATATGTCCAAGAAACGCGATTGGATTTAAAATAACCGGTGCCATGAAAAGAAAAGAAAAAGATGGTAATGAAATAGATCTTTCAAAACGAAATATATTGTTCGGGGGACTTTTGGCAGCATGTGCCCTGGGTTCCGGAAAAATTATAAAAAATTCTGTTAAGTTTAATCAGACGGACGATGCCATTATACTTCCCCCCGGGGCGGGTTCCAGAAAAAAATTCTTGTCGAAATGTACAAATTGCAATCTATGCGTCATGGGGTGCAGGGGAAAAGTGTTAAGACCCGCCACTCTTGGCAAGCCTTTGGTACACATGAATTTCAAAAGAGGCGTATGTGAATTCAAGTGTAAATATTGTATGAAAGTCTGCCCAACCGGGGCATTAACCAATATGCCCATTAAAGACAAACAACGTTTGCAAATCGGGCTGGCCCATCTTGATTTGTCGAATTGCATCACAGTAACAGCAAAGACAGACTGTGGAGCCTGTTCCGAAGTATGTCCTGTCGGGGCTTTATATATGATAGAACAACCCGATGGAACAAGGATTCCGCATCTGAACCCGGATCTGTGCATAGGATGCGGAAGTTGTGAATACGCCTGTCCGGTTAATCCCAAACCCATAGTCGTAAAGGCTGTACCAGACCAGGTATTAATTGATATTCCAAAAAACGAGAATGAATCAGAAGAAAAAATCCCGGTAAATACAGATGAATGGTTGTTTTAGACAAATTATCGTCATGCCTGCCGCCCGCAGGCATGACGTTGGTGTCGCGCTTTGCGCGACGCATTAATTATTCATTATTCACTATTCATTATTCATTCAAAAAACAGAAAACATGACGGTAGTGTGCGCTGTACGCACGATACGAATTCGACAATTTTTACGCATTCCTTTTTAAATAACTTTATTAAAACACGTATGTTGCGCCAAAGCCAAACAACATCTGGTTTTTTTCAAATGTAATCGGCGATTTTGCGGCAGATCCGACAAGCCGCAAAAACTCTGTATGAAAATCAATCGAAATATTATCGGTTACAAAGTATTTGAAAATTCCGCCCACATCCACACTCTTAAAACCGGAATATGCATTATAAACTTCGTATCCATAATGTACACTTTCGACTTTGGTTATTCCGAAATAAGTCTGGTTATACGATTTGTTTCCATATATCGCAGTAGCATAAAGGGTAATATTTGTCCTGTTTCCAATATTATTCTGCCACGTTGTACCAATATTAAATGATGCCCCTTTGTTGCTGTCGGACAATCCATCGGTCATGCGAAAATTAAACATGATGGGATCCAGCTTTAATATGGTATTCAGTGTAACTGTTGGACGGACATCCCCGATATATTCTATTGCATCTCGCGGTTCGCCAAGATTTCTTTTTACGCGCCATCGTAAAGCGGGCGCAAAAATAAGGCTGCGTGATTCGTTCACAGGAATATATATACCCGCCCCCTGTGATACGGATGTAAAAAAAGGACCGTATTGTAAATCTATTTCCGGCATGTACAAAGGTTGATATATATCCGAACCTTCGTATTTTGGCGTTGCGAAAACCATGGCACCAACAGATGCCTTTAATTTAAAATCATCCGGGCTGGCGATCGACACGTCTGTCATGAAAATTACCACGCCTGATAATAAAATAATTTCTTTTATATTCATCGCAATTGCATTATAGTACCAGAAATGGATAAAAGAAAGTTATTCTTATGGTGTCTTTACACCTTCGCGAACTCTATCGTGTTCGTGAACTTTCTGGTTTATTTTTCCAAATGGCTGGTTCTGGATGGCGGCGTATCCGATATGGGATATAATCTGGTATTCGTTATTACGGCGGTGATGTTGTTGCTTACCGCACCCGCATTGGCAACGTATACAGACAAATGCGGAAATAGAAAATTGCTTTTGAACATGGCGACCATCGGTACAATCGTGGCCTATCTGGTGGCGGGTTACAGTGCCATTTACAACATGCCCGTGGCGGTTGCGTTTTTATCCCTTATAGCTGGACAGTATTTTTTTCAGATGTCATACGTATTTTTTGATCCGCTGTTGAATGATCTGTCTGGTATCAGATACCGTGCCCGTGCATCTGGAATGGCCCAGTTTTGCAGTGCCACAGGAATGATTTTCGGATTGGTAATATCTTTGCCATTGATAGAAATGGGGGGGCGGCTTGCACCTTTGATTCCATCCGTTTTATTGATGCTGATCCTGACATTGCCTTTGATGATTTTTTACAAAGAAAAAACAACCAAACTATCACCGGCAAAAAAGCATAAAATAAAATTGGGTTTCGATTGGAAAAAATTCCGCCAATTTCTTTTCACATCTGCGGCGGCACCCATTCTGATCGCATTTTTCTTTTATACCAACGCGCTGAACACGATTACAAACAATTATTCAATATACGCGGGCAAAGTACTGGATATGGCGGATGGCATGACATCGATAATCCTTATCGTTGTCCAGATTGCGGCGGCAATCGGTGCCCTTTTGATTGGATTCCTGGGTGACAGACTTGGTATCAGACGTTGTCTGATCGGTGTTCTTTGGATTTGGCTTTCGCTGATTCCAACGATTGCGGCGGCAAATAATATGAATTTATTTTTCGCACTGGCGGCGGTGTTGGGGCTGACCATTGGTGCCGGATGGTCAATAAGCCGTGCGTATATAAGCACGAACCTTGAAAAAGGACAGATTGGATACGGTTTTTCATTTTATACTATATTCGAACGTTTTTCATCAATGGTGGGACCATTGGCATGGGGCGGAGTTCTGGCATTGGGCGGCGGATATAGAACAGCAATGCTGTCGATGGCGGTATTCATAGCCATCGGAATTATTATATTGGCACGGACAAATCCACAAAGTAAAAAATAGCCACTCTGATTGGTATGGATTGTAATTTGAATCGCGTTTAGTATGCCAACCTGCCCCGCCCGCAAATCATGCGATGGCGGACGGAAAAGACTGAATTTCTTTTGCAAACACACTTATTGACAAAACTTGACACACGTATCTTTTTAGTGTATAATCATGTTAATTTAATAAGTAATTTAAGGAGATAAAAATGTCATACAGCCCACAAACCAATACCGGATCTGAATTAGATTATAACGATAAAACGCAAGCCATTAAAGAACTTCTGAATCAATTAAAATCTGATATCGAATCTAACGAAGTCGATTTTGTTGCCCATCCAGACCGAAATAGCTCTTTCTTGGTTATCCCCAGAAATAAAGATTATGCATATGAACTGCATTCCCCCCAAGGGGTCATCAGCGATATACCAACATGCATTATTAATATGCACAATAAAACATCTTATCCCTACATGAATCGTTATTCCATTGCTCTCGGCAAACAACCTTATTTTGACGAAGTCGTATCAATATGCACACATTTAGAAGCCAAAACTTCCGGAAAAAAATTGACTTTTGCCCCCGGGCGAACAAGGGATTTTATACAAAAAGTTTTGGAAGCCCAAAAAGATGGCAATGTTGATCTTTATAAAATTATGGAAAAAGTTCGCCAAGAAGATGATACCGATAGAAAGATTCAAAAACATTACGAAAATATTCCTTATCAAAAGTTTATGAATCAATTAAAATCTGACTTGAAAGATAAAAAATCAGAAATACATATTTATCCCAATGCTATATATATAAATTTCTCTGGGGATGACTATGGATACGAAGTATTTAACGGTGCGATACAGATAACCAGCAACCACAATAGAATTCACCGTTTTCTGAAAAGCTGGCGTGCAGAAGACGATGCATCTGAAAAATCTGAAAAAAAAGAATTTAAGCAATTTTTTAACATGATAATGACCAGTGTGAATAAATGGCCCAAAGACCCAGAAAATAACAAATATCGCATAGGCCCCGGAGACATAGACGACAAAACAAACGAAGAGGACTCTCAGCATGATCAAACAGAAAAAAAACAACCCGACGGTTTAATTGATAGGGGTATAAATGAAGCCAAAAAAATTGGTAACAAGTTAAAAGATAAAGCCGCCGAGATAAAGAAATTTTTCGATAATCCCGGCAAAAATAAATCTGCAAAAGAATTGTTTGATGATGCAATGGCCGGTGACAAAAAGGCTATCGAGAATTTGAAAAAAGAGATCGAAAAAAAGAACAAACTTTTTGATTCCGAATATTTTTGGGAAAAAAGTGTGGAAAAAACTGCTGAACCGGAACTTTCGAAAGATTGGAAAGATATTATCATCTTATATAACGACAAATTCGGATATTACATTGATGACATATGCGCAATGGTAAATAACAAACCAATGCTATTCGATCATCTTATAGGAGAGGATGCTTTTGATGATAAAGATTATATTGAAAATTTTGCGAATATGGGTAAAGATCTGAATCCTGAAATCGGAAAAATTTATGAAACTGCCTTTGCGCAACTTTCAGAAGAGGAAAAAGAAAAAGTTTATAAGACAACAAAAATCCAAAAATTTTCTGAGATATGGAGAAAAAACGTAAACGTTGAAACCGATAATGATAAAGAACCACCTGTTCCATTACCTATTCCTATTGTAATCTCAAATGATAGTGGGGACTCATCTATCCCTATTATAATCTCAGATGACAGGGTTGATACCCCAGATATAGACGGCATGCCAGAACCGGGCACCGATAAATCCGACGATATAGATAGCCAAAGTGAAATATCCGAAGATGAGCCATTAACACCAGATGATAGGGTTGATGCCCCAGATATAGACGGTATGCCAGAACCGGGCACCGATAAATCCGACGATATAGATAGCCAAAGTGAAATATCCGAAGATGAGCCATTAACACCAGATGACAGGGTTGATGCCCCAGATATAGATAACCCAGATGAAAAACCCATCCTGGATGATCCCAAAAGGGAATCTATCGAAGAAAACAATCGCATTAAGCAAATACAGCTGGACAAAAAATTAAAAGAACTGAAAGAATTGGAAGAAGTTTTAAGAAAAGGGAACAGATCCGGCCTTACACCGAAGCAACTTCAACGTGTTGAAATTGATGCCGAAAAATTAAGAAATGAATTAAGCGAGCATCATTTAGATGATTTTGAACAAACGGTAAAAAAAGAATTAAAAGGAATACTGAATAAAGGAAGCATATCTGGATCTCTTACATCAGAAGACCTGAAACACGCTGAAGAATTAAAAATTCAACTGAGAGATGGGGACTGGGATCGTAAAAAAGCCGCAAATATATCGGAAGCATTAAAAAACATACTTGCCATGAAAGACGACCCGAATCTTTCGAAAGAAGAATCTGAACGCGCCGAAAAGTTAAGGAAATTATTTGGTATAGGACAATTCTCGGACAATGAAAGAGAAACACTGGATAAATTAAAAAAGACATTGGATATAGATGGTGTAAATATCCAAAGCCTTACGCTGGAACAGATAAAACAAGCCGGAAACTTAATGGAAGTATTAAATAATGTAAAGAATTTTCAGACTGTTGAAAAACTTCTGAACGAATTGTTAGAGATGCTGGGTCAAAATCCGACCCCTGAAATGATCAACCAACTTGCTGAACAAAGGATGCGGGTAACAGATCCAAAAACAATTACGGAACTAAAAAAACATCAACCGGGAATCAACCATGCTAAAAGCTTAACTATTAAACAGATAATGGATAACGACAGTGCCAGATACAACATCGAAGCATCGAAAAACATTGTTAAAAAAGAAGTGTCTAAGCATAAAGAGGAACTTATCAAAGAAGCGAAAAGAAGGCTGACACAAAAGATGGAAATAGTAAAAGAGAAAGGAACGAAAAAAGACGACGAATTAGAAGCAGAAATCAAAAAAGAAAAGGCCGAAAAAGCCAAAGCTGCCAAGGCATCACAACTTAAAATTAATAAGTTGAAAAAAGAAAAGAAAACTAGCCAAAAGCAATCTATTAAAGAGCAGGAAGAAGTTAGTAAACAAATCCAAATGATCGATAAACAATTGACATGATATAACCCGAACTGCTCTCGCAAGAGAGCCATCATGCCTTTCGTTTTTTTGAATGAACAATTAATGCGTCGCGTAAAGCACGACACCATCGTCATGCCTGCCGCTGTGGATTATGATTTGAAGCACATCCGGCAATTAAAAAAGCACTTGCCAAGGGTTAGTGGTTTTTACTACACTCCCCGCATGGGGGAGTGATGAATACCATAGAACCGCCTATTTTAATGTCCAGAATCCTGACATTCGTGTTCGCGACCGCGCTCGCGACCGTTGTCGCACTGGTCGTGACTTTGTCCAACATTTTGCCCCTGTCGAAAACCCAAATTTTCATTCTTACCACTGAACCACGCGCAGACAGCCATATAACCGTGCGATCTTATTTTCCGAATGATGCGAATATCGAAGAATTCAAGGAAAACTTTGTAAGGGAATATATAAAAGTCCGCAATGAAATCATACCAAATATCAATGTCATGCGACGGAAATGGTGGACGGGTGAAAACGGAATGGTCAACATATGGTCCAGTTCCGAAGTCTATAACGCATTCACACAGACAAGGATGTTCCAGTCGATAATGACCAACGTGCCGGATTCAAGGCTGGTGTGCCGGGTCGAATTTGCGGATCGCCCCGTAAGTCTTTTGAAACGCGGCGAAAGGGGAAATTCGACATACGAAGTAAATTTCAAATATTTCTGCGAGGATAATGCTTTACAAATAGGCCGAAAAGATTATACAATTATCATAGGAATAGATTTCAAAATTAACCGTAATGACGATAATACCATAAAATGGGCAAGTCGTCTTGAAAACCCGCTGGGTATATTTGTGTCGGAATATACGGTTGAAGGTGGCAGGGATCCGCTGGATTTTTAGAGAGCAAAAGGCATAAATTTCCGTATATACCGGATGTCTGAAACTCTCTTGAAACATTTGTTAAAGGAAAGAGTATGAAAAAACTATCTATGCTTTGCGCCTTGTGCCTTGCGTTTTGCTTTTCCATATTTATCGGAAAGGCGCACGCAAATATCCAAGAGGCATGGGATCACCCAGAAGCCAACATGGCCGCCGGTTCACTGAAACCCGGATATGCAAGGCTTACCTGGAGCTCTGGCACAATCTTGCCAATAAAACTGCGCACTGGAATGGTTACCATGGTAAATCTGCCCCAGGGGGAAGCGATTGAAGCGGGGGATATTGGAAGTGATGGCCTGTTCAAGTTTGATGTCCAAAAAGGCAGTCGCACAATGCTTATATCCCCGCTGGAAAATAATATGGGGTCTGACACAAACCTTATCGTCACCGGAAAATCCGGGAACATATACCTGTTCTATTTGCGATCCGAACCATCGAATTCATCGGAAATCACATATACCCAGGTCGATGTTGTACTGGATGGCAATTCAAGCATGCCCGTTAATTTTGCATCTGCCGGACAAACAAGCGGCGGCGGAATGAATTCAATATTTCCCAGAAAAAGTGGTGCCGGAACCAATACAATTGGGGCAGACGGCGAAGATTATGGCTGGATAAAAACAATGAAAATAGATCCATCAGAATTCCGGTTCGATCTGGATATATTCGTTCCAAATCCCGACGATTATGTTATTGCCCCGGAACGCGTATGGCGCGACCGCATATTCACCTATATCGATTTCGGAGACAAAGTCATCGCTATGACACAGCGACCCGTTGTATCAATATTGATCGAAGGCGGTGAAAGTCCAGTAGGGTTCAGGACTGATGGAGAACACGGTCGCCTGCTTATCGTCGAAGCGGTCGGCGATATGGTTCTGCGCAGCGGTCAACGGCTTGTATGCATCAAGAAACGTGAAAAGCCATTCTTGATCGCAGATACCGCAAGCGTAATGGCCCTGGCAGAAGCAAATGTCGCACGCAGCATGCATTCGTCCCAATCACTTAACAATGTTGGCTATTTTGGCATGCCTGTGATGGATGGTGGAATGATGCAGATGCAGCAGATGTACGGAATGCAACAAGTTCCGATGATGCCGATGCAACAAATGCACGGTGCGCCAACAACTATGCCTTTGGGCAGCCCGGGTCTGAACATGGTACCACAACAACGCAATACTGCGGGATCATATCTGCCACAAACAAACATACCGCTGATTACAAGCAATCAGGCTGGTGTCGCGGTAGAATTGCGATCCGACACATCGGTAAAGGCACTTAATGATTACTGGACTACGATGCTTGCAAAGTTCAGCGGTGATGAGGGCGCGGGAATCTTGACTCCTTACAGGGATAAAGTGTTCTTCGCAATAGATGAACAAGGTGTTGGCGATTTGGGTGGTGGTAACAGCTCTGCCCGACTGTACCGTCTGCGTATCGGCCCGTTGGCGGGCATAGATCAGGCTCAGACGCTTTGCAACCAATTGCAAAAGTTCCAATCGGTCGCCTGTCATGTGGTAAGAATACAATAACGCAATATGACAGACTTGTCATATTGCGCCTTATGAAAAATGAGCAAACTTAAAGAATTTTTCACAAATCTTAGACAACAGTTGCCTGTTCATGTGCAATGGTTGCTTTTGTTCGCGGCGTTTCTGGTAGTAGTGATTTTACTTTTGCTAGTATTATCCAGTCCGAAAAAAACGCAAAGAACAACCACCGCTGTAAAAATCGGTATTGTGCTGGATACGACTGAAATAGAATGGCGCGATGTCACGGTCGGCGATACCAGAACCCAAAGAATCGAAGTTTCAGCAACAACGGATGTAAAGATTGCAGATGTTAAAATCGCCGGATTGGAAGATCCCGATTCTCATGGGCTGACCCAGCGTTCCACTTGCACTAACATGGGGGTAATTTCGCCAAAAGTTCCATGCAACATAACATTGGAATTCAAACCGGATGTTCCGCTGAAAGATACTGGTGCGGAAATCCAGATAATATATCATTCGGCAACCCAACCGGCAAGCATGTCGGAAATGGAAAAGTTACCAGTTCTGTTATCGGCGAAAGAATCAAAAAATGAAAATATACCCGCCCGCCAACCGGAAACATTAACGAATATAGAAAACACAGAACCGTTCAGCATAACAGAACCGGAACCAACATTTATTTTTGAAGAAATCGACCCTGTTTTTGATTCATTGGAACCGGATCTTACTTTTGAAGAAGATTTGCCTTTCGAACCAGAGTACGAACAAGAATTTGAACCCGAATTCGAACCAGAACCGTTGCCTGTGCCGGAACCCCGTCCCCAAGCCCCAGTTTCCAATGATGTAATCATTGATGCTACACCAGCGGCAGAGCTGTGTTACGAATTCGCATTTGCTGGATATAATTTATCTGGAAGACATTCTGGATGGATTCGTGCAGACGGCGGTCGGTATATGTACCATCCGTTCAGTGACAGAGATTGCAATAATCCCACGGGCGAATACAATCCGGATACTGGTCTGATTTATGACATAAAGAATAAATCAAAGACAATCGGCTCTGATTCAGAACGTATCGGTGCACGCAGTGTTACTGCAAATCTTGCCCTGCCAAATCTTTCCAGCGCAAGAAGCGGTCGCACAATAAACAGGGCGCAACAATCATCAGCCCCAACCCCGGCGGCAGGCGAAGCCACCCGTATAGAAATGAGAGAACAAAGAACAGTCAGCAGTCTTTTGCCATCTTCCATAGGTGCCGAAGCGACCGTATCCAGCGTTCCACACGACCGTACATTTGTCCTGCGCCAGTTCAAGCCTATACCGGCGACAATCGTTTCAGAAATTCGCGCGGATCCAAAGCGCATGTCGCATCTGCCGGTCACAGCAACTGTCGATCGCCACGTATATTCCGATAACGGCCGCACAATAATAGTTCCGGCCGGAACCATGATGTTGGGTTTCATGACGGGCGAACTGCCAGGGCCATACAGATCCATAGGACGAATGGATATAAAATGGTACCGATTTGTACGACCGGATGGCGTGGAATTTAATTTTGCAGGCGATCAAGAACCGTTTTCCGCCGACAGCCAGGGTCGTGCCGGAGTGCCAGGATACGGAACCACAGACTATATAGAAAGTATGCTTATGCCCATGATAACAGCTGTGGTTCCTGCGGCCGTTAACCTTATCGCGCCTATATCGGACAGGTTCGTGAATCAGATTGATCTTGATAACAATACAGTGACACAGTCCGGACAAGTTCGTTCCAGCGAACTTGCAAAACAGGAAATAATATCCACCTGGAACAAGGTTGTGCAAAAACTTACCATGGATATGTTGGAAAATACCACCCCGCCATTCTCTATCGCAGCCGGAACCAGAATAACAGTATTTTCGCCAACCGATCTGGTAGTAACATGCGGCGAGGAAGGTATCGAAAATAAAAAATGTGCAATCCATGCCCCCAGCGAATTTTACAGACCTTATGTAAATCCAAGCAACCAACTGAAAATGTCAAACAACCCCGAAGAATGGATGGGACAGGTTCGCGCGTTTACCACCAGCATGCAAGGCGTTTGTGAAACAGATAATAATGGCAACAATACCGGCGAAGTTGCACTTGATGCAGCTCAATTACAAGCAAAAGGCCTGGATTATCGGGCTGCGGAATTCTGGTGCAAATCAAACATGTACCAGGGCAGAACCCAAGCCGCATATAACACTTATTGGCAAGATTTAAGCAATCGTGGCGGAATAACCACACAAAGCGGTCAAATATTGGCCCCGAGTTCCCAGGAATATAATCAACAGATTTTGGGACTGCAATATAATGATGCCGGCACCATGCTGAAAAACCCATTTGAAAAACCACCACCGCCACCACCCGCTGTTTCTATGGGTATAAGCTGTGATGACGGAAGCCCACCGGATCATGAAGGCTGTTGTGCAAGCATGGGTGAAGTATTCGACCCAAGCGTTACCAGCCCCGATTCACCCACTGGTTCTTGCTGTCCTGCATCCGGCGACGGCGACTGCTTCCCACCGATATTGTAATTGTCCCGATACTGTCAGACAGAATTATAACCTGAACGGCTCTCGTTAAGAGAGCCGTTTGGTTTATAATTAATTGACTTTTACAACAACGACGACGAAGCTATGACGGGTTTTGGCATCTGGTCTAATAACCTGACAGTTTTCCACTTTTTCACTTTACACTTTCTTTTTATCTGCTATCATTTTCCAGATAAAAAAGAGAATAGATTATGAGCGAAAATTACACCGTACTCGCGCGGAAATACCGCAGCCAAGATTTCAACACTCTGATGGGTCAAGATGTTCTGGTAAAAACACTTACCACTGCAATAAACACAGACCGCATTGCACATGCATATATATTTACTGGAATTCGCGGGACTGGAAAAACATCTACGGCTCGCATTCTGGCCAAAGCCCTGAACTGTCTTTCCGGTGCAAAAGCGACCGCAAGTCCCTGCTGTATTTGCGAAAATTGTCTTGCAATCGCGGCGGGTCAGCATATCGACGTGCTGGAAATCGATGCGGCTTCGCATACGGGTGTGGACAACATGCGCGACATATTGGATGCGGCGCAATATCGCCCGACCAACGGACGATACAAAGTATATATCATAGACGAAGTCCACATGCTATCGACATCTGCATTCAATGCCCTGTTGAAGACATTGGAAGAACCACCAGCACACATCATATTCATACTCGCAACAACAGAAATAAGAAAAGTGCCGGTAACAATTTTGTCGCGATGCCAACGGTTTGATCTGGTTCGTGTGGCTGTTGAAACATTGAAAAAACATTTTGCATGGATTGCGGATCAGGAAAAAGTCGAATTATCCGAAGATGCAAATGAACTGATTGCACGCGCGGCGGATGGTTCCGTCCGCGATGGATTGTCGCTTCTTGACCAAGCGATTGCACAAACGGGCGGCAAGGTTGACCGCACGGCAGTATTGGACATGTTAAAGCGCGCAGATCGCGGCGTGGTTGTGGATTTCATGAAGACTCTGCTTTCAAATGACACTGCGGCGGCACTTGCGAAAGCAGATACTCTTTATGCAAACGGGGCGGATTTATCATTGTTGCTTGGCGATATGATGGAATGGACACACTGGTGCACACGTATGCACCCAAGTCTTCGTGCGGGCAGCATTGCAAGCGCACCTTTTTCCGCAGATCATCGCGAACAGATGCAAAGCCTGTGTGCTGAAGTATCATTGAACACCTTGTCACGCCTGTGGCAGGTTATGGTCGCATCTGTCGAAGAAATGCAAAAGTCAGGAAACCAGAAACAATGCTTTGATATGCTGGTAGTACGTCTTATGCATATCGCGGATATGCCACCAATAGCAACATTGTTACAACAAAGCGAAGAAAGCAAAACAAAAATCATTGCAAATAAAGATACAAAACCAAATGATATCGGAACCGAAAGTTTGACGACCAATAATCTTGCCAATATTAATTCTGCCGCTGATCTTGCCACAGCACTGGATATTGCAAAAGAGATACTGTTGTTGTCGGATTTTAACAACAATATCGAAATTTCTGAATTCGTGAACGGCCGCATTAAGTTTTTTAATCGCAAAGGCGATAAAGATTTTGCAATAAAATTAGGCAAATGGCTGTTTGATAACACGGGTAAACAATGGCAGCTTGAACAAATTACGGAATCAACGGGACTGCCTTCTGCCAAAGAACAATCAATAGCCACAGCGGCGGCAGATCCTTTGGTTGCGGGCGCGCTGGGTTTGTTTGAAGGTGCGGAAATAGTAAAAACATCATAAATTATAAACCAAATTTTTTATAAAGGGAGTATAAGATAATGATTAAAAACAATATATCACGCTTTACATCTCATACAGCTGAAAGCGGCAGATCTTTGATAGAAGTTGTTGGTGTCATGGCTCTGGGTGCGATTATGATTGCCGGAACATTCCAAGTGTATCAATCTGTACAGGTTCGCAAGGATCGTATGATAGCAGCAGAAGATCTTAAAGATATCGCGCGCAACAGCCGACTTTTATTCGCCGGAAAAAACAACTATACTGGAATATCTGTCGGTTATCTTATAAAAATGGGCGCGCTGAAAACTGGTGCCGCGATATCCATAGCAAGTGAATTCGACCTTTTTCCCGAACAGGAGGGCAGTGTTTTTCAAATTAATCTTCATGGTGTCAGCTTTGCCGACTGCTCTTGGGCTGCGACACAACATTTCGATTGGGTCACAGACATCCGGATAAACGACTTTTACGAAGGACTGCCCGCCGAAAATTGCAAGCGTGATGAAAAAAACAAAGTAACATTCGTGGTGAAATAAAATGAAAAAAATATCTATACTCTGTGCTTTGTTAACCATGCTCTGCTCTTGCGGCGGATACAAAACACCGGAACGCGGAACCTGGGATACCATCTTAAAAGGCGCAAGCTTTGGGGCAATGACGGAAACATCAAAGGTAGCAAAAAAACCTATTTATTTGGGTGCCGGCGGCAAAACACTTGAACAGCAAGAAGTCGCGACCTATATGTCCGCATTGGAAATAGAACTTTCGGATTCTTTACGAAAACCGGGGATTCAGATTACCCGCATAGGCGGAGACGCGTTGGTTGTCATGGTGCGCGACGCATTCATGTCGCTTGATCATCCGGATATTTCCAGTGACGGTGCCGACACCCTGAACCAACTTTCCAAAGTCCTGGCGAAATACGACCGGACTTATATTGAAATAGCTGGCTATTCCGATGCCATGCGCGATCAAAACTCTGCAATCGCGTTCAGTTTTGACATGGCGGAACGCGTGGCTTTATTCATGGCTCAACACAAAGTAAAACCAGTCCGCATGTTCGTTGTGGGAAGGGGCAGCGCACGGCCTATATCAGATCAGACGAACATAGGACGACTTATGAACCGTCGTGTTGAAATAAGAATTTCTCCTGTGACAAGATAATACTGTGTAATAAACACACCGACATATTTGTATTCGCGGGCTTTGCCCGCAAACGGCTTATATAAACATTGAAGCGGGAATGACAGCAACGCAGTTGCCGTTAAGAAAATGTTCGTTTCGCACCTTAATCTGCATGCTATAATCGGGGATAAACTGGAAAAATAATCATTGCCTTTGCAATATTTTTTACGCTATAATTTTTCTAAGCAAAACCAAAAGGACAAAACATGTCAAAAGAAAATAAATTCACGCAAAAAAATTATGTAAAAATGGGCATCATTGCCGGTGCGGTCGTGGTTGTCGCAGCATTGGGTGCGTGGGGCATATCTTCGATGCGCAGCGGTGCTTCCCTTGAAAGCGCGTTGTCCGGTATATCAACCGGCGCGGTATCTGCGGCGGATCTTCGCATCGCGGTCATACGCATGGACGAAATACAGGCAAATGCGGATGTTCTTGTCGATTTGCGCAAACAAAAAGAATCCTTTGAATCCCGCTTGCGCGACGAACTGACCAAGACACAAAAATCGCTTGAAAAAGAAAAAGCTGAAATAGAAAAATCCCAAGAAGTGCTGTCACGCGAAGCCCTGCACCGCCGCGTCACGGAATACCAACAGAAAGTTAACAATCTGCAACGCGATGTTACAGAACGCGCCCAATCGATAGAGATGGAATTCCAAAAGGCCCTTAACGAAATCCAAAAACGTGATTTGGATCCAATTATCGAAGGCATAATAGCAAGAAAGAATCTTTCGCTGGTCATAGACGGACGTTTTGCTCGCGTGTCGGAAAACGCACCGGCTGAACTGGATGTTACTTCTGATGTGATCAGTTCTATGAATAAAAAAGTGTCAAAATATCAAATGGCAAAGCCAAAGGGCTTTTAAGATTTTACAATTCTTGCGGGCATGACCCGCAAGAATCAAATAATAGTAAAATATATTAATAATTCATGAATGCGGCTGATAATAAAAATTTTCATCCTTTTGCCCGTTCATTAAGTTGCGGGCTGTTCTCCTTTTATATTATTTTTTATCTGTTCCCGGTTGTGTCCGCTTATGCATCGGACGATTGGGATTTTTGGTCCCGCGGAGAATTTTATCACGACGACACTCAGGAATCATCTGAACTTTCAAATATCTCTCTGTCTGAAAACGACCAGACACCAAAAGCCGTTCGGATAACAAGCCTGCCCGAAAAACGTGAAAAAATTCTAAGGCTGGAAAATCGCGATTTTGAAACAGAACGTCTGATAGAGGAGCTTTTGGCCACTGGACAACACGGTGGCAGCCGGTTTGGAATAATGGAAGTAAAAACCGGTGAATTCTTTGACACGGATGGAAACAAAACTTTTACACGAACCGATGGTTGTCCTTTTGAATTTGAAACGGAATGTACGATTTGGAAAACAAAACCGCACTTTCGCGAAACTGTCGCGCCAATGCCCCGAAAAATAGATTCTGGAAGCGTGATGGCATTATCATCGTTCTCAAAAGCCGGACAAGAAATCGACGCGAATGCACCGGGTGTCAGACCCCTGCTGAACAGATACAAGACTTTGATGGCAAGTTCGCGCGCTTGCTGCATGGATGGTATTGTGTACCAGTTAAAACGTGCTGGCGCGTCAAACGATTTTATATATAAATTCATTTTGGATGATGCCAACTTTTTTCATTTCAGTGAAAGATGCCTGATGATGCAGGATAACTATCTGTACGAACATGCCCCCGACCAGACAACGGCAGAGCTTGTCGCAAGCGTCCGCGACACCTGTCTGTGCCGAAGCCGCAAATTTTTTGATGCCATGCTTGCACCATTTGCCCAGATAGCGCATGCCACGCCTGAATTTGAAGAACAACCATTGAATTACACTTATTACGACGGATTACGTCGCGAAAGAACCGTATCCATACGCGATGATGTTGCGACGGTTATACACCTGCTTTCCACATGTCCGTAAAAATTTGCTATTTGTTATTTTTTGCTCTATAATCCCTTTATGAAAAAGATATTTCAATTTTTATTCGCCCCAAAGGCGACAAAGACAACTGCCAAAGCTTTGGCCGAAAAATTCGGCATGGAACTGCGCGGTAATGGCGATACAGTAATAAGCGGCATCGCACCGATTGCGGATGCCACATCCGGTCATCTTACATTCTATTCTACGGAAACAAATGTTTCTGTGTTCCGAATTTTGCCTATTGAAACCCTGCAAAAAACAAAGGCATCCGTAATAGTGGTTCAACCTGAAAATGCGGACAAAGCCCCACGCGGAGCAACCCTTTTGATTACCGACAGCCCGCGCAGTGCCATGGTAAAAATAATCGGAGATATATATGCACCGCCAACGCGTATTGGTATAAGCCGCCGTGCCATAATTGAACGTGGGGTATTTTTCCGTGATCGAAAATCTGTTTATGTGGCTCCGAATGCTGTTATCCGCAGCGGGGCAGTCATAGAACCAAACGTTAAAATCGAATCCGGCGCATTTATCGGCGGTACAGCTATTATTGGCGCAAACACTGCCATAGGACCGAACGCTTTTATCGACAACGCTACATTGGGTGCGGACTGTGTGATTTATGCCTGTGCAGCCATTGGAAAAGACGGGTTTGGATTTACAAAACAAAAAGGCAAAAATGTTTTTATTCCCCACGCAGGACGAGTAATTTTGGGCGACCGGGTTTCTGTTGGCGCAAACAGCTGTATCGACCGCGGAATGATAGCAGATACCGTCATAGGCGAAGGAACAAAGATAGACAATCTGGTTCAGATAGCGCACGGAGTGATTATAGGAAAAGAATGCTTTATGGCATCTGGTGTCGGAGTCGCGGGCGGCGTGGTTGCCGGCGATCGGGTGATGTTCGGCGGCAAAGTCGGCATTACCAACGGAATCAAAATAGGCGATGATGCTGAAATGGGTGCCCTTTCCGGTGTATTCCGTAATATTCCCCCGGGCGAAAGGGTATTCGGATACCCCGCAGAAAGCGCGATATTCAGCATGCGTATGCACGCATGGGTAAAAAAACAGTTGAAAACATAAAATCGCATAGGTCTTTTATAAGGAGTGAAAAGGTGGTTGATAGAAAAGGTATCGAAAAAGTAATTCCGCATCGCGGCAACATGTTGTTGATAGACGAAATTCGCGAATACCATGACACAAGCGGCGTGGGTATCCGCCATGTTCGTCCGGACGAATTCTGGTGCGCGGGACATTTTCCAGACAGTCCGATTATGCCGGGGGTATTGCAAGTAGAGGCCATGGCACAAACCGCATGTTTTATAGCATTGAAATCGATGGGGGTAGAAGACGGCAAAACCCTGGGCTATTTTACAACTATGGAAAAAATCAAATTTCATCACATGGTAAAGCCAGGTGACACGTTGGAACTGCATGTGGAATTATTGATGAGCAAGATGAGACTGTATAAATTCCATGGTGTCGCACTGGTCGGTGGAAAAAAAGTCTCTGAAGCGACATTTACCGCAATAATGGATACGAATAAACAATAGCAATTTTATCTTCCGCACAAGTCGTGATGATGCATAAAACAATATTTACCGTGATCGAAGTTTTTGCAAAATAATTGCAAAGATATACAACCCAACCCCGACAGTGATACAAATGTCTGCGATATTAAACGCCGGCCAATGCAATGCTTTCCAATAAAAATCCAGAAAATCAATTACCGCACCAAAACGCACGCGATCGACAAGGTTCCCAACAGCCCCGCC
This sequence comes from Alphaproteobacteria bacterium, assembly GCA_009777955.1. Lineage (GTDB taxonomy): Bacteria > Pseudomonadota > Alphaproteobacteria > Rs-D84 > Rs-D84 > WRKW01. Next base: position 71,749 of record WRKW01000001.1, on the reverse strand, counting down.
GATTATCAAGCTAAGCCCCAATTTTTCAAGATTATCCCGCGTCTTGAAAAACAGCATATGACCGAAAAAGCCGATTATTATTCCCGTGATAATTATAAGAACCAGCGGCGCGGTTTCACCCAATGATCGGAACATGGAAAAAGATGTTCCGGGATTCCAAGTGAAAACTATATTAAAGAAATCCGTAACCCGCATCATGATATATGGATGCGGTACCAGATCAAATGCACGGCCAGCCAAAGGAATCCCACCGGTAAGCAAATACAACATATATCCCTTTGTCACTTGATCGACCAAAAGTATACCGGAAATTATTGCTATAATTTTGAACGTTTTTTTCATATCACTTATTCCTGTTTAAAATTCCTGATAATGTTTCGTAATTATTCCCGCGCATGCGCGACATAAGGATATCAATCTTGTCCCGATTTACGCCAAGGTTACTCAACACCTGTTCCCCCAGCATGAATGACGATTCTATAGTCTCGGGTAAAGCCAGTTTTGCGCCTTCTTTCTTTAATATCGAAGCTTCGTTCAGATTTCTTGCGCGCGCGAATATTCGAACCCCGGGTGTCAATGCGCGCACAGCGCGTACCGTACTTTTCGCGATATGTGCATTATCCAATGCGATAACAACCGCACGGACACGACGCGGAACAAGGCCTATGTCCGCCAATACCGCCTTTTTGGTCGTATCCCCATAAAACACGTTGAAACCTTCTGACCGGCCACGAACTACCTGATCAACATTCATATCAATTGCCGCATACGGAATATTTTGCGATTCAAGCATTCTTGCTATGGTCTGCCCTACCCGTCCGAATCCACATATAATAACTTCGGAATTTTTATCGGCTTTTTTTATATTAATCTTTTTCGCGCGCGTGTTTGACACAAGTTTCCCGGATTCATACAACCGATCATAAATGGCCAGCAAAATCGGCGTGGTCATCATGGATAGAATAATAACAGCCATAAGTATTTCGGAATGCGGAAGCGGTATTGCCTCTATACCCGTTGACTTCATGGTTTGAAGTACCAAAAGACCGAATTCCCCCCCCTGTGCCAGAATAAGCGCGATAAGCGACGCTTCACGCGATGGAACTTTGCGTACGCGCGCGACAATAAATATCGCAAAGAATTTTATAATTACCAATCCGATTGCGCCCGCGATAACCACCCACCAATTCAATGCCAAAAGTGGCAGATTCATACCCATGCCCAGCGCGATGAAAAAGAATGCAAGGAACAAAGTGCGATATGGATCTATGTCTGCCTGAACCTGGTGGCGATATACGGTTTCGGATAAAAGCATACCGGCAAGGAATGCGCCGATTGCCGGCGGAAGCCCGACAAGTTCCGCAACAACCGCCCACAACGCCAGATTCAAAAGAACCGCCATCAGGAACGCTTCTTTGGATTTCATACGTGACACACGCTTCATCAACGGGTTCAAAAGCCACCGCCCAACCACCACAACACCCAGTAAAAGACCGGCGGACATTACCAGAATATCTATGATTTCCGCACCCAGACTGAAAGAACGGCCTGAAAAAATCGGAATCATGGCAAGAAGCGGCAACGCCAGAAGATCTTGAAACAACAGTATGGAAAACGTCTGTCTGCCAAGACTGGTTTGCAATTCATTCCTATCGGCAAGTATGCCCAAATCGGCAGAACTGGATGACATCGAAAGCAAAAGACAGACCATCACCGTCCCAAGTATCGTCCATGGGGCAATGCCGAACAGTATCGGAAACAACATTGCCGCAACCATAAGCACTTGGCCGGCACCAAACCCAAATATTGTGGTTCGCATTTGCCATAGCCGACGTACATTCAGTTCAAGCCCCATTCCGAACCAAAGAAATGTGATTCCAATTTCGCCAAGAAACGACCATATTTCTGTTATCTCCCAAAGCTTTAATCCATGCGGCCCAGCAATGAATCCGGCGATCAGGAATGCAAGTAATGTACCGATACGCGCCATACGCAGAAAATATACAAGCGCGAAAGCTATGCCCAGGAATATAAGAATGGAAGTATTCATTTTTTTCTCCGTTTGACGACATTATATCATAATCTTGGCGGCGATTTCGGCAAATTTTTCAGGTGACAGTTCTTCGGCGCGTTCCCGTCCGGTTAATCCAAATTCCGGCCAATTTATATCCGGCATTATTCCGCGTATCATCTTGCGCCTTTGGCCGAACAGTTTCGCGGTCAGCCTTTCAACTTTCGTTATACATTCAATCCTGGATCTGGGAAAAATTTGGACAACCGCACTTTGAACTTTGGGACGCGGAACAAAAGCCGTATTCGGAACATCAAATAAAATTTTTGCATCTGCGGTTAATGATGTCAGCACTGACAATCGTCCATACTGTGGATTGCCAACCTTTGCAACTATACGCTGTGCGACTTCACGCTGGAACATCAATGTCATGGATGAAATATTATCCATGCGTAGCCAGCGGATTAATAGCTCTGTCCCTATATTATATGGAAGATTGGAACAAATGGCGTATTTATTATGAATGTCATTGCGAGTCGCACTACCGCTTGCGATGACGGACGAAGCAATCTTTTCAGACACGTGAAATACCCCCTTACCACACTCTTCTTGCAATGGCTCGAATAACTTCAATGCATCTGCAAAAATAATTTCCAACCGATCATCGCTTGCCGCCGAAATCTGTTCAAGAATGGACGCAGTCGTTTTATCTTTTTCAATTGCAATGACACGCTTTGCACCCAAAGATAACAACGCGCGGGTAAGGCCGCCCGGTCCTGGACCGACTTCTATTACAGTTGTGTTTTCTATATCCGGCACCGCGCGCGCGATACGCAGGGTAAGGTTAAGGTCGAAAAGAAAATTCTGCCCCAGCTGCCTTTTGGGCTCCAGACCCGCGCCGCGCATCATTTCCGCAACTGGTGGTAAAGAATTTAATTTTTCAGCCATAATCACATTATGCTTGAATCCATAATATTTTTCCACCGTAAATAACTTGACAAAGGATAATTTAGACATATAATATTCCTGTAAAAAGGAAATAACATGAACTATATAGAAGCATACGATATTTTGGGACTGTCACGCGACGCATCGTTAAAAGATCTTAAAAAAGCATATCGCACAAAAGCGAAAATTCACCATCCTGATCACGGCGGAAGCAAAGAAGAATTTCAGAAATTGGGGGATGCGATGAATTTCCTGTGCAAGCATTCGCCATCAAAAGACGGATTTGATGAATTTGCCGTCCGCGAAGCATATATGAACCAGAACCGGGAATGGAAAGACAAGTATTATGAAAGATTCCATATATTCTATGAAAACGATATGTATAGTTGCAAAGTCAAAGCAATGGTATACGCGATACCAACCATATTGGGTGCCTTTATCATCGTTTATGCGGCAACAGTGGCAAGGGATATTATAGACGTACCACTGGCATGTATACTTTTTGGATCCGTAACCGCGTTAACCGGTGGCATATCGGCACATGCGGCGTATGAATATTATCGGCTTAAAAAAGCGGCCGGGAATAAATTTGTGCATAAACGTTAGATACTGTAATTAAAACACGCAACTAAATTTGCTTAAAGCACTTGCGCCTTGTGCCTATATCTGCTTTCTTTCATCGAATGCAATCGACAATGTACCATCGTCGATATAGTCCAGATCCCCGCCAAGTGGCACACCACTTGCCAGTTCGGAAAATCGCGCTATACCCTGTACTTTGTTTATGATGAAATGTTGTGTGGTTTTTCCTTCAACAGTATTGGGAAGTGCAAAAATTACTTCTGCAATTTTCTCGTCCGCTATACGTGCGGGAATATTAGAGATATTAAGATCTTCGGGAATAGTACCAGCAGCGGCAGACAAAAGACCACCGATAATATGATACCGACCGCGAAACACACCAGATTTTTCAATTGTCCATACATCACCCAGATCGCGTACTATACAAAGTCGGCCATCTGCGCGGGACATATCGCGGCAGAATTCGCAAACATCAGAATCCGCAAGGCACCCACATATAGAACAAGGCTTTATTGTTTCCGCAGCATCGATAAGTGCCGCGGCCAGCATCGCGGCACGCCCGGTCTTGTCCTGTAACAAAGCCAGAACAATGCGTTGTGCGGCACGCCCCCCGACGCGGGGCAACTTTGCAAATTGTTTGATAAGTTTTTCAATCTTAGAATTCATTATCTGAACACAAAACAGTCTATTCCCTTTGACTTGCATTGCGACGCTATCTGTTGCGCCGAACCCAAAGACATCCCACCAACCCGTACACGGAACATTTTGTTGGATGATTGCTCTATCACGGGTTTTAATCCGAACACAGTCTGTACTTTCTTAACCTGGGTTTCCGCAGCATTCCTTGATCCGAATGCGCCGAACTGTACACCCGATTTGCCACCGCCATCGTTATTTTTCGCCACTATGACAGACGGTTTTTGTACCGATGGCGTTGGCGCGGGTGCGGGATTTTCAACTGCGGCCAAATTATTTTCTCTTCCGAATCCCCTGTCCAACAACCGACGTACCGCGTTGCTTCGCGCTTCCCTGGTCGGTGCGCCCAAAACCACCGCCATTATGCGCCGCCCGTCACGTTTTGCAGTAGCAACCAGACAATATTTGGCACTATTTGTAAAGCCTGTTTTCATTCCATCCATACCGGGATAAACGCCCAAAAGTTTATTGCTGTTGCTGTATGTCTTGCCGCCATAGGTAAAGCTTTTCAATCCAAAATACTTCCAATATTGTGGAAAATGTTTGTACGTCGCCATTGATAGCAATGCGATATCGCGCGCGCTGGAAAGATGATCTTCATCCGGCAGACCCGACGCATTTTCGAAATTGGTTTTTGAAAGGCCTATTTGCCTTGCGACATCGGTCATAAGCGATGCGAAATTTCCTTCTTTGCCACCTTTCAGATTTTCGGCCAAAACCCGCGCAACATCATTGGCAGAATGAACCGCAACGGCCTTTATCGCATCTTCTACTGAAATTTTAGAACCCGCAGAAAGTCCCAGTTTTACCGGCTTTGCACTTGCTGCGGCCACAGATACTATCAAATGATCGTTCAGATTCAGCCGCCCATGCTCTAATGCATCGAACGTAAGGTAAAGTGTCATTATTTTGGTAAGGCTGGCCGGATAATTCAAATCATCTGCGCGGTCTTTGAAAAGCACCGTTCCCGTATCCATATCTGCAACCAGCGCGGCACTGTATTCCGCAGCGGACAGGGCATATGGCGCAAGACACAGGGCAAATAATGCCAACAATTTTCTCATAAAGGCAATCTAGCGCAAAACAGGCCGTTATGTAAACAAAAATATTTGCATTACGGAAAAACACGGATATAATTACCGGGCTGAAAAAAGGGGTTGCTATGTTCAAAAAAGAAAAAATCAAAGATTTGCATTATTCGGTTACAGGTGTCTTGACGGCAGATGAAATACAAACAGCGGCAGATAAAATTTTGACCCGCCATGGCGAAAAAGTTTCGATTCCGGGATTTCGCAAGGGGCATGTTCCGATTTCGGAATTACGCAGAAGATATGGTGCCGCCGCACTTAGCGAGGCTGTGGACAACCTTATGAACACGGATATGGACAAATTCGCGAAAGAGAAAAAGTTAAGACTGGCCGGTGCCCCAAAGGCGGAAGTTGCAAAGTTCGAAATGGGTCAGGATATAGAATACACCCTGGAATTCGACATATTGCCCGAATTGCAAAAAATTAATCTTGATAGCTTTATAGTCACAAAAAAACTTACGGAAGTTCCCGAATCCGAAATTGAAAAATCTCTTGAAAATTTGCGTAAATCACGGGCACAGGCCGAAAAACAAGAAGCCGATTGCAAAGCGCAAGATGGGGACATCGCGGTTATAGACTTCAAAGGCTTTTTGGGAACCGAAGCATTCGAAGGCGGCGAAGCGAAAAAACATCATCTGAATCTGGGCAGCGGATCATTTATTCCCGGGTTCGAAGAAAAAATTATCGGACATAAAGCCGGTGATAAGTTCGATATAGAAACAACTTTTCCAAAAGAATATCATTCTGAAAAACTGGTCGGAAAAAAAGCCAGGTTTGAAATCGAGATTCATGAAATCCGCCGTCCCATACTGCCCGAACTTAATGATGATCTTGCAAAATCGGTGGGTATGGAAAATATGACGGCATTGCGCGGGCATATTGCAAAAATCCTGGCCGAACAATATGAAGAAGCATCAAAGCGTGAAATGCGGAACGAACTTCTTGATATCCTGGCCGAAAAAATAAAGCTGGATCTGCCCGAAAATTTGGTGTCACAGGAACTTGAAATGGCAAAAACCGAGGCCGAAAAACATAACGTAAAGTGGGATGAAAAAAAAGAGCAAAAGGATGCAGAACGCCGTGTAAAACTTGGATTGATACTGGCGGAATGGGGCAACCAGAACGGTGTGAATGTTACGAATGAAGATCTTCAAAAAGCTGTATGGGCCGAAGCATCGCGTCATCCAAATCCGCAACAGGTGTTTGATTTCTATAACAAGAACCGCAATGCTATGTCATTGGTTCGCGGAATGTTGTTTGAACAAAAAGCTTTGGACGCAATGCTTAACCATGTCCGTCACAAAGAAAAAAACGTAAATCCCGAAGAGCTTTTTAAACAAAAAAACTAAAACTTTGTATCGTGCGCTATGTGCACGATGCCTTATCATACAGCGGAAGGCATGACAATGGTGTCGCGCTTTGCGCGACGCATTAATTATTCATTATTCACTATTCATTATTCATTCAAAAAAACGAAAGGCATAACGACCCTTAATAGATATCATAAACCGCGATATTCCACTATAATTTCCAAAAGTTACCTTTTCGCTTTTATTTTCATCGCTATTGTGATAAAATAGATTACATCAGGAAGGGTTTTCATGAAAAAATATTTGTTCGCTATGCTTGGACTGCTTGCATTTCCTGCGGTTGCAGAGATTTCGCCCGCCCAATATTTCGGGTATGCCGATGAATACGCGGACGAAGTTGAACCCATAGAAGAAACGGCAGAGCTTGAATCTGCATCAACATCCACTGCCCCGGTTGCGGCAAAACCTGTAAATATTAATCCACGTGCGACAATCAATCGCAATGTGGCACGGGGTGGCGGTGCGGTGCCCGGTGTTCAGGGTGCGACACGCCCAGCGGATAGATCGGGGAACACAGTACAAACACGTGCTGTGGCTTCGCGTTCTGCGGTTCCTGTAACTACCGCTGGAAATATAATAAATGCCCAGGGTTCGGGTGCCCAAACATCCCGTGCAATGGCAACGGGCGGATCTGCATCCGCCATGCGCAGTGCGGCCGGCGGGGCACAGGCTGTACCGGCGCAAAACGCACCAACGGCACAGGCAACCACCCCCAGACAACCAATACAAAACGTAAATACGGCGCGTTCCGGTGTTACCCAAGCCGCCGGCGGATCTCTTTATACCCCGGCAAATACTGAACGCAGTGGGATTGCCCGCGGCACACCGATACGCAGGAACAGCAGCATAGGCGGCGGCAGCCTTGGCAATAGCACTGCACGCAGTGCAGAGGGACAAATGCAGATGTCCGGACCCACAATGGAAGAAATTGCACAGCTGTCAGATTTCTGTCGGGCACAATATTTTTCATGTATGGATGGATACTGCGCGGTGCTTGATGACAACCAGGGTCGTTGTTCATGCAGTGCCAGCGTAACAAAATACAGAAATCTGGAAAGTACCCTTAAACAAGCCACCGAAGAATTACAAGATGTTGCGCGTAAAATACAATATATCGGCCTTACCAAAGATGAAGTCATAAGTCTGTTCAGCGCAACAGAAGCCGAAGCAGCAATGGCCGGCACCGTGGATTCCACACAGAATGCGGCCGATATAGCACGCATTGGAAGGTTGGTTCTTGATTTAAAGCCGACCAGCGCGACATTTTCAGACGAAGGTCTGTCACTGGATTTTGAGATGTCGTTTGATTCTGATTTTGGTTTCGACCTTGGCTCTTTGTTTAATTTCGGCGGGGGGGGCAACATTATAAATATGCGCGGGGCGGAACTGTACAAAAGCGCGTCTACCCAATGCAAACGGTCTGTTCTTGAAAATTGTCGCCGCCAGGGTGTCGACACTACAATACTTTCCAATTCGTACGATCTTGAAATCGACCGCCAATGCATAGTATACGAACGCAGTCTGGACGATGCGAACACCAATATGCGCCGGACTGTAAAAAATGCAAAGACAGTATTGGAACGCGCACGTCTTGCAGTTGCACAAAGCAAGAATATGTATGATATGAAAGGTTGTGTAAACGCACTTGATGCCTGTATGCAGAATGATTTCGTTTGTGGCAGCGATTATGAAAACTGCCTTGATCCGACAGGTAAATTCATAGTTAATGGAGCTCTTGTGCCGGGAAGTATGCCAGGTAATTTTGATACTGTTACATCGCCTGCCAGCGAAGGAATTTATAAAGTCTGGAGTTATGGAACAAGTAGAACATCTGCCAATCCTTGGCTAAGCGGAAACGGTGCTGGTACTATAGATGATATGTTGGATAAACTTAATGAGCTTACTCCATCGGATCCTGCTAAAGGGTTTGACCCTCACATTCCTCAAGCATCTGTGTTGTTGGTTTCCATGATGAACAAAATTGGTTGGGTAAACGAGAAAGATGGAAAAAGTCATGGCATGTGCATATCCGTATTGAATAAATGCCAAAATGTATCATTTAGAGGTCCAGCAAACAGAAGAGTATTCAAGCCAGATAACATGGGAACAAAAGAATTTTTGAAACGTGTATTTTTTCAAATAAAAACTAAACAAGATGAAGTAATCGCAAGTCATGCTGAAAACTGCGTCATGGATGTTATAACATGTTTAAACCAGAATAGTGGCGGGAAACAAGATGATGCGCGCCCCCAATCTATCGCAAGAGATGCATGCAGATCTATTTCAAAAACCTGTTTAAGCGTCACTAGAGGTACAGTAACAAGTAATAGTGCAAGCGAAGACAATTTTATGGATGAAATGTGGTGTCAAAATAAAAGCGGCACATGGGTTGGTAGTACATGTACAATCACACAGTAACTTGAATTAATAAAATTTAAAACAGCTGCGCGGCAACCCCGCGCAGTTTTGTTATATGTGTTATTACTGTAAAATTCAATAATCCCATAAACAAATTCTTAACAGCAACGCAGTTACCGTCATAACAATGTCGGTGTCGCGCTTTGCGCGACGCATTAATTATTCATTCAAAAAAACGGAAAGCATGACGGCTCTTTTAAAAGAGCCGTTTGGGTTATAATTCTGTTCACGAAATTTTTGACATGTACAATTCCCTTTACACTATGCCATTTCCTGTTATACTTCCCCGGTACAAAGGAGATTTCATGGTACAGTATATGAATAACGGTGGTTCCGGGTTTCAACAATTTATGGCTGCACGTGATGCCAAAAAGCCCGTCAAGGGAAGTATCTTTATCTGGGTTGCTATTGCTTTGCTTTGTGGCTGGCTGATTTCTGGCTGGCTGGTACCGGGCAATGAATCAAAAAACGAGAACCAAACACCAAATGTCACAACCAAAACAGATAACGTTGCGGACGTTCCGGCACAATCCCTGATCAGCGAAAAAGTTACAGCAAAAGTCCAAGGATTGCGAATTTCAAACATAGAATTAAAAAATTATAAAGCAGATATGTCATTCCGGGGCGCGCAAGGCGCGAACCCGGAATCTGGAAAGGACAAGGAAATAGAAAATATTCCAGATAATTTTACGCAAACTCAATCCCCCGGGAATGATACCTTTAACATGATTCTTCTTTCCGATGATAATGAATTTTTGGAAATCGGATTTTTGGGAACCGGCACATCTGTTCCCCTGCCCGGAACACTGTGGAAAATTAACCGCGCAACATCTGGCAATCCCATTGAAATGTCATGGAAATCGCCGGAAAACGTGGAATTCAGGCGCAGTATATCCATATCAACCAACTATGTCATATCGACCCATGATACCGTTGTAAATCATGGCAAAACCCCGGTTTCAGTCGGCCAGTACGCGCGCATAGTCCGCAATGCGGGCGAAACCCCGCAAATGATGGTTGAAACGGGCGGAATTGCCCGTGCAAATGGCGAAATAGAACGTGAAAGCTGGAAATCACTGACCAAAAAACCACACAGCTTTCATACCAGCGATGGGTTTGTCGGATTCACGGATCAGTACTGGCAAACAATTGTCCGCATAATGACCCCCGATGGCCAGGATCAGACCCTGCGCATGCGTCAACGTTCCGACGGAATGTTCCAGGCGGATAATGTCATAGAAACCTATGCCATACAGCCAGGTACAGAATACAGCTGGACATCCATTATTTATGCAGGGCCAAAGAATCAATCCGACCTTTCTGCCGCTGCGCATCTTATCCCAGGCATAGAAGAAACAATTGATTACGGATGGTTTTGGTTTTTGGCACGACCTTTTCTTTGGGCACTTAACGCTTTGCATGATCTGGTTGGAAACTATGGTGTTGCGATAATCATACTTACAATCATACTGCGTATGTTCATGTGGCCCCTTACCAAAAAATCATTTTCTTCCATGGCCGCCATGCAAAAAATGCAACCGGAAATGCAACGGATTCAAAAACAATACGCAGACGATAAAACACGTATGCAGGCGGAAATGCTGAATCTGTATAAAACCAATAAGACCAACCCCATGGGCGGCTGTTTGCCTATGCTTTTGCAAATCCCGATATTCTTCGCGCTGTATAAAGCATTGCTGATATCGGTACCCATGCGGCAGGCGGGCTTTCTTTGGATTTCCGATTTGTCGGTAATGGATCCGTATTTTGTGCTGCCCATAGCTATGGGTGCAACCATGTGGCTGCAACAACATTTACAGATAACTGCCGCCAACACAGACTCTTCGAATCCAGCGGCACAAATGCAAAAGATGATGAAATGGTTGCCGTTGATATTTACCGTAATGTTTGCCTGGATGCCGGCGGGACTGGTCCTGTACTGGACAGTTTCCAATCTGTTTGGCATAGGGCAAATGTGGATGATAAAAAGAAACAATAGTCGAAACGCGTAATTAATAAAGAATATAATATGGACACGTTACCGCGCCAATTCAATTTCTTCGGATCATTAACGGCAAAAATCGATCATAAATACCGCGTACGCATTCCAGAAGATTTTATGGTTTGGATAAAGGCTTCTGGCTGGAGCCTGGAAAATATATTCATATTTATAGAAAATGAAAATATTATACAGGTTCGGCCGTATGCTTATATTGAAAATTATCTGAAACAGAACGGCGAAACAAAAGCGGAAAAAATTTTTCCAGTAAATGTAGAACCAAATACTAATCGAATCCTTTTTTCCAGAGGAATGCGGGAACATTTCCAACAAGCCGGAATTGATGTACAAGAAGGCGGAAGAGTTACCTTTAAGGGGGCGGGCAGCTATTTTATCTTGCAGATTTTTTCAAACAGCAAATAAGTCGAAAGCAAATAGAATTTCTATCGACTTTCGACTAAATTACCCCTATCGCGAATATTCAAACCTGCCATGCGGACTTTTAATCAACAGTCTTTTTGCCCCGCGTTCTACACATCCGATAATTTTTGCCTCAACACCGAATGACTTTGAAACATCTATCATTTTTTCCGCCGCATCTTTTGACGGAGTATAGATCTCCATACGATGTCCCATATTAAATGTTTTGTACATATGTTCCCAGGGCTGACCCGACTCTTTTTGTATGATATTAAATAATTGCGGTATATCGAACATATCATACTTTGTTACGGTCATCGGGTTGGATAGATAATTTAAAACCTTTGTCTGACCGCCACCGCTGCAATGCACCATGCCGGAAATTTCGCGATCAAGATGCAAATCATGATATTTTTTAATTACCGGCGCATACGTACGTGTCGGCGATAATACCATTTCTCCATATGAAACACCCCATGCGTTTACCTTTTCATCAAGCTTTTTTGTTCCGGTATATGATTGTACGCCATTTGAACCGGCATCTATCAAAGATTCAAAACTTTCCGGATATTTTTTGCGGTATTCCGGCGCAAATACCCCATGCCGGCCAAGTGTTAATCCATTGCTGCCCATACCACCGTTGTATTTGCTTTCATATAGCGCGCAACCATCCGAAGAAAGTCCGACAATAAAATTACCCGGCTTTATATTCGCATTGTCGATTACATTCTTATATGGCATCTGACAGAACAAGGAATTATTCACAGTAACAGTCCGTACCAGATCAGATACATCCGCGGTTTCCCCGGATTGACCGGTTATGTCGATTTCGTATGCACGCAGCATATCAAGAAATATATTTTCGCCATTAATCAGTTCGGCAATAACTTCATCTGGAATCCGATGGCTGTTGCGGTCTATACTGGATGTTAAAAACATCCGCCCGGTTAACCCGCCGACACACGCAACATCATCTATATTCATTGCGATGGAATCTTGCACTACACCACGCCATACAGACATATCACCGGTTTCTTTCCAGTAAATATATGCCAGCGATGTCTTTGTTCCCGCACCATCGGCATGTGAAATCCCAACCTGGCGATGTCCGAATAATTTGGCGATATTATTAAGCCATTTGGGGGAATAATCATAAGAATCTATCTTGCAAAACGCATAGGGAAACAACCCTTTGCTGTTATTTCTGGTTGCCCGGTGAACGGCTTCTTTGGAAGATGACACCCCAAGACTTGCATATTTGTCAGACATATTATCGCCTTTTTGTAGTCTCTCCAAGGCAGATTCTAGCCAAGAGAGTTTCTAAATTCAATAACAAAATACTGATTGCCCCAGATACTTGATAGTTATTAATTATCGTTCGCCATCTTGTACCTGGTATCGCGGCGTGATTTCCAAAATCCGGTATCCCGTGTCATTGCATCAAGAACCCCGGAATAAATATAAAGCTGGACATCGCTGGGTGCTTTATCTTCAAATATGTTCCGGCTGTGCCTTTCATCTTCCCTGCTGAATAAATTTTCTTCATACTTTTTTATCAAATCAGGCTGATCGCTTTTATCATCAATATTCACATAATAAAAATTCAGCGTGGGTTCTATATCTATTGCGGTCTCTGTAACACGCAACCATGCATGTTCATTATTAGTGATATAACTTATCCGCAGATTGGGAAACTTTTCCTGCAAAGCCTGCCAAAGCACTGTCGCATAGCCTGCGCACACCATTTCGCCGCGATTAAAAGCATAATCCCGCAACACTTCGACTTTTCTTTTTGTATCTTCGGTAAGACGGGCTTCTACATCTTTGGGCTTTATACCAACCCATACTTCACGCATGCCCTGCATAGCCCAGCTGTCATCGCCGGTGGCCAATCCGTCGGCATAATTTGTAGAAAAGCTGATAAATCTAGCGACTTCCAGAACCGCACGCTTTATTTCTTCTCTTGGTGATTTATTGTTAAGTTTTTCATCAGTTTTTATTTTCAACCATTCATATGATTTATAAACTATTGGCTTTATATCCGCCGGGGGCAATGGTTGGGGTACAGGGGGAAGATCATCCGGAAAATCTATGTGGGGCGGCGGCATATCCGATTTTGGCATAGGTGCCGGTTCTATTACCGGATCCGTGGAATCATCTTGTTCCAAAGCGCGTCTTTTTATAAATTCAAGATATTTGGTATATTCCTGACGGCGCAATCTGTCCAGTTCCCACCTTGATATGCCGGGAAATCCTATTTGCGCGCCGGTAATTGCGGAAAAATATTCTATACGGATTCCACCCATGTCGCCGAAAGAAGTTCCGGAATAACAAAAAAATATGGCGATGAAAGCGAATGTAAAAAATTTCCTCATAAAAACATTATAACAAAAAGGACAGATTATAACAATTTATAAGATTATAATACCAAAGGCAGAAATGACGGCAACTGCGTTGCCGTTAAATAATTAGAAATTCCATCGACTACCGACTTTCAGTCATAATAAATGCCGCTTTCGCGGCACTTATTATGAACATCCGACAACGCGGGTTACCGAAATTTTCGGATGCAACAGATAATCATAGTCGCACTTTCCGTCTTTATAAGAACCGGTGCAAGCAGCCAATGTCAGGACAGCAAAGCCCAATAGTAACAATTTTTTCATAAGGGTCTCCTTTTTGGTTTGAACCTGAACCCAATTTTATCAATGGACGATTTGATTGTCAAACGATTAAATAGAATTTTTGAACCATCTTATCCGCAAACCCGAAACTATGATAATATCGAACCGGGCATTACCAGTCCAACGCATGCGGGTCAGAAAAGTATCAGCAGCGCGGCGAAGCCGTACACCCTGGCCAAATGTTACCGCGCGCAACCCCACGGCTGCATCAGGACGTTTTTTAACCTCTATAAACACAATGGTATTTCCGCGGCGGGCGATTATATCTATCTCTGCCCTGCCCGTATGCCGTCCGGTAACAAATCTGGATTCTAAGATTTTGTACCCATGCAGATACAGGTACTGCCGCGCCAGCCATTCGGCGAAAAGTCCAGACCGGTGTGCATTCTTTTTCATATTACCAACCAAGCACCCTGAATATATCATTCTTCATGGTCATAATGAACAAAAGTCCGATAAATATCCAGCCGGATATAAATATATATTCCATCGCTTTGCCTTGCAGCTTTCTGCGTGTAATCCCTTCTATTCCACGAATCAACAGATGACCGCCATCCAAAACCGGCAAAGGCAAAAGATTAAGTATCCCAAGATTGATGGACAACAACGCCGTCAGTGATAACAGGGCGGCAATCCCCGCTGCCAATGCCTGTCCCGACATCTGTGCGATAAGTATGAAAGATCCCAGCTGTTTTGAAGATCTTTCCCCCGTAATTATTTGTTTCAACACGGTAATGATTGTCTTGGTTTGAATCCATACTTCTCTGGCACCGGCGCGTATCCCGGTCCAGATATTTTTTCTTTGCATTTCTGTTTTCGCACCATCGGCGATCAGCCCCCAGCGTTCTGCCGGAGAAAGCTGCACCTGTACCAGTTTTTCACCGCGAATAATCGCTATTTTTGCATCGCGGCTCGCGGCCAGCTCTTTCGCAATTATTATGTCACCCCAGTTTCCAATTTTCGCACCATCTATACGCGCAATTACATCGCCCGCGCGGACACCGGCATTATACGCGACCGAATTTTGGATAACCTGGCCTATAACTGGAAGCTGTACCTGACGCGGCCATCCTATGGACAGAACAGTATAAATCACAAAGGCCAATACAAAGTTCAATATGACACCGGCGGCGGAAATCATTGCCTGCATCCATCCCGAAGCCGAAAGATAATGTCCTTTCTTTTTTTCTGGGGGCAAGGATTCAAATTTTTTACGGTCGAATATATCTTCGTGGCCATAAAGCGAAACATATCCGCCAAGGGGCAACAACGCGATTTTCCAAACTGTACCACCCTTTGCAGTCCATTTTACAATCGCCCTTCCGAAACCGATGGAAAAAGTCCTGACCCGTACCCCCGCAATACGTGCAGCCCAATAGTGCCCCAGTTCGTGCACTATTATAACGATGCCCAGAACAATTAAAAATCCGGCGATTGTCCAAAACATTTTTTATTCCTTTTTATTATAATAAAACCAGCCACACTATTGGCAAAGCATAGATCCAGCCATCAAACCTGTCGACAATGCCGCCGTGGCCAGGCAATATATTTGAAAAGTCTTTTACACCAAACCGTCGCTTTAACCACGACGCGGTAAGATCCCCGTATTGCGACATCAGTGCTACGGACATTCCTATCCACATCAGCTGGGGCATGAATCTGTCGGTGCCCAAAAGACCATACAGTACCGCAGCCATGGTTCCGCAAAGGATTCCGGCAATTTGCCCGGACCATGTTTTACCGGGCGACAATTCAGGCCACATTTTATCACCGCCGATAAGCCGTCCGAAAAACCACGCGCCTATGTCCGCCGCAGATATTACAAGTAACATCAACAGAATTATCCAAGGCCGCGTGCCGACAAAATAAGCCGCCATAACAAGCAGAATGGAATAAGGAACCAAGAACCAGATCGTTCTGGATGCGAATTTTTTTATACTCTTGTCTTTGTTCTTTGTTCCTTTGCGCACGCACAATGCAAATTCAGCCACCATTCCGCATGCCACCGCAACCGCCAGCCATCGCACGGCGGGAATATTCAAATATTCTAATAACACTGCGATACCCGCGACCATTACCATCACACCGGCAACCAGTATTCTTTTTTTTGTATTGTTGCTCATTTCCCGAACCTTCTTTTTCTTTTGCCATAGTCGGCAAGAACCCTGTCCAGAATCTTCGGATTCATGCTGGGCCATAAATCTGAAACAAAAGATAATTCCGCGTATGCAAGTTTCCAAAGCATAAAATCCGATATCCGCGATTCCCCACTGGTGCGCACAACCAGGTCTATCGGGGGCAATTCACCAGAATCCAAAAATGTTTCAAAAGTTTCGCGATCCAATGCATCGGGCGCGATGCCGGATTCAATTGCTGCGCGGGCTGCGCGAACAATTTCATCAGTTCCGCTGTAATCGAAAGCAAAACATATTGTTCCGGCGGTATTTTCCGAAGTTTCGTATTCCAGCTTTTCGCACATTTTTATTATCTTTGGTGGCAATACATTACGACGACCGATAAACTTTATTCGCACGTTTTTTTCCATCGCCATTTTTTTCCGTTTTGGCATTTCAGTAAGGACAAAGTTTATTAAAAAATCAACTTCGCGCTTTTCACGCCCCCAGTTATCGGTGGAAAAAACGAAAAAAGACATGGTACTGACACCCAAAGCCAACAGATGTTCTACCGTTTTATCCACAGATTTCGCGCCTTCGCGATGGCCTTCCATTGACGGCATACCACGCATCTTGGCCCAGCGACGGTTGCCATCGCAAATAAATGCGATGTGCGCGGGGACAACAGCAGGGACAGCGGACGTTTTTTTCATAAAACCAAACATGACATTCCTTTTCAGAATTGCATAATAGCACCGGCACATATACAAATTCAAGGGGTTTGTTCTTGCGTTTTCAATTTTTATAAAATATCATCCGGCCTGATACAAAGGAGAGTATAATGCCGTTCAAACAAGAATTATCGCGCATCGCAGCGGATGTGGAAAAAGTCCTGGATGAAATGTTGCCCCGACAGGAACATAGCGGTGCACCAACCGACGCGGCACGATATGCTACGTTGGATGCGGGAAAAAGGCTTCGGACATTTTTGACCGTCCAGGCCGCCGGTTTGTTCGATGTTTCATACGATGCGGCTTTGCGGGCGGGCGCGGTAATAGAGCTTGTCCATAATTTTTCGCTTATACATGACGACCTGCCCTGTATTGATAACGACACTCTTCGCCGCGGTCGACCCAGCGTATGGGCAAAATATGGCGAAAGCAACGCGGTTCTTGCCGGGGATTTTCTGTTGAATCATGCATATAAAATCCTGGCCGACGATTCGCGGATTGCACCGGATTATTTACAAAGAATAATGCTGATAAAAGCCCTGTCTTCTGCAACCAACGGCATGTTGCTTGGGGAATGGATGGACATACAGGCGGAATCCGGCAGATTTCAAACAGAATCAGAAGTAAATGAAATCCAGGCTTTAAAAACCGGTCAAATATTTTGGGCCTGCATAAGATTTGGAACAATCCTGGCCAAAGAAAAACCATCAAACGAACAAATTCTTGCGTTGGATGACTTTGTTGATGCGATGGGTTTGTGTTTTCAAATCACAGACGATATTCTGGATGCTGTCGGAGATCAGGATAAAGTCGGAAAAACCCTTCGCAAAGATGCGGCGGCTGGTGCGTCCGGCAAGGCCACTTATGTTTCGTTATACGGGGTTGAAGGCGCGCGTGCAAAGGCACGGGAATTGTCTGACAGGGCAAAGAACGCATTATCCATATTCGACAATCGCGCAGATAACTTGCGCGAATTAATGGATTATATGGTAACCCGCGAAACATAAATCATAGTATCAAGCATTACGATTCACGATAATATGTATTCCTGCCTGCGCAGGAATGACAGCAACTGTGTTGCCGTTAAGAATTTATCCACGAAATTTTTGACTTTTACAAGGGTGACAAATAGATATTAATTTGGTAAAAGATAACTTGGGCGTTTCTTATACGCTCATTATATCGCTTTCTTTCTGTTTCGCAACGGCATCTATGTCATCGCTTTTTGCATCAAAGACTTTTTGCAGATCTTCGGAGAAACGCTTTTGATCATCTTCGGAAATTTCCTTGTCCGTGACAGCGCGTTTTATTCTCTGCATTAAATCTTGACGTACATTGCGTAATGCGATCTGTGCTTCTTCGGCATATTTTTTCGCAACCTTTACAATCTCTTTGCGGCGTTCTTCGGTAAGCGGCGGCAGGTTAAGGCGTATTACACCACCCGCAGTCATGGGATTCAGCCCCAGTCCGGATTCCCGGATTGCTTTTTCAACCGCGGCCGCATTTGATATATCCCAAACAGATACAGATATTACCTGGGCTTCGGGCGTACTGACCGTTGCCAATTGGTCTATGGGCATTTCTGCCCCGTATGCAGGAACGCGAACCCCATCCAGCAAATGCACTGATGCGCGCCCCGTACGCAGACCGTTATATTCGCCCTTTAATACTTCAATGGTGGCCAAAGCTTTTTGTTCAGCTTCCGCTTTTATAATGGCATAATCCATGTCAAACTCCTTTTAAAAATAATAACAACGACGGAACAAAAAAACAACATAATATTTCTTATTGACAAACTTAACCATTTTGCTAAATTCAACACCAAGAGGATTCAAAATGCCATATTTCACAGAACAAGAATTACACAAATATCTGGGATCTAATCTTACCAAACAATTTGTAAAAATACATGGAACAGAGCGCGACAAAGCGTTTTATAAGATAATGAAACCATGCGTGACAGATTACGAATCACACAATCTTAATAAATACCCAATTCGTGAAGTACTGGCCCATACGTTTAAATCCTGGGCCAATATGACATACAAAAGCGCGTACAATTACCGGAATGTCATAGAAACGGTATTTCAAGTTATGAACGATGAAGAATTATATTATGCGCCGCCGCTATCCCTTGGCATTTACTATACGGCCAGCGATGCCGCAATAATACTGAATGCCATACGCCAGGGGCATAAAGTGCTTTCCTTTGCAAAGCCTGTGAATTTTTCAAAGAATCCACCCAGCATAGATCGTTTGGAAGAACTTGCCATAACCGCCGAAGAAAATCAACTTTATACCCCGGATATCAGGGATTTGGAAGACATATACTTTTCGCTAAGCATTTATATAGACGACTATCTGGATAATTCACAAGAGATGGAAATCACATACAATGAACAAAAAGCATTTGAAAAGAACGAACCCTTAAAGGAATTGTTGATGAAAGAACCCAGCAGTCTTTTAAAAACCGACGCACTGGAATGGCTTTCCCATTATTACAATACCGCAGCGCATGAAAGTGCAAATGACGCTGTTTCTTTTATGCTGACTTTCGTTGAAAAAATCGTGCCGTCTTGCGGACATTTTGTCGAATGTCTGCAAGAATGCGTTAATGCCCAGATAGAAAACAATGATAGTTTCGAACAACTGAAAAATATTCCGGTCACATCGCTTGCGTTTAATTTTGCGAACAACATGGTTCTGGTTCCTTTGGCTTCCGGGGAAAGGGAACCCCTTTCCCAAAACAAGTTTCCAGAAAAAATCGCTGATGAACTTTCCTGTATGGGAATAAATGCGGAAAAACATATTTTAGATTATATTGTTAAAATGACAACCAGCTATACGAAAGTGGTCGCCAATGATATTATGAAACAACCGGGCATGCTGGCGCGGCTGCACCAATCGGCAAAAGGCCTTTTACTTGCATCCGAGGGTTCTGTAACGATGAAGAACGAAAATCTGGCACTGATGAAATACAGCCTTGAAGAATTCGAACATGAAAAGATGATTGATAAATTAAAAGACTATAAGTGGAGACAGCGCAAGCAAAAAGAGATCGATCTTTTGAAAAAAACCGTGCCATACAGTCACAAATCAAAAGGCAATAATAGAATAACCGGGGGCAAATTCCAGAATAACAAACGTAATAAGCAACGCGGAACTTAATTTAATCGTCAACGCGTAATATTGCATATTATTTTCAACGACTTTTTAATTTCTATACACTGTTACGCCAGACATTAAATTCCTGGACTTTTATACAAACCTTATTATAATTTACCCAAAGGATATAAGTATGAAATCTCTAATAAAACCAACTGCTTTGAAAAAAAATGACTTGGTTGCGACCGTGTCTTTATCCTGGGGTGGGGCCGGTCTTTTACACGAAAGATATGAACAGGGCAAAAAACAATTCCAGGATGCTTTCGGCGTAAAAATTGTTGAAATGACAAACACTTTAAAGTCTCCTTCCGAATTATATGAAAATCCAGAATGGAGATTGAACGACCTTATGGAAGCTTTCAAAAATCCAGATATAAAAGCTATCCTGACCAATATTGGCGGTAACGATACTATTCGATTGTTGCGCCATATGAATAAAGAACATTTTGAAATTATTAAAAATAATCCAAAAATATTTCTAGGTATGTCGGATACAACAGCAAATCACTTTATGTGCTTTCATGCCGGCATAGCATCGTTTTATAGCCCTTCATTGATGTATGGCTATGCTGAAAACTGTGGCATTCCAAAATTCATAATTGAAAACACAAAAAAAACATTATTTGAAACTAAGCCTATTGGCGTTTTGTCTGCAAGTGACGAATTCATGATAAACCGATTGGATTGGGCCACAGAGAATAATATCCCAAGACCAAGATTTAAAAATTCTGGACACAGATATATTCAAGGTAACAAAACAGCCAAAGGACGCTTACTTGGTGGCTGTATAGAATCATTGGATATGATAAACGGGACAAACATTTGGCCAGATATTGATGAATGGAATGATGTTATTTTATTTTTAGAGACCGCAGAAGGTATGCCATCGCCGGAACAAGTGCTGTTCTGGTTGCGTAATTTCGGAGCCCAAGGAATTTTGAACCGTATTAACGGAATATTATTTGCACGACCCGGTGGAGAGTTTCCGATCGAGAATAAAGACGCATCAGAAAAATGGATTGCTGATTATGAAAAATATGACAAGGTATTATTACGAGCTTGCAAAGAATATGAATGCACAGATATTCCAATTGTAACCAATATGGATTTTGGGCATACTGTACCACAGCTGATATTGCCTTTTGGCGCGATGGTTGAAATAAACACAACCGAAAAAACAGTTTCAATAATTGAAAACGCGGTTGTTTAAAGACTTAAAATGTTCTTGTATTTAAATGACGTTGGGTACATGGCTGTTGTTATCGAAACTGGATGAAATATGCCAGTTTTTTGTTTACTTGATTTTGAAATGGACGCGGGATAAGACTGGTATGAAAAATTGCCCAGCCTTTGCCCTGCGGGCTATGGCTGGCACTCAATTTTCAGCCCTCGCTTCGCTTGGTGAAAATTGGTGGTGGGAGATTCTGAACGAGTATCGAACTAATAACTCCACCGACTTTCAGATTTTAGCAAATAAAATCAAAAACTTTAAGAACAATTATATTTCTTCACAATTTGCATAAAAAGCTGAGTCACCATCGGTTGGTATTCCCAGCATATATCTTTGCGGTGCAAATTGTGGCCAGTCAATCGTCAACCTATACCAAGGATCAAAACGATAAAACGCAATATAATCATTTGCTTGGTCATCTCTGCTCAGGCCAATTTCATTTCCATCAATGGTTAACAGAGCTATATTGTCTAACATTCTTACAGAAACATCAAATGGGCCGTCATTTACAGATGCAAGACATCTTAAATTAATGATTTCTGCCATAACAGGAACTGAAATTATTGTTGCGATAAGTGTCGATAAGATAATTTTCATAATCTCTCCTTTCGAGCGATTATATCATAACAGCCTTAGTTTTTATAGAAAATTTAATTTTTAGTTCGATATTGAATGAAAAGCAGCGATTTTTGAAAAAATTTAAAATCGAACTAACCCAAAGATAAGGCAGATATGAAAAACGGCACCTTTTTGGTGCCGCAGTTATAAATGGTGGAGCTGATCGGACTCGAACCGACAACCCCCTGCATGCCATGCAGGTACTCTAACCAATTGAGCTACAACCCCACTGAGCCCGCATTTTATAATCAACCACAATGAAAGTCAAATAAAAAGCTGGAACGCAGGTACCCAATCTCTAAAACAACTTCTTCGGATATTCCCCGCTATCAACCAGATTTTTCAGTTTTTGAACCACGCTGGGACGATCTTCGGCGTATGTCACCCCGAACCAATCCGCATCGGTATCAATGCACCGAACAGTCGCCGTGCCGCTGTTTATCAAATCATCCACCATAAGCGGGATAAAAAATTCCGACTTTGGATTTTCCATATTCTTTGGCAGAAACACATCACGAAAGTATTTTTCTGAATGTTCAAAATAATCTTTTGTAAAGCCCCATGCATTCATCGATACAATCGCATCGCTGGGCACAGGATGCATGCCCCCGTTTTCGTCTTTGAATTGTATTGTATCGCCCGATTTTATAATTTCTTTGCGTTCCGTAATTTTTTTCAAATATCCATCTGTGCCGACTTCGCATACCCCGCGCGATACAGCACCGGTTTCAGACAAAGTGTTGCACAGTTTGAACCCGATCATACAATATTCGTTGCCCGGAAGATCCCCGGACAAGAATTCAGCGGCCTTTTTGAAAGTATCATATCCATAAAAATCATCTGCATTAATTACCAGAAACGGTTCTTTTATAACATCCTTTGCCATAATGACAGCATGATTTGTCCCCCATGGTTTTTCACGTCCAACCGGCACAGCAAAACCGTCCGGTAAAATATCAATAGATTGGAATACAACCACAGTTTCAACATGGTTTTGGTATTTGCTTAACACTTTTTGTCGAAAATCGTTCTCGAAATGCTTTCCGATAACAAATACGACTTTGCCGAATCCGGCCTTTACCGCGTCATACACGGAATAGTCCATTATGGTTTCGCCGCCGACCCCAACGCCATCCAGCTGTTTCAAACCGCCGTATCTGGATCCCATGCCCGCCGCAAGAATAAAAAGTGTTGGTTTCATAAAGATCTCCTTTTGCGCATAATTACATAACCGGCACATTTGTTCAATATGAAATTAAATTTGACTTTTAAGTTGTACGAATATAAAATATGCGGGTTACGGCGGATGTAGCTCAGTTGGTTAGAGCGCCAGTTTGTGGTACTGGAAGTCGCGGGTTCAAATCCCGTCATTCGCCCCATTTTTATGCTTAATAAACCGGATACTTTCGCGGAAAGCTTTTACCATCTGGATGATTTAATTCTGACTTTACGCCGCATGCCGCGACGAAAAACAAAGAACAAAAAACAAAAAATATAAATAATTTTTTCATGCCTGTATTCTACACCATGAAAAACTTTGAGCAAGCAAAATATATAAAGGCGCACATATTCAGAAACTATATGTAGCCGACAATCCATAAAAAGCATAAGAATTGTTTTCAGGTGCTGTGTTTCCATTTGAAAAATGTTTCGCATAAATTTCCATACCAAATGATTCAGTGAATCTGTATCCTGTGAAAACTTTCAATGTAAAAACCAGCTTTGATCCGATGCGTATATTTTCATGCATCTGGAATCCCATCCCCGGCCCCGCGCCAAAGTACCAGCGTTTGGTGTGAAGCAAGGCGACATCTTCGGTCAAATAAATAATCGGAATGGAAAACCGCTGCCATTCCCAACCGTATCTTTCGCCAAATCCGATTGTATGGGAAATATTAAAAGAAAAGCGCGACGGCAAATAAAACATTGTTGATGGTATAGAATATTGAATATGAGCCTCTGTAAAAGGCACAAACCTGGCCGGGGGCGGAACTATAAACCCCGTATCCACACCCGTACCCAGGCCAAACGCCACCTGATGCCGATGTTCCCCAAAGAAAGGGTTGTAAATATCCGCATGCGCATAGCCGCTATATACGATTGTTGCTAACAAAAACGAAACTATTTTTTTCATGTGACCTACTTAAAAAGAAAATTACACAAAAATCAACTATTAAATAGGGTATTTATGAAATTTATCCGCCAGATATCACAGGGTAAAAGCGGGGCAAACCAAAAAGCCCATAGCCTTTACTTATATTTATTATAGTATCGGTTTATGATATAATGCACTGATGAAAAAATCCGACCTGCGCAGTTTTGTGCGTAATATATATTTTTTTGCATTTTTTAACGCGCTGATGGTCTTGATGCCGGTCTATGCCATCTTTTTCCAAGAGAACGGTGTATCGGATGTCGCATTGACCACAATATTCATGATGTGGGCCGTCGGTGTAGTCGCCGCGCAACTTCCGTCCGTATGGCTGAACCGGCAGGCGGGTCAAAAGTGGGCGATCGCAATCGGGCAATTCATAAAAATGTTTTCATTTGTGTTGTGGTTCGTTTGGCCGACATACTGGGGATTTGCGTTGGGTATGGTAATGTGGGGGGTACAGGGTGCCATATATAATATTTCATACGAAAGTTTATTGTATGACGAGCTGGCCGCGCGAAAACACAAGGCCGTTTACGCCAAGGTTCTGGGACACAGGATGGCAATAACGACGATGGCCGGCGGACTGTCCGCGGCGGGTTCGCTGTTATTGTATATCGGATATGATTTTATATTGTTCGCGACATTGGTGCCACTGGCGGCCAGTTTATATTTTATATCGCGGATAAAAATTCGGGCAAAATGTAATCCGGTTAAACAGCGCGTTAAATCGGCCGGGGTCGCATTTTGGAAGACGCTGACCATCGGATCCAAGATGGTTCTTAGAAATCCAT
Organism: Alphaproteobacteria bacterium; assembly: GCA_009777955.1. Classification (GTDB taxonomy): domain Bacteria; phylum Pseudomonadota; class Alphaproteobacteria; order Rs-D84; family Rs-D84; genus WRKW01. The sequence goes on along the minus strand of WRKW01000001.1, from coordinate 46,728 downwards.
GCGTTGTATATATGACACTGTTATGCACCATGGTCGGAAATCTGGCATATCTGGACGATTATTTCGGCCCCATGGGATTGGATATCGGCGTGCCAATCGAATATGTCGGGGGTCTGACAATATTCCTGATGATATGCAAAATAGCCGGGCAGATGGTCGCGCACAAGATGTACAAATTGCGCGATGTATATCTGTACGGTATGATCATGGTCGCGGGTCTGACGTTTATTGCATTCGCATGGCTGTATTCTATTTGGGCACTGGCAATATTGGGCGTGGCATACACAATGTTTTCCATTATCGATGTTGCAACCTATGCAAAGTTCCAGGAATCCGTCCCCGAACAATACCGACCGGTGGCATTGTCGCTGTTTTCCATATCAAATCAGATCTGTTATGCGGCCGGGGCGGGAATCGTCGGATTCGGTGCGTTCATAGGTGGATGGTGGGCCAGCGTTGCAATAATGGGCACGCTGGTTACAATCATTGGATTATGGTCGTTATTGTTCGTGCGAAAACGATGTGCGCCGGTGTGGAATAACGCGCCAACCCCCGGGGTAAAAATCATATCCAGCGTCAGTCCGTCACAGTTTTGATGCCGTCGGGGGTATTTGGTGGCGTCCCCACCCGGAATCGAACCAGGATCTAATTCTTAGGAGGAACTTGTTCTATCCAATTGAACTATGGGGACGACGCGCCATTTTATATTCCATTTCCTGAATTTGCAAGCAACAAAAATCCCGCAGAATTTTACATTCTGCGGGTTCTCCCTTCCTTCCGGTTATACCGGAAACTTTTAATGCGACAAAGATATATTATGCCGCCATAGCAATTTTTTCGGTCGTCACACCGGATGCTTCATCCAGTATTTTCTTGGCTTCCACAAAGACCATATCTTTTACACGCGCGGCCAGATCGGTGGTTTCCAAACCTTCGGCCGCAACGCTGAAGTTATCGCTGCGAATCTGCAAAGAAACATACGCGCCGGTAAGCGACGCGCGTGACAAATCTTCTATAGTCCGGGGACTATTGCCCGCACCGACACTCAGTTCGTCCGCAAGGGACACAATCTGGCGATCGGTATTGACCCAGACGGTCGTATTAAGAACTTTGTCTAACGCCGCCATTATTTCCTTTAAATTTTTCGACATCCCACTCTCCTTGGTTAGTTATTGTTAATTTTTCCCCAGATTTCTGCGAATTTATCGCTTTCATCCGCTTTGTATATACAAATCTTAATAAAAAAACGAATCGGCAGTCAAGTAAAAAGTTAATTTTATTTCAACTTTATTAAATTTTTATCGTTTTTATATATACAAACCATAAAATCCCATAAAATAATTACAGATTGTCATTGACACCCAGTTTTTGCCATGATATAAATAAAGGGACGAATCGGAACGGACATGCCATTATTTCTCTCCACTTATGAAAATCACCTGGATACAAAGGGTCGAATTTCAATACCGGCCCCGTTCCGTTCGTCTGTTAATCAAGAAAATTTTTCCGGCATAGTCCTTTATCGTTCATTTACAGCCCCCTGCATAGAAGGCCTTTCGATGTCACGTATGGAAAAAATGGCAACAGCTACCGATCAGATGGGTGTTTTTGATGCAGAGCTGGACGATCTATCCGCGATGTTGTTTGCTGATGCCCGCCCGCTTTTGTTTGATGTTACCGGCCGCGTAGTGATTCCGACAGATCTTTTGACACACGCGGGAATAAAGGACAAGGCAGTATTTGTTGGCCGTGGCAATTCTTTTCAGATATGGGAACCGGGCGCGTTCAAAGCGGCCCAGGAAAAATCCCTGGCCGCACTGCGTGCATCCCGACCGAATTTTAAGATAGGTTAAAGATCTGTTACCCCGAAAATTTCAAAAGACAATTTTTTATAACATTTCTTGTCATTGCGAGCGGTCAAAGACCGCGAAGCAATCTTTCCAGCATTCCGTGTCATTGCGAGTCACGCCGTCAGGCGGACGAAGCAATCTTTCCAGGCGATGGAATTCTTATACTTCCCTTTGTTGGAAAAGATTGCTTCGCCACTTTGTGGCTCGCAATGACACGAAATATCGGAAACGATTGCTTCGCGGTCTTTGACCACTCGCAATGACACGAAATATCGGAAACGATTGCTTCGTCCGTCACCGCAAGCGGTGACGCGACTCGCAATGACATTAAAGGCCGAGACCCGTAAACAGAGCCGGTCGGTAGTCGGTAGTAGCTAGTCGTTAGAATTTATATAGAATATCGCCCCATGCTTAATCTGCGATTACTTCTGCCACGAACATTCCGTGATTATGTAACAGACCGATAACAGCACTGTGGTCATCAAAACCCATAAAGAATTCGTATCCTTCCGATTCCAGTTCCTTTATCTTCGCCAGCTTGTATTCAGCGGTAGTGCCCGGATAATCATGCGGTTTGCAAAATATTCGACAATCTATGTCCGGCAAGAATGATTTTATATACGCCGTTACCTTTTCTTGTCCCATTGCCCAACGACCGGTAATAAATATTATCATAAAGTCTTTCGCAAGAGTTTTCAAAATGCGAACCATGGGTTGATTGGGTTCCCCGAATCTGTCCCAATCGGGCAGTGCGAATTTTTTCGTAACCACCCCGTCAATGTCGCAAAAAATAGCTGGTTTTTTGTTCATTAATTTATTCCTTAATTTAAAAATGCGCCTTTCGGCGCATTCTTATATCGCCAACATCTGTTGTTCGCCCCCGGCGTTATCCCGCGCCAGCTGTTCTGCACGTTCTTCGTCTTTCGCGATTTCACGCACGCGGCGGACATACGCACCAGTGCCGACCGGAATCAAACGCCCAACCATCAGGTTTTCGTTAATACCGACCAGCTTGTCCGTCGCACCGGAAATAGCCGCATCCACAAGAACCTTTGTAGTCTGTTGGAACGACGCATTCGATATAAACGACCGGCTGGTAAGCGATGCGCGTGTAAGGCCGACCAGAATCCTGCTTGCTTCCGCAGGCTTTCCGCCGTCTTTTATTACGCGTTCGTTTTCTTCTTCGAACACAACCCGGTCAATTACATGCCCGGTAAGGAACGATGTATCACCCGGATTCACTATTTCGACGCGGCGCGTCATTTCACGGATAAGGATTTCAACATGCTTGTTATTGATTGTAACGCCCTGCAAACGATAAACCTGTTGAATCTGTTCCACCATAAACTGTGCCAATTCTTTTTGCCCAAGTATGCGTAAAATATCCTGGGGTACCGGGTCGCCATCAACCAGCATTTCGGCTTTTTTCACTATGTCGCCCGCACGCACCAGCAAATTCACGCCCTTTGGCACGGCATATTCTACCGGTGCCGTACCGTCTGTCGGCAATATGCGAACTATGATCTTTACCTTGCCCTCGTCTATGATTTCGATTTCACCATCTATCTCTGCAAGTATCGCGGGACGGGAAGAACGCCGTACTTCCAACAGTTCGTTTACACGCGGCAGACCGCCGGTAATATCGCTTGTCTTTTTTGTTTCGACACGAATACGCGCAAGAACATCACCACCATGAACCATTTGTCCATCGGAAACCGCCAATACCGCGTACATGGGCAACATATATTCCGCTTCTTTCTTTCCGCCAAGATGCAAAACTTTTCCATCTTCGCCAACCAAAGCTATTGATGGTTTCAATGGCTTTTTGGTCACGGCTTTCCAATTGGTGACTTTACGTGTTGTAATTCCCGTGGTTGCATCCAGATCTTCGGAATACGAAACATTTTCGACAAGATCCTGGAAAACAGCCTTGCCCGATTTTTCCGCAATGATGGTATTGGAATATGGATCCCATTCTGCAAGCTTTGCGCCCTTTTCAACAACAAGACCATCAGTCACCACAAGCATCGATGCATAGGGCAGTTTTTCGCTGAACAATTCCACACCCTTGCTGTCCATGACCGCGATTCTTGCATTGCGGGATAATACCACCGTACGACCCGCAGAATTCACAATCGTATTGACCCCATCAAGCTTTACAGTGCCATTTACAGGGGTTTCTATAAAGTGACCCGCCGCGCCGCCGCCCGATGCGACACCGCCGACGTGAAAGGTACGAAGTGTAAGCTGTGTTCCCGGTTCCCCAATCGATTGGCCGGCAATAACGCCGACGGCTTCGCCGACATGAACCAGCGCAGAGCGCGACAAATCCATACCATAGCATTTCGCGCAAAGACCATCGGATTGACAGGTAAGCACACTGCGTATATCAACAGATGGCAAACCGCTGGCATCGATTTCTTTCGCAAGCACTTTCGTTATGATTTCGCCGTCTTTCACTATTACATTTCCCGAAATAGGATGAATAATATCTTTCGCAACGGTGCGACCCAATACAACACTGCCCAGCGATACGGACAATACGCTTCCGGTATATACCGGCAATGCCGTTACAAATTCCCGGGTACCGCAATCATGTTCGGTAATAACAGTATTATGCGCCATAGACACCAAACGACGGGTAAGGTATCCCGCTTCCGCTGTTTTAAGCGCGGTATCTGAAAGCCCCTTGCGCGCGCCGTGTGTCGAAGTAAAGTATTCCGACATGGTAAGCCCCTCTTTAAAGTTCGATATAATCGGAACTTCGATAAGATCCCCATTCGGTTTCTGCATAACACCGCGCATTCCGGCCAGCTGTTGAATCTGGGTTTTTGAACCACGGGCACCACTGTCAGCCATCATGATGATGGAATTCCAATTCGCCCCGGATGCTTTGCGCAAACCCGAAAATGCCAGATCGCCGATTTTATTCGTAACGTGTTGCCACATGTCAACCAGCTTGTTATACCGTTCGCTGTTGGATATCAGACCGTTCTGATACTGGCTTTCGATTTCTTCAACCTGCTTTTCGGCATCGGCAATCATACGCTGTTTTTCTTCGGGGATCACGATGTCGCCAAATCCGATGGATATGCCGCTTCGCGCCGCCTGTTCAAACCCCAGGTTTTTCAAATTGTCGGCCAGCATTATCATATCCTTGTCACCACAATTTTCATAAATGGCGGACAATAATGCTTCTATTTGTTTCTTTCCCATATACTGATTTACCAGTTCGAAAGATATTCCCTGTTTCCGCGGCAAAAGTTCGCCAATCATCATGCGGCCAGCCGTTGTTTTTACTGTCTTGATTCCATCATGATCGTCAAATCGCGCGATAATCGGGGTATGTAATGTTATAGCATTGTTGTGCAAAGCAAGCATGACTTCGTCCATATTCGCAAAGCGGGGGGATTTGTCGGTATGCTCTCCATCCATCAGGGATATATAGTAAATGCCCAGAACCATGTCCTGTGTCGGAACAATCATCGGATCGCCACTTGCCGGCGACAGAACATTGTTCGTCGACAGCATCAGCGTGCGCGCTTCTAATTGCGCTTCCAAAGAAATAGGAACATGCACGGACATCTGATCCCCGTCAAAGTCTGCGTTAAACCCTTTACATACCAGCGGGTGCAGACGTATGGCCTTTCCTTCGATAAGCACGGGTTCAAATGCAAGGATACCAAGACGATGCAACGTAGGTGCGCGGTTCAAAAGAACCGGATGCTGGTGCACAACTTCATCCAGTATTTCCCATACGATTTCTTCGCCAACTTCCACCATCTTGCGTGCTGTTTTCAAAGTATTGGCATGATCGCCGGCCAACAGGCGTGCGAACACGAATGGTTTGAATAATTCCAATGCCATGGTTTTCGGAAGTCCCATCTGATGCAGTTTAAGGGTGGGGCCAGACACGATTACGGAACGACCGGAATAATCTACACGCTTTCCAAGAAGATTCATACGGAAACGACCGGTTTTTCCAATCAAAGAATCTGATAATGATTTAAGCGGACGACGGTTTTGCGAAACCAGCGGACGCGTCTTGTGTCCATTGTCAAACAATGCGTCAACAGCTTCCTGTAACATTCTTTTTTCGTTGCGAATGATGATTTCCGGCGCGTGCAGGTCAACCAGCTTTTTCAAACGGTTATTGCGGATAGTCACACGGCGATAAAGATCGTTCAAATCCGATGCCGCCACATGCCCGGCATCCAACGTTACCAACGGACGCATATCCGGCGGAATAACCGGCAAAACATCCGGCAACATCCATGCTGGTTCGGTCTTTGAATCCATAAATGATTCGACAAGCTTCAGATGTTTGACGATGCCCTTGCGCTTTGATTCGGATTTGGTTTCCGACAGTTCTGCGCGCAGACGCGTGCGTTCGTCACCTATATCCAACCCGGATATGACATCACGAACCCCATCCGCGCCAATACCGACACGGAATGCATCCGCACCGAATTCTTCCAACGCGGCCTGGTATTCGTCTTCGGAAATCACATCATACAGTTTCAGACTGGTCAAACCCGGTTCTGTCACTATATAAGCGTCATAATAGATAACCTGTTCCAGCTTTTTTTGTGGCAGGTTATTCAACATGGTGGCAATTTTTCCTTCGCGCAGGAACCATGTATGGGATACCGGTGTCGCAAGTTTAATATGACCCATACGTTCGCGCCGGACAGAAGAACTTCCAACTTCGACCCCACAACGTTCGCAAATTACCCCGCGGAATTTTATACGTTTGTATTTACCACATGCACATTCATAGTCCTTTACGGGACCGAAAATCTGCTGACAGAACAGACCATCAGATTCCGGCTTTAACGAATGATAATTTATTGTTTCTGGCTTTTTGACTTCGCCGCGCGACCAGGACATGATTTCTTCCGGGCTCGCAATCTTGATTTGCAACGCATCAAACTGTTCTTTTGTTTCAATCTGACCAAATATTTTTTGCAACATTTTCATATTTCGTTCCTTTGGTTCAATTGCTGATTACTGTCATTTCGGGTCACGCCATCAGACGGACAAAGCAATAACAGTAATTAATCAATTTTCTTCGGTGTCATCGCCAGTCCAAGACCACGCAGCTCTCGCATGAATACATTGAATGCTTCGGGCGTGCCGGTTTGGATATCGGTGCTTCCGCTTATTACGGTTTCATACATCTTGTTACGTCCAGTTATATCATCTGATTTTACCGTCAGCATTTCTTTCAGCAAGTGTGCTGCCCCGTGCGCTTCCAACGTCCATACTTCCATTTCTCCGAAACGCTGGCCACCCATATGGGCTTTACCAGACAACGGCTGTTGGGTGACAAGGCTATAACTGCCCACTGAACGCGCATGAATCTTTTCATCCACAAAGTGATGAAGTTTCAGCATATGCATGATACCGACCGTAACTGGACGTGCAAACGGTTCCCCCGTAATTCCGTCTACCAGGGTTACCTGTCCGGTTTCGGGCAATTTTGCCATTTTCAACATCTTGTGAATATCTTCAATTGTCGCGCCGTCGAATGTCGGGGATGCCATAGGAACGCCATCGCGAAGCAACGCTGCCTGGGCGCGAACATCTGTATCCGTCATTTTTTCCAATTTTTCGGCCGTTTCCTTGCCATAGATTTTACCCATCACAACACGCAGATCGTCGGTAACGGCGCATTTGTTCTTTATATCGTCAAGAACACTGCCTATCTGGTTCCCCAATTCCCGCGCTGCCGCGCCAAGATGAACCTCCAAAACCTGTCCCACATTCATACGTGACGGCACGCCCAGCGGATTCAAAACAATATCAACCGGGGTTCCATCTTCCATGTGTGGCATGTCTTCAATCGGAACAACCTTTGAAACTATGCCTTTGTTTCCGTGACGACCGGCCATTTTATCACCGGGTTGCAGCTTCATTTTATGGGCAATATAGACCTTGATTTCTTTTAACACGCCCGCATTCAGCGAATTGCTTTCGCGAACCTTTTCGATTTCATGATCAGCCCTGTCGTTAAGCTCTTTCAACACCCGCAGATGTCCTTCGCGCAGTTCGTCCACTTTCGACTGGATTTCATCGTTTTTGACGGAAATCTTTTTGACATCGAACGGACGAATGGCCTCTGCAATTTCATCGGACAATTTCTTTCCTATGAACGGCTTTATACTTCCGCTACCACCCGTTATTATATGACCTTCGATAAGCTGGAAAATCTGATCGGCAAAACCGCGTTCCATGATTGCCATCTTTTCTTCGCGGTTCTTGTTTATCATTTCGATTTTTTGCAGCTCTATCAATTGGGTGCGTTCGTCTTTTTTCACACCATGACGGGTAAGGACATTGACCCCGATTACAACACCCTCTTCATTCGGGCCAACGCGCAAAGATGTATCTTTCACGCTAAGTGCTTTTTCACCGAATATGTTGCGAAGAAGTGCTTCCTCTGGTGTAAGCAATGTTTCTGACTTTGGCGAAACGCGGCCGACCAGAATATCCCCCTGTTTTACATGCGCGCCGATATAGATGATTCCGGATTCGTCCAGATTTTTCAACGCTTCTTCGCCCACATTCGGAATATCGCGGGTAAAAGATTCCGGCCCCAACTGTGTATCGCGCGCCTTGAATTCCTTTTCTACGATTTTGATGCTGGTGAATACGTCATCACGGGAAATGCGTTCGGAAATCACGATCGCATCTTCATAATTGTATCCGCGCCATGGCAAGAACGCGACCATGACATTTTTACCCAGTGCCATTTCGCCGTAACATGTGGACGCACCATCGGCAATTACGTCGCCCGCCGCGATCCTGTCACCTATTTTTACAAGCGGCTTTTGATGGATAATCGTTTCACTGTTTGACCGGCCGAATTTTTCCAGATCGTAAATATCGACCCCGGTCACTACACCCCGCGAATTCATGCGCTTTACCACAATACGGCTTGCATCGACGGATTCGACTACGCCCGAATGTTTCGCGATCTTTACGCTGCGGCTGTCGCGTGCGACTTCACGCTCTATCCCCGTACCAACAAGTGGCGCGTCGCTGCGAATCAAAGGCACACCCTGACGCTGCATGTTGGAACCCATAAGGGCACGGTTTGCGTCGTCATTTTCAATAAATGGTATAAGGCCGGTTGCTATGGACACAATCTGGCGCGGGGCAACGTCGATAAGCGTCACTTCTTCACGCGGTATCATTGTGAATTCGCCATCGACACGCGCCGTCACCAATTCTTCGGTCAATGTTCCGGCCGCTGTGGTTGGGCTGTTCCCCTGGGCGATTCTGTGCCCCGCTTCTTCGTCCGCTGTCAGATATATTATTTCATCTGTAACCTTGCTGTTCTTTACAATATAATAAGGGGTTTCGATAAATCCATAGGGATTCACGCGGGCATACGAAGCAAGATGGGTTATAAGTCCGATATTCGGACCTTCCGGGGTATGCACCGGACAAAGCCGGCCATAATGAGTCGGATGAACGTCGCGAACGTCTATACTTGCCCGTTCGCGATTCAAACCGCCGGGTCCCAGCGCGGATACCAATCTTTTGTGTTCCAGTTCTGCAAGCGGATTGTACGCATCCATAAACTGTGACAGCGGGCTGGTTCCAAAAAATTCCGATATCAATGCCATAAGTGGCTTTGCATTGATGGCATCCTGTGGCTTCATATTTACTATGTTTGGGCTGGATAAACTCTCGCGCACCAGACGTTCGATTCTGGCCATTCCAATACGGAACTGTTGTTCCAGCAATTCACCAACCGCGCGGACGCGACGATTGGAAAGATTGTCTATGTCATCAACCGTATCTTTACGATCAATGATATTTGCCAAAGTCTGCAAAGTCATGATAATATCGGACTTTGTAAGAAGACGTTCGTCTTCCGGACGCTTTCCGGAATCGATTTTCAGACGCTTGTTCATCTTGAATCGACCCACAGCAGAAAGATCGTAATAGGCATGGTCGAATCCCTGGTGTATGAAAAGATTCGCGGCGGCTTCCACCGTCGGACGTTCCCCCGGACGTATCACGTTGTATATTTCGATTAACGCTTCTTCCCGGGTACTGGTCTTGTCCGCGGCAAGCGTGTTGCGCATGTGCGCGCCATACGACAGATTATCGATGGCGATCAAAGATAATTCTTTGACACCCAATTTTTCCAAATCGCGAATAACTTCTTCGGTAATTTCGGCGGCGGATGCGAACAGTACTTCTTCGCTTTGAGCCTCTACTTTACCATTTGCGGACGGATGCACGACCGGATCAAACAGATATTCGCCGACCAAGTGCTCTTTATCTATCGCAAATGTTTTGGATTGTGCGGAAATTTTTTCGATTTTTTTCGCGGTTAAACGTTCACCCTTTGTTGCCATGACAGTCTGATCTTTCGGGTTTAACAAATCATAATTAAGACGATAAATACCCAAATCTTTATAGGAAGCAATATCACCAACCCAGTATTTTCCATCAAAAGAAAGTGGAATCTTTTTATAAAATGCGGAAAGAATTTCCGTGTCGGACATCCCGCGTACGCTTGCCCTGCGCTTATCCCCCTCCCACTTTTTTTCGTCTTCGGCGGTTGGCAAAGCGCGCATCAAAACGGTTGCCGGTATCTTGCGACGGCGGTCAATGCGGACGTACACAATGCTTTTTGCTTCTTCAAAATCTATCCATGAACCACGTTCTGGAATGATGCGCGCAGTATATGTCGTGGGATTTCCCGCAACACGCGATTCTTTGGTAGTACCGAACACGACACCCTGGGCGCGGTGCATTTGGGATACTACGACACGTTCCACACCCGATGCGATAAATGTTCCGCGTTCGGTCATAAGCGGGATTTCACCCATGAATATTTCCTGTTCCTTTATATCGCGCAGGGTTTTCTTGCCACCATCTGGTGCTATGTCCCAGATGATAAGGCGCAGTTTAAGTTTCAGACGCGCACCATAGGTCATGTTGCGCAGCACGCTTTCCTTTACGTTATACTGTGGCTTGTCCAAAGTGTATTCCACAAATTCCAAATCGGCGATACCGGCATAGTCCTTTATTGGAAACATGGATTTGAATACATTCTGAAGCCCGATGTTTTTGCGGGCAGATGGTTCTATATCCGCCTGAAGAAAATCGCGGTAAGAATCGTATTGTATTTCGACCAGGTCGGGAAGCGGGGTTTGTAAAAAACTTTTTCCAAAATATTTTCGAAGTTTCTGAATGATTGCCATTGGTTCATCCTTTTTCGTATCAGTGTTCGGTTCAATGCCGGCGTTATGTATAAATTTTTATGAATAACTTTTGTGTCCGCCGTCATCACAAAAGCTATTTTTATCTTTTTCGTGTCATTGCGAGCATTCTGCGAATGCCCTGTGTCATTGCGAGCGGTCAAAGACCGCGAAGCAATCTTTACAAATTTGGGAACATAAACCCCGTATCTGAAAAGATTGCTTTGCCACTTTGTGGCTCGCAATGACATATCAACTTTGATAATTGGTTCAGATTTCAAAACCAATAATCAAAATAATTATTTACGCGACAACACCCAGTATGGTAATACCGGGGTGTGTATTTTTAATTTTTGTTTAATTCTGATCTGTTTTTTCAAATTACGCGGCTTTTGGTCGATGATGAAATCAAAACTTTAACACATAAAGGGCGTAAGGCGAATATTATCTTGCGCCTTACGTCCAACGCATTGTGCTTACTTCACTTCGACCTTTGCTCCGGCTTCCTCTAACTTCTTTTTCAAAGCTTCTGCATCTTCTTTGGATACGCCTTCTTTGACAGCTTTCGGTGCGGATTCTACGAATGCTTTCGCTTCGCCAAGACCCAACCCGGTCACGTCCTTGACAACCTTTATAACGCCCAGTTTGTTTGCCCCGGCTTCTGCCAGGATAACATCGAATTCGGTCTTTTCATCAGCGGCGGCGGCGGCAGGACCGGCAGCCACAGCAACCGCGGCGGCGGCGGAAACGCCCCATGTTTCTTCCAACGCTTTGGATAATTCCACAGCCTCTATAACCGACAGCTTTGACAATTCGTCGACAAGTTTCTTAATATCAGCCATTTTTTCCTCTTTATTGCTGATTTCTGATTTCCGATTTCTGATTTGCCAAATTAAGTCAGCAATCATAAATCATAATCAGAAATTAATTTTTCTTTCCATACTCTGCACTTACCCGTGCCAATCTTGCACCCGGTTCGATAAGGATGCGTGCGATTGTACCGCGAATTTCAAGCAGAGATGGCAGTTTGGATAATTGCTCGATACCTTTTGCATCCAACAGGTCGCCATCCATTTTTCCACCAATGATGGAAAGTTTTGGATTGTCTGTGGCAAATTTCGCCAATACTTTTGTCACGGCCAGCGGATCGGTCGCAATAGCAACCGCCGTGGGACGTTTCATCATATCGGCCACGCCCGCAAAACCGGTGTCTTTGACAGCCAGTTTGAAAAGACGGTTTTTGATGACCTTGAACACTGATACGATTGGTTTCAGCTGTTTGCGAAGATCTTCGGTTTGCTTTACAGTCAAACCGTGATTTTCGATAACGAACACACCGCCCGCATCTTTCAAAAGTTCGTGCAATGATGAAACAAGATTTGATTTTTCAGTTCTTTTCATCTTTTGCAATACCCTTTTTTATTACTGATTATGATTTTTGATTTAAATCAGAAATCCTATACCAGCAATTATAATTAACTTTCCGCCTGCTTTTTTCAGCCGACGGGGCTCTTTCTTGTCCCAAAAGAGCTTTATCTCTTTTGTCTATGATGGGGATTAAGTCCCTTTGGACACCATCAGTCTCGGACAGAAATCTACTTTAAACGGCAAAGCCGTGCTTTCGTAAATCATAAGTTCACAGGACAAAAGACGAATATAAACCTTTACGTCCCGCGTCCCCATACCTTATGCACTTACCCTTAACCCCGGCCCCTGTGTTGTAGACACAGAAATGCCCAGGATATATTGACCCTTGCTGGATGCCGGTTTCGCTTTTTTCAAGGCATCAACTATGGCCGCCGCATTTTCAGCCAGTTTTTCGGTCGCGAATGACATTTTACCGACACCGGCATGTACAATGCCTTTCTTTTCGGCACGCAACTCTACCTGACCCGCTTTGGCGGTTTTAACGCCATCTGCAATATTGTTTGTCACGGTGCCAAGCTTTGGATTCGGCATAAGACCCTTTGGCCCCAGAACGCGCGCGACTTTTGACATTTTCGGCATCATGTCGGGCGAAGCGATAACCCGGTCGAATTCCAGAAATCCGCCCGCGATTTTATCAATCAGCTCTTCCCCGCCTATGACATCGGCCCCGGCTTTTTTGGCTTCTTCTGCCTTATCTTCTGTGACAACCGCAACACGAACTTTTTTGCCGGTGCCATGGGGTAATGAAAGCATCAGACGAATATTCTGGTCTGCCTTTGTCACATCAATGCCCAGCCGCACCGCAATTTCAAGCGTTTCATCGAATTTTTTTGACGCATATTCACGCAAAGCTTCGACAGCATCGGCCACGGTATATATCTTATCGGTATCCAAAGCAGCCCAAGTTTTCATTTTTTTCGTAATTTTCATATCTTAACCCTCTACCTTTACGCCAATAGAACGGCATTGACCGGCGACGATTTTCATCGCGGCTTCGATGGAATCGCAATTCAAATCCGGCATTTTGTCTTCGGCTATCTTGCGCACCTGGGCGGGGGATAATGTTCCGACCATATCACGGCCGGGCTTTTTGGAACCGGTTTTCAGATTCAGTGCTTTCTTTATGTAATACGATACCGGGGGCAGCTTCATTATAAATTCAAAGCTGCGGTCGGTATAGACCGTGATTATGACCGGAATCGGCATACCGGCTTCCTTGTCCTTGGTCGCATCATTGAATTGTTTTGTAAATTCTGCGATATTTACGCCATTGGCACCCAGTGCCGGCCCGATCGGCGGCGCGGGTGTCGCCTGTTTCGCGGGAACTACGAGTTTAACGTATCCCTTTACTTCTTTTGCTTTTGCCATTTTACACTCCGTGTGATTGCCGATGATTGATTTGTTCAGAAAACAAAATCTTCATCAGTATTAGAGTTCGTGGTGCGCGGCGGCTACCGCTTCCACAATCACATTTCGATTATTATCATTGCGATGAAATAATCTTTTCATATACGGGATTTTATATTTTCCCCGTCTTAAAAAGATTGCTTCGCCACTTTGTGACTCGCAATGACATCAATCAAACTTTTTCGACCTGGCTGAAATCCAGCCCGACGCTTGTTTCGCGACCGAAAACCAATACTGTCACGGTCATCTTTTGTTTCAAATTATCGACTTCTGCCACTACACCATTAAAGTTCGCGAACGGACCGTCGATAATGTGAATTTCCTGGCCGACCTCGTATTCGGCTTCTGATGTTACCGGGCCTTCTTCCATCTGGCGCATTAAACGCCGGGCTTCATCTTCTGAAATCGGAACCGGCCGGTTTTTCTGTCCCAGAAACATGACTACCTGGGGCAACAGTTTTACCAGGGAAAATGTTTCATTCGTCATGGTCATCTGTACGACGATGTATCCCGGGAAGAACTTTTTTTCGGTTTTGACGCGCTTTCCACCCTTGATTTCGGTAATTTCGCGTGTCGGAACCAATATTTCGCCAAACAACGGATTCAATTTTGCCGTATCGATTTTTTCACGCAGTTCCTTTGCGACTTTGTTTTCGCAACCGGTGTGAACATTGACGATGTACCAATTCATTTTTGCTCTCTTCGTTCGCCGTAAAGCGTAAGACACAAGACGTAAAGCGAATATACAGTGCCTTTACGTATCACGATTTAAAATATCCACCCCACAAGTGCGTTCAACACGCTGTCAACCAGAAACAGGAACAGCGCGACCATTCCAGCGGCCACGAAAATCAAAATAGTGGCACGGACGACGTTGTCACGGCTGGGCCATACTATTTTGAACCATTCCCGGCGGACTTCTTTGATATATTCGAACAGTTTTTTCATTGCTTTATTTTTTGTTTTACTGGCAGGGGCGGAAGGAATCGAACCCTCACCAAAGGTTTTGGAGACCTCTATTCTACCGTTGAACTACGCCCCTAAAACTCTGTTTTTGCGTGATATTCGCCCCTTATTGCCACTATAATCCCGCGCACGGTACCATAATATTTAGATAAATCAAGCGGAAACTAGTATAAAACATTTTTTATACCCAAATCAAGGGGAAAATTAAAATTCCGTTGATAGACACATTTTTTAAATGAATAGTGAATAATGAATAATATATGTATCGTGCGCAAAGCACACGATTTCTTATTGAACAGTGGATCCTGCCTTCGCAGGAATGACGGCAACTTCGTTGCCGTTAAGAATATGTCCACGAATTATTTGACTTTTACAGGCATGACGGTGGTGTCGCGCAAAGCGGGATTGAATGTTAAGCTTTTACTGCGGCTCGCAATAACTCAATCATCCGACTCCGGCTGATTCTGCTGCTGATTCCGCTGATTATACACCGGCTGGAAACTCATTCCTCCCGCCCTAGCTTGATTATCGACTCGCGTTTCTGCCCTAATAACATTATTAATATCTGTTTGCATAAATTGTAAACATTCCCTTGCCTGTGACGTACTGAGATTATTAGTCCGCGTATTTAATATGGCTTCGCAACCTGTCGATGCCCCAGAAGGCCTCTCTTTTGTGAACTGGAGATCTTGGATTCTATATCCCCCAAGACCATTATTAATACCACTATAAACCCTGTAATCACGCATCATTTGATCACGCATCTGGGTATTGACACTGCCACGACTTAGTATATTCAGCATTTCCCTGTTATTAGACAACAAACAATCAAGCGCGGCCAACCCAGAGCCACCACAATTCTGGTTTACCCCCTGTAAACTGCTGCCCGACTGTCCGCCACCACCACCGGTTCTGTCCGAAGAAGCACCGCCCGCAGCCTCTAGCCTTGATACCAAAACGGCTTTTTGCAACTGGGTTTCAAACCTTTTTATAGTCACATCCAAAAAGTCATACTGCTTTTTCATTTGCTGGGCGATGATGGTGGCTTTAAGCCTTATGACCTCTCTCATCAATTCTTGATTTGCGGCATCTGTTGGATTCTGGCCAAGTCCAATGTTATACGCATGCACACTGCATAAAGCATAGTCTGGGTTTATAAATTGCTGCCCGGTACCATCCGCTTCCAACATATCAACATTACATAAAGCGGAATATGCCACAGTCGGTGACCCACCCAACACCAACAGAAAAATGGATAAAATCGATAAAAATGAAATTAATATTTTTTTCATATATCTAAACTTTAAAACCTTTATTCGTTTGCCACACATGGACCGTCTGTTCCTACCCAAACAGGAAGATTCGTTGGGCATTTACAACCCCTAATGTCCGGGACATGAATTGAATTATTTGGACAAGAACAATGGAGAATATCCCAAGTACCTTTTGGTCCATGCTCATCCGACTGACAATCGTCCTTTAATTTTTTTTCCATTTCTTTAATACATTCCTTTACACAGTCTTCTTTGGTATCTATACCATCCCCCAAAAGCTTACTTATATTTCCCGTCACACCATGAAAACTATTATCTCGCAAAGCACTATATAATTTAGCACTATTATCTGTAATTACATTATATTCTCCACTTTCTTCGTCTTGTATGCACGAATTTTTACAAAACCCATCGACTTCAATCATATTTATCGGCTGGGCGGCAGCAACCACTGTACCCAGGGTTTGCCCTTTATTTAACATACTTTGCCCCACACATATATTTCTTTCATTCAATCTCTTGGTCTGGACAACACGGCGCAATACTTCAACATCTTTTGCAGAGCAGAACTGGAAATTATCCGCTGGATTACCACTCCGCGGTTGGTAATTCGGTGCTTCTACCGCAAGCATATATTCCAATAATTCTATGTCTATATTCGAACCTTTTTTACGACGGGCAAAAAGTTTGTTCTGTTCTAGAGCTTCGGATGCACATGCAAGTTCAATTCTGGAACCACTGCTACTTCCAGTATATGAATCCAAAAAGTTTTGTTGCACTGTGTAAGTATCGGTCAGCATCTGCATCAATTGACACCCACCCGCATTCATGGGTACAACCGCACCGGGTTTACACTTATTTCCATACGCATCCGTACAATTATTTATATCGATCATACCAGCCCCCGGAGAGCCTTGTGGTATTGAGTCACACCTGCAAAGACCATTTTTAGTTTTCGTCGTGGAACTTCCGTCAACAATTTCACGTTCTGCGAGAGTTTCTGACAATTCATATCTCACTACCTGAGTGCTTGAACACGCATACTGACCCCATACATGACAGCTTCCATTCAACATCATATATATATCCGTTATATCCACACCCAATGCCTGTGCCATTATTAATGCGTCATATACTTCATCTATGGTTTCATCATACGGTTCGAAAAATGCCTGTGCCTTTGCTTTAAACGCCGATACGCGCGGAACACCGGCGCAATGATCCCCCTGTCTGTTACATCCGGCATAGTCAAAAGTTTCCTGCATCGCCGCCCTGGCGCGGTTTAACGCCGCCTTTACATTATCCAATTTTGATAATATTTGACCCGAAGCCTGTTCACGTACCAATACATCCGCAGAAATCCCCAGCGCGGCGGCATTTGCGGCCGCGTCAGATGCCTGGGCCAGCTGGTTATCCGTACCCGACTGTGCGGACTGGGGCTGGCTGGCCTGTTGACGTTGTTCGGCCAGTGCGGCTTCTACCCGTGCGGCGGATTCTGCCTGTTGTGCGGCCATCTGTGCCTGCATTTCCTGCATCTGGGTGGCCATTTGTTGTTGCATCTGTGCCATCTGTTGCGCCGCCGCGGCATCGGATGCCGCCGCCGCCGCGGCCTGTTGCTGTGCCATCTGTGCCTGTTGCTGGTTAGCCCGGGATGTAGAATTAGCCACCAGTTCCGCAGCCATGGCATTCACCAGGTCGTCGCCATACTGTCGACAAGATGCGTTCGACTGTACACAACCATTAACAATTCCCGCCGCAACCATAAAATCCGTACATCCGCCATTTCCGCAACGCGGCGAAGCGCATCTTGAAATCACGGCGCGACAATTTCCAAAATCCGCAGTCGCGCTGTTGCCGCCACCCCGATCCCCCTGTATGGATTGATTCCAGGCATTATTATTCATCGCGCCCACATTTCCAGTAAACGCGGTCAGATTATTGGTTCCGCCACCCTGAATCGTGGGTGTCAGCGAATTAGTAGGCACCGCGCCATCGGCGCGAAAAATAGAAAGTACAGAGCACAGGGCAAAAATGCGAAAGCTAAACTTCATATTCTCTCTTAAAGAGAAGTATATCAGAAAATCAAGAAAAAATGAAGTGAAAAATCGGTAAGTGTTAAGATATCAGACCAAACACCAAAACCCGTCATTGCGAGCAAAATATTTTGCGCGGCAATCCGGTAAAATAAGATGCGCGCTTTATTAACTGGATTGCTTCGTCGCGCCGCTTCTCGCAATGACGATGGTGTGCGCTTTGCGTACGATGTCTTATTGAACAGTGGATTTCAACTAAATGAATAATGAATAGTGAATAATGAATAATTAATGCGTCGCGCAAAGCGCGACACCATCGTCATGCCTTCCGCCTTCGCTCCGGCGCGACAAGGCGCAGGCATCTACTATTTAATAAGGCATCGTGCGCATAGCGCACGATGCTTTATTTCCTTATTCCCAACTTTTTAATCAGGGATTCATAATCTTCCGGATTCCGACCCTTGATATAGGCCAACAACTTTTTCCGGCGATTTACCAGGACAAGCAATCCACGCTTTGAATGTTCGTCTTTTGGCATTTTTTTCATGTGTTCGGTCAGATTCCGTATACGCTCTGTCAAGACCGCAACCTGGGATTCAGCCGATCCGCCATTATCACTATCAGACGATTTATAGGTTTTTATAAGTTCTGTCTTTTTTACTTTCGTTATCGACATTGTTTTTCCTTTTAATAATTTACGATTCTCTTTGGCATCATGGCATATTTATCGTTCATTCCGATTCCTATAAACCGCCCGCCCGAATATACCCGCCGAAACCCAACAGAATCATCTTTTGTTATAATAACGCCGCCGTTTGTAAACAATGCCGCGTCATCGTCTTTCAATTCCGCAACCAGAATGTCGTCCAGTCCGAAATCCACCGGGTACAGGTACTTCCGTACACCAGCCGGGTCATTATTATACAGATTTTCAAGAAAATCAAGGGGAACAGCACTATTTTCTGGTTGCGGGATATTTTCCAGCCAAAAACAATGTGTCCGCGTCCGCCGAATCATATCGACTGTCGCCAAATACCCGCCCGCCAAAATACCCATATCCCGCGCAAGGCTGCGGACATAAGTACCCGTGGAACAATTTACATAGAATACATCCCTTTGCCCGCGCTTTTCGGCTTTGCCGGGTTCCACCAGATGCAATGAATCAATTTTTATTTTCCTGGCCGGAATATTGACCGACCGACCCAACCGCGCAAGTTCATACGCACGGCGGCCATTCACATGAACGGCACTGTATGCCGGCGGAATCTGTTCTATTTCGCCAATCAATTTTCCAAAAGTTTTTTTTATTTCGGAATGGCATGGAAAAGGTTTTTCATTTTTTTTTATCACGGTACCCGTGATATCGCCGGTATCTGTTTCAAATCCCCATTGCACCCCAAAAAGATAGGATTTTTCCATACTGATATTTTTTCCATTCCAAAACTTTTCCACATACGGAATCATTTTCGTGGCTTCGCCCAGCGCAATGGGAAGCACACCGGATGCCATGGGGTCAAGCGTTCCCAAATGTCCAAACTTTTTAATTCCGAACATGCGCGCGACCCGGCCACCCGCTGTGCGGGATGTAATGCCGCCCGGCTTGTCAAGAATAACCCAACCGGATTTCATTACCGAACTTTCTTCTTTACTTCATGGATTTCGTAAAGCGGTGCTTTTTTGCATTCTGTAAATACTTTGTCCAGCTCTGATTCCTTTTGCGTCTTTATTACGGGGTTCATCTGGCGCAAGGTTCCGGGTTTCAGTACTATGTCGTCGCCCATGATATCCATATATCCGTTCGGATATTTTATAATGCTATATTCTTCGTTTACCAGCCAACAATCCTGAACAAAGCCATGGGATATGCCCTGTTCTTTGTTTATAATATCCCCGATAGTAAAAACCCTACTGCTCCATGTATCGTATGCTTCGATATTATTAAAATCGAACGCATAGGCTATGTCCAACGAAAATACCCATTGTGGCTGCTGGCTTCGAAATCGGCCGATTTCAGCTTTGTCGTAAAATTTATGATCGTTCACAATACGCCTGACATCTGCCTTTGATTTTACAAGTTTGCCCTTTGTGTGTTTTTCAAGATAATTATATTCATTAGAAAATTTTATAAACACCTGTGGGTGTATCAATAAAGATTTCATGGAAAGCCCCTTTTGTCCGTCATCCGGATATTACCACCGCAAACGGGCAAGTCAATAATTTCTATCCGTACTTAACCGTCAAAACAGCGACATTTGGGATTTTGGCGGGGGCTCTGCAACTTTTTCACTACTTTTTGGGGCGATGCTTTTATTTTCAAGCTCTGATAATATTTCCTCGGCCCGGATAACCACGCTTTCGGGCATTCCCGCCATTTTCGCCACATGAATTCCATATGATGATTCGGCAGTACCGGGCATTATTTTATGCAGGAATATAATTTCGTTATTGTGTTCCGCAACCTGAACGGTAAGGCATCTTATATTCTCCATCTTGTCCGCCAACACGGTCAATTCATGATAATGTGTCGCGAACAACGTGCGCGGATGAATCCGGCAAAGAAATTCCAGAACCGCCCGGGCAATCGACATTCCGTCAAAAGTTGCCGTTCCACGACCGATTTCATCAAATATTATAAATGATTTTTCACTGGCGCGGTTAAGGATATTTGCTGTTTCTGTCATTTCCACCATAAATGTGGATTGTCCCGCTGCCAGATTGTCGCTTGCACCGACACGGCTGAATAATTGGTCGCATATCCCAATCAAAGCAGAATCCGCCGGAACAAAAGATCCCAAATGCGCCAATACGACAATCAAAGCATTCTGTCGCAGATATGTCGATTTGCCGGCCATATTGGGGCCGGTCAAAAGCGCGATACGCTTTTGGCAAAGTTGGCAGCCATTCTTTACAAATGCTTCGCCCCGCGCACGCAGAATTGATTCAACCACCGGATGACGACCCGCCTGGATATCGAATGTTTGATCTTCTGTAAGATTCGGCCGCGTCCATTTGTATTCTTCCGCACATTTGGCAAGCGACAGCCATACATCGCAATCGGCAATCAAATCCGCGGCACGCAACAAATCATCCGATACAGAACGCACCATTTCTATAAGCTTTTCAATAATCTGGGATTCTATCGCGGCGGCTTTTTCCGCAGCACCACGGACTTCATTATCCAGTTCTATCAAACGGTTTGTGGTAAACCGTACATTGCCCACCATGGTCTGGCGGTGTATATATTCGCCGGGGGCGGCAAATAATTTATCGGCTTGTTTGGACGGAACCTCTATATGATATCCCAGAATATTGTTGTATTTGATTTTAAGCGTGCTGATGCCAAGCGCACCCGCATGCTGTGCCTGTAGACCGGCGATAAGCTCTTTTGCGCCGTGCGCAAGCCTGTTCATATTATCCAACGCGTTGTCATAACCGGTGCGGATAACACCGCCGTCGCGAAAAAAGGCGGGCATATCATCCGACAATGCAAGCTTTAATTCCGCGGACAAAAAATCTTGTGTCGGCATATCTTTGAATTTTGCGGAAAGCACTGGATCCAGCTTTTGCCCGCAAATTTTAAATTCTGGAAGCTTTGCGGCAAAATCTGCTATGCCACGCAAATCCCTTGGGTTGCCGCGTCCCGCCAAAAGACGCGACAAAGCGCGGCCTATGTCGGAACCTTTGGATAATAGCGCGCAAAGTTCTTTCGCGACATCGTTATTTTGTAAAAGATGTCCGATATGTTCCTGACGTGTGCGGATTTCGGATATATCGCCCGATAATTCACGCAGGTAAGCGCGAAGCCGGCGCGCCCCGGCCGCCGTGCAAGTATTGTCCAGCACATCCAACAAAGTCGCCCCGCCCGCCTGTATCGGTTCATCAATTTCAAGGCTTTTCCAAGTTGCCGCATCAATCAAAAGACGCGCGCCACCACCCAAACGATACGGCGCGCGGAATGAAAGATGCGCACCGCGCTGGGTAAGTTCCAGATATCCGGCAAGCAAGCTTATCGCGGGATTAATTTGCGCCGATTCAATTCCGAAAATCGCGCGACAGGTATCCGTTATGTTTTCGCGTTCAAAAAGACGGTCATATACCGGACTGGTGCGGAACGCGTCACGGATTTTTTTAATATCCGGTAATTCGGCGGTGGATTCTGGGTAAATTATTTCGGACGGGTTTATCCGTGCCAATTCGTCAAACAAGCTTTCTGACAATTCGCCAATAAAAAATTCGCCGGTGGAAATATCACAACCCGCTATTTGATTGGTACTTTTTTGCGGAAACACCGCCAACAGAAAGTTTGATTTTTTTGGCGACAAAAGGTTTTCATCTGTCAGGGTTCCGGCGGTAAGCACGCGCGCTATCCCGCGTTCTATCTGTTTGCGACCACGTGCTTTGGCTTCTTCCGGTGTTTCCAGCTGTTCCGCGATGGCAACCGAAAATCCGCCGCGAACAAGACGACCGATATAATTTTCAGATGCATGCCATGGTATACCGCACATGGGGATATCGTTACCATCCGCATCGGTTCCACGTTTGGTAAGAACCAAATCCAAAGCACGCGCGGCCACTATTGCGTCATTGAAAAAGATTTCGTAAAAATCGCCCAGACGGAACAATAAAATCGTCCCGGGACATTCGGCTTTCATGTCCAGGTATTGTTGCATGACTGGGGTAAGTTTCTGCTCTTTGCTCATCTTTGTATTATTGCTGATTTTAAGAGATAGGTAAAAAGTGATATTGTTTAAAAATTGCCGAAAAAGTAAGCATCACTTATCACGTTTCATATATCACCTGAATCAGAAATCAGTTTTCTGGATTTATTTTTTCTATCTTCAATTCCGCTTCTTTCAAGACCTGTTCCAGATATGCTTTCAGCTTTATTCCTTGTTCATAAGCCTTTACTGAATCGGCCAGGGGAAGTGCCCCGGATTCCATTTTTTTTACCAATTCCTGCAACTGGGAAAGTGCTTGTTCAAAACTAAGTTCTGGTGTTGAATTTTGTTCCATAATTATTCCTTTTTTTCACATGTGAAATATAAAGCATAAAAAATCCCCGTGCAAGCGTAAAGAAATAAACATTATAAAAAGACTTAATCGGCGCGCCCGACCTTTGTCAATGCCAAACTTTAACGGCAACAAAGTTGCCGTTAAAAAATTTGCATGCAAAACTGCTTTTGAAAACAAAGAAATCGAAGCGTTTTAATACATAGTCTGCAATGTATGTTTGAACTTTTCTATGTCTGAAAGAATCCTTCCGGATCCCCGCACCACACAAGATAAGGCTTCATCTGCCAAAAATGCTGGCAAACCTGTTGCTTGACGTATCGCTACATCAAGATCATGCAACATCGCACCACCGCCAGTCATAGCGATTCCGTAATCCACTATGTCCGCAGACAATTCCGGCGGTGTCAATTCCAAAGCCTGGCGAACTGTGTCGACGATTTTCCCGACCGTCTGGGAAAGAGCCTGGGCAACCTGGCTTTCGGTAATCACAGCCTCGCGCGGGACACCCGACAAAAGATCGCGGCCTTTTATTTTCATCTGACGCTCTTCTTTCTTGTCTTTTGGTGCAATGGCGCAACCGATGGTTTTCTTTATTTCTTCCGCAGTCGCTTCGCCGATAAGCAGATTTTTATTCTTGCGGATATAATCAATTATGTCCAGATCCATCTGATCGCCCGCAACGCGAACCGCATTTGAATAAACCACACCACCCAAAGACATAACAGAAATTTCAGTAGTTCCGCCACCAATGTCAAGAACCATGCTGCCCAGCGGCTTGTCAATCGGCAAACCCGCGCCGACCGCGGCGGCGGTGGATTCTTCGACTATATACACCTTGCGTGCGCCGGCGGCATCTGCTGCTTCTTGGATCGCGCGACGTTCTACCTGGGTCGCGCATGAGGGCACACAGATAACAATAAGCGGCGCAGCAAGCATACTGCGAGAGTGTACTTTGCGGATAAAATATTTAATCATTTCTTCGGCGATTTCAAAATCGGCGATAACGCCATCGCGAAGCGGACGCATGGCCGATATTGTGCCGGGGGTACGGCCAAGCATCTGTTTTGCTTCGCTTCCCACAGCCAATACTTCCTTGCGACCCAAAAGACGGTTTTCCGCGACGGCAACAACGCTGGGTTCGTTAAGCACTATTCCCCTGCCCTTGACCGAAATCAGGGTATTGGCGGTACCAAGATCAATAGCCATATCTGCGGAAAAAAATTTGAGAAACCAGTTATACATAGGAAAAACCTTCGGCTTTTAACAACTTTCCCGACTATAAAACGTTAACAAACAAAAAGCAAGGCCTTTCATATCCATAGGCTAAATTTGCAATAAAAAAGACTGCTTTCAGTGCGGGATAAAGCGAAACTATGAAATATTTGGGGTTGGGGATTGGGACAGCTCTGCCCGCGCTTTTTCCAATAGCTCTAATGCGGCATCAATTTGTATAGAATCGGCCACTGCCGTGACAGACTTGACTTTCGGTTCTATTACTTCGGCTTTGACTTCCTTGCCCTTTTTTACTTTTGACTCTGTAATCAAATCTCCACTTGCGATAAGTTTCCGCACACCCGCGATGGTATAACCCTGGTCATACAGCAAACCACGAATAGCCTGTATCTTTTGGACATCTATATCACGATAGTATCGTCGTCCCCCGGCACCGGTAACGGGTCGTATAGAACCGTCAAAGGCCTTTTCCCAATAACGCAAAGTATGCGCCGGAACGCCAAGGCGTTTTGATAATTCATTTATGGATATAAACGGTTCTGACATAATTATACCGGTCTGGTATCCCGGAATCTCCTTTGGCCTTAACGGGCTGGAACCTTTCGGTCAGCGAATAATTCGCTTTTCAACAATTGTTTAACGTTTTTCAATAACCGCCTTTTTTCCGCCCAATAGGGTATCTGCGGAACATATTGGGGATGCACTTCTGTTATATTCAATCTGGTCGGTTCGCTTACCCAGATCTTTCCATGCTTTCCCGGCATTCTCTCGATGACATGCGCATATCCTTCCACTTTGCAGATCTCTCGCCATGCGTCGCTGTTCGCTTCTATCTTGCGGGCGGCCCGCATTGTTGGTAAAACCCATACGGGGGAATCAATATTCCACCACTTTTCCCCAACTTTTCGCGTCGATCCGAATCCACTGCCCAAACAATATCCAGTTATATGTTCCCGTACTGGTTCAGGCTTGCAAACCAGATTCTGTACTTTTTTCAGAATCATCATTTTCTTCCCTTTCAATTGCTGTGGCGGAAATTACGCGTTCCCCATTCGCAGTACGAAACAAAGTTACGCCCGCGGTCGCACGTCCGGCGATACGCACGTCGGACACCGGCGTGCGAATAATTTTACCCCCATCTGTCACAAGCATTATATCATGCGCGTCATCGACCGGGAAACTGCCCGCTACTGCGGTATTTTTGCCACCAAGCTTTATATTGGCAAACCCAGAACCACCGCGATGCGTCACACGATATTCATAACTGCTTGTGCGCTTGCCAAATCCATTTTCGGATATGGTAAGTATGAACTGTTCCCTGGCGGCCATTTCTGCCATCTTAACATCGTCCAAGACCAATGCACTTTCTGTGGTATCTTCGGAATCTGTATCGCCAATTTCTTCCTCAATACCCGTGGCGGCACGACGCAAAGCCCGCGATTGTTTTATATAGGCAGCACGGATATCGGGGGTATCAATGCTGTGTTCCAAAATCGCCATACCGATAATATTATCGTCTTTTGAAAGCTTTATCGCGCGCACACCGGTCGATGCGCGACTTTGGAATACGCGGATTTCACTGACCGGGAATCGTATGCAACGGCCACGATATGTCGAAAGGAACACATCCTGTGATTCTGTGCAGGGCAACACCGCAACCAACGATTCGCCATCTTCCAGCTTCATCGCGATCTTGCCATTTGCACGGATTGATTCAAAGTCTTCAAGTGTATTTCTGCGTATGGTTCCCATACTGGTTGCGAACATAAGATGGGTATTTTGTTCACCTTCTTCCATTGGTAGTATCGCGGTAATTATTTCACCCTGGGACAATGGCAATAAATTTACCAACGGCCGGCCTTTGGCGGCGGCGGCGGCTTCGGGCAGTTTATAAGTTTTCAGACGATAACACATCCCCTTGCTGGAAAAGAACATCAGCGGGGTATGCGTATTCGCAACAAACACATTTGTGACATAATCATCTTCTTTGGTCGTCATAGCATTACGACCCTTGCCACCACGCTTTTGCGCGCGATAGGTATCCAGCGCAACACGCTTTATATACCCGGTATTGCTGACTGTAACAACCATGTCTTCACGGGCAATCAAATCCTCGATATCCATGTCGATTTCGGCATCGGAAATCTGCGTCCGGCGCGGCTGGCCGTATGTGTCGCGTATGGCAACCGTTTCGGCCCGGATAATATCGACAATTTTTTCATGGCTGCCCAAAATTTCAAGCAGGCTTTTTATCACGGTACCAAGTTCCACCAGATCATTGTGAATTTTGTCCCGTTCCAATCCGGTAAGGCGATGAAGCTGTAATTCCAAAATTGCCTTTGCCTGATCTTCGGACATATAGAAAAGACCGTCTTTGTATTCTGAATTCGGATCATCGATAAGGCGTATGTATGATTCTATGTCCGATGCCTTCCAACCACGCGCGACAAGAGCCTGACGGGCGGATTCTGGATTTTCGCTGCCCTTTATCAGTGCTATGATTTCATCCAGATTTCCAACAGCGACAGAAAGACCCAAAAGGGTATGCGCACGGTTACGCGCTTTGTTAAGTTCAAATATGGTACGGCGACGGATTACTTCAACACGGAATTGAACAAATGCGTTCAGCACATTGCGGATATTGAACAGCATCGGTCGCCCGCGATTTAATGCCATCATATTTACAGGAAACGAATTCTGCATCTGGGTATACTGAAACAACTGGTTTAATACTACATCAGCAATCGCGTCACGCTTCAGCTCTATGACTACACGAACGCCATCACGGGATGATTCATCGCGTAATTCTGCAATTCCTTCGACACGTTTTTCTTTTGTCAGTTCGGCAATCTTTGATACCAATTGGGCTTTATTAACCTGATAAGGCACTTCGTCTATTATAATTGCCTGATGATCGCGCATGTCTTCTATATGGGTCTTTGCGCGTACGATGACACTGCCACGGCCGGCGATATGCGCTTTGTACGCACCCGCACGCCCCATCATGACACCACCTGTCGGAAAGTCCGGCCCCGGTACTATCTGGAAAAGATCTTCGTCAGAAATCTGTGGGTTATCTATAAATGAAAGCATTGCATTGCAAACTTCCACAAGATTATAAGGCGGCACATTGGTCGCCATACCAACCGCAATTCCCGCACCACCGTTCACAAGAAAGTTCGGAAACTTTGCCGGCAGAACGCGTGGCTCTTCCAAACTGCCGTCAAAATTCGGCATCCAATCGACGGTATCTTTTTCCAGATCGTCCATCAGATTGCCGGCAAGTTTGGTCAGCTTTGCTTCGGTATATCGCATCGCGGCGGCACCATCGCCATCCATAGAACCAAAATTACCCTGTCCGTCGACAAGCATTTCGCCCATGGAAAATTCTTGCGCCATTCTGACCATCGATTCATATATGGCACTATCGCCATGCGGGTGGTATTTACCCATCACATCACCGACTATGCGGGCGGATTTTACATGCTTTCCATTGGCGCGTGCGACATCGTTCATGACATACATTATGCGTCGGTGAACCGGTTTGCACCCATCGCGAACATCTGGCAAGGCACGATCTACGATGACCGACATGGCATAGTCCAGAAATGACGATTGCATTTCTTGTTCGATGGCTGATTGTGGTATTGAAGATGCTTGGATTTCGTTGGTATCGGACATAATTTTTCCTATTATTTTTTTACTATTTTTGGCCTTGGAACAATAGCAAAAAATGCCCCCCAGGGTCAAGGACAAAACAATTTCGCGCACGGCTTTTTTACTGAATTATTTCTTGACAAATATCATTGTCCGATATATAATAAAATCAAAAGAGAAAATAAAATGGATTTGTTCTGGCCGATTTGGAGCATTTTTGCAATGGTCATATCGTTTTTTGTAATACACGAAGGCCTTAAATGGTTGCTTGGCTCTACAAACAGTCCGGCAAAGTCGAAATAATCGCTTGCAAACCGGGTTTTTCTGTGATTAAATGGACATGAAATCCAAGAAAAAGAGATATTAAAATGGCAACCAAAAGAACTTACCAGCCTTCGAATCTTCGTCGCGTTAAAACCCATGGCTTTCGTTCAAAGATGGCAACAAAATCCGGACGCGATGTGTTGAATCGCCGCCGTGCAACCGGTCGCAAACGCCTTGCCGTATCCGAAGCAAGATAAAACACACCCGAAAGGGTGTTTTTTAATTACTCCCGCGTTTTGTGGCAGGACGCGCCCTTATACACATGGTAGGTCAGACGGTGACTACCACTTTCTACAACTTGTAAGAAGAGTCCGCATGGGGTAATAGAAAAAGACATATTCACTACATAGAATTCTGACACATTGCCGACATAGCGAGAGTAATTCTGTATCCGAATAATTATAAATTCTTAGACTGAGTTAAATACCATTGAAGAACCGCACAAAATATCTTCTTGTCTGTCTCATTTCTCTCTTCTAGATACTTGTCTTTCAAATAGTCTACAACTGGGTTTTTCTTGGCTTCATACTCTTCTATTTCTTTTTCATAGTATCTAATGTCTAATGGTTGTTCCGAGTGATAAAATTCTTTTTTAGTATGCAATACCAAATGTTTGAAAAAATTACTCGGTTTTCTTTCTAATTCTCTGTCAAAATAATCTTTTTTTATGTAATCTGAAATATAATCAACAGTGTTTCTAGTCCCAGGTAAAGCAAGAAATGGATTGGCACCGATTTGCAATAGTTTTTCAAAAAGCGGAACGGTTTCGCCGTGAAGATATCCTGTGGGCATATTGCAAATAATAGCATACACCAAGGCCATATGGCCATCATACGAAACATTTGGGTTGATGTTATATTTAAAACATAATTTTAAAAGATAGCCGTTATATATGTTTGGATGCCGGGCTTTTCCTGACATATATGTGAACAATAAACTTTTTTTAGAATTTTGGGATTTTATATTGACATCGCCACCAGATTCAAGAAATTTTGATAACGTTGAAATGTCTTCTTCTGTTATGTTATTTTTATTATCAAACGGATTGCCGTCCCAAAATTTTGTTATGCGGGACTGTGGTTCATACCTTTTAATTTTATCGCAAAGTTTTTCACGGCAGTGCGTAGAACAAAGATTAGAGTATCCAGTGTCGTTCGGATAGGGGCAGCCATACATTACAGGCGCGGATTCAATTTTTATATGTGCTTTTTCTATAATAGAATATATTTGTTCCATGTTTTTTATATGGTTTGTACCGCCTACAAATTTTCTTACAAATGATTATAATTGTTAATTTTTGGTTTTCAACTATTTTTAATTTATGATTGCGTATTTTAGATAGAAATTCTAATGACTAGCTGCTATCGACTTATTACTTACATCATGTTCATTTACATGATATAATCCAAGTGTGAGAGAATGTTCCCTTTTGTCTTTTATGCGTATTTGCTTATGCATGGCGTTTGCTGTGATGCCGGCATTTGCACAAACCCCAACAGAAAAATTTTATACCGCTGTAAACGAACTGCGCGCCAAATTCAGCACGGATACATCAAACATAATAAATTCTACGAATCCGCAACAAACACCCTTGAATAACAACTGGCTTTCATCCACACCGCTGATGCCAAGTACGCCAATAACAACGAATACAGAAACGCCCGAACCACCAATAGTTACCGAAATTCTGGAAATCGTCGAAAACGAAGATATCGACACAAATATTGATATTCAAATCGAAGTAGATCCGATGCAGGAAATAAAACCATTCGAAGTGCCGATAACATCTGACGGGGACGATACAAATATCGGAAATTCTGAAACCGGATCCGATCAGGCAACGGCAATAGAACCCACAGAAGAACCGGAACAACCGGAACAAAGTCCACCTGTCAATTCACCCGGCACCAGCCTGGAATACGATTTTGCCCAGTGCCGGAATATAGAAAAAAATGTACAAGGCGGCAGAAATTCACCAGAATATAAGACAATGTGTAAAAAATACGAAGATGCCAGAATTAATGGTTCTTTGCCAGACGAATACAAAGATTGGGACGATGCAAAATGCAGGGCTGCGGTCGAAGACGCAAAAAAAGGCAAAGGATGGAATATTCCAGTACACCAATCTTGTTCCCAAGATATTGTTAATCAGCGTCAAGCCGCAATAGCAGACTATAAGAAAAACCATACCCAGGCAGAGATAAATTTGGCCATCAGCGGGAAAGAACCATCCATGACCGCGGCACAATGTGAAGAATCCCTAAAAGGGGCAAACGCCGCTGCGGACGAAGCAAGAAGTACCTGCACGGCCTATTTGAATAAGACCGATATAAGCTGGGCTGAAAAAGAAAAAAATTACGCGGATTATTGCAAATCCCCCAATTTTAATAAACATTTTGCAACAAAATACTCTGACTGGTCCGCTGGTTGCATGTTACAGTTTCCAGCATCAGAAAGAAATAATGGTACAAATAAAAAATCTTATACCCGGTTCATACAAGATGTCATGAATAATTATTCCGAAGAGGGTATAAGACGCAACGCAGAAGTAAAAGAAAAAGCCAAAAATGAAAGAACCCCCGCACAAAACAATCAAACCGCAGCCCCCCCGCCGGCAACAACATCATCGACCGCATCTGATACAACAGTTACACAAAGAACAAGATCTATACCCTCCAATGAGGCTATGGCTATCCAGGATGCAAGCGGTGCGCAACAAACAATATTGATAGCCAAAGCATTGGAAAAATATTGTTCAACATCAGAAGGCAGTCTGGCCAATAGCTATCACACTGTGAATTGTACCAAAGGGCTAAGGGAATCCCCGCTGGACATCGTAATTGCAGAACCATCTGCCCCACCACCATCGTCATCTACAACCGTGACACCCCCACCATCATCGGAAAATCAATGGGGCACAAGGTGCAGCGCGATAGAGCCAGGAAATTCGAATTCTAGATTTAGAAACCCCGATGGACAAATATTTAATAACTTGGAAGATTGCTCTGCTAATAGAAACCCGGTTTCTACTGGTAATAGTAACCCATCGACTAACAATAGTAATAACAGCGGCAACACGGTTGCATCGTCATCGACAACCGGAACAAATACACGGCCGACACAAACCCACCCACATACAGAATGTCAGGGAGAGCTTTCCGGAACCAAAGAAAAACTCTGCGACTTTATAAAAAATAAAACTGAGTTTAACAATTCAAAATTTGAATGCTCGTCGGTCAGATGTCGTGCAGAAACAGATAAAAATTATGCAGAATGCAGATCGTATGGTGGCTGTGACATGGGCAGATTTCTAACACAGGAAGAAGCCGGGCTGAATTTACCCTGTCCTGAAAGATTCGTGCATTCTTGCAAAGCCAATGGTGGCAGGATTTTGGATAATTTAACTTGTCGGACTTCTACCGATTATAATATGGCAAATACAATACTAGGAAGAATAAGAACAAACATGAAAGATTGTGCAAATCATTTAAGTAGAACAGAGTTCGAAGATTCCAACCGTACAAACTATGTCACAAGATTCAATAATACAACTTCCCAGTAAAAAAGCCGTTTTGCACTTTTTTAATATTATGATATAATTTAAAGGTGAGAGATTACTCCCTTTTGTCTTTTATGCGTATTTGCTTATGCATGGCGTTTGCTGTGATGCCGGCATTTGCACAAACCCCAACAGAAAAATTTTACACCGCTGTAAACGAACTGCGCGCCAAATTCAGCCAGGATACATCAGAAATCATAAATTCTACGAATCCGCAAACCCCTTTGAATAACAACTGGCTTTCATCCACTCCACTTGCGCCAGACAGAAAAACGGTAAGAGCCGAAGAAAAAGACATTGCAGAAGCAGAAAACAAACAACAATGCGAATCCGAGGGCGGCGTTTGGAATGAAAGGGCCAGACTTGGCACAAAGAAATGTGGTAAACGACCGGAACAAGAAAGTTGTGAAAAGACAAGCGGACATGAATGGATTTGGAATGAAGATAAGAAAACAGGGGGCAAATGCGAACAAACCGAAGATGGCGCAAAAAATGAACAGGAATGCAAAGACAAGGGGGGGAATTGGAACCCCAGCGCAAGGAACGCCCGAAACAGATGCGAAGCGGGCAAAGACGAACAAGATTGCAAAAAAAACAATGGACATGAATGGAAAAAAGGCGAAGATGAAAAATGGGCTTGTCTGCCAACCCAAAAACAGGAAAGCAGAAATGCCGAAAAGCAAGAATGTGAAGACAGGGGTGGTGTCTGGAACGAAAAAGCGATAGCGATCGGAAACAGGTGTGGCAAATCCCCGCAACAAACAGAATGCGAACGGTCGGCTGATAAAGAATGGGTTTGGGATAGTGACGCAAAAAGCGGCACTTGCAAAAGCAAATGTAGTGATACCCAAGAATGGGATAGCAAATCAAAAAAATGCGTGGATAAAGAACCCGAAAGCCCGCCAGAACCCACAGGTGATAGCGGCGGTACTGCGGCAACTTCTTCAACAGCAACGACACCATCATCAGCTATGACAGGCCCCCTGAGTGCAGAGGAGCTGGATTGGCAACGTGGTGCCGGGATGATGATAGTTTCTGGCAATGGAAACAGGTTGTCAGAAGAACAAATGCAAAGATATCGTGATAATATCAAAAGAATGGAAGAAGCGGGACAAACCATAAATTATGAAAGCCAGCCACCGGTAACAACAGATAATTCTTTACCCACTGATAGTGGTGCCGGGGGTACAGCAACTTCTTCCTCGACACCACCGTCAACAACGACAAATCATCTGGTTGCGGGTATGTCGCGCGCAGATTTCGCAAATCTTTCTGGCAATGAAAAACATGAAAAGCTTTCCTGTACCCAAAATCAATATGTAAGCGATTTTGAATGCCGGGACTGTCCCGAAGGAAGAATGCATAAAAATGGCGTTTGCGAATGTAAACCCAATGATTCTTTCGAATGCGAAAAAGACTATGTAAAAGATTGTGGACGATGCATACCATGTCCAGCGGAAAGAACCGGGGACACTAATAATACATGCAGACCAAAAACACACCAAGAACTTGGCTGTAAAGATAATGAAATCAGTGTTAATGGCAGATGCGACACTTGCAGGGGCGGACTGGTTGCAAAAGACAATAATTGTGTCGAACCATCGGCACCAATAACCGCAAATCCACCAGCAACGACAACCGTGACACCCCCACCGCAAACAAGAAGTTGTGACGAACAATACAGCCGTTGGGAAAACACCGGTTTTGCCAGTGGGTTGAACGATGCACAAGAAGCATGCAAGGACAACACCCAAATGCTTAATAAAATCCGTTCCGAAAACTGTAACGCGAAATATAATGATTGGGAACGTACCGGTTTTGCCAGTGGGCTGAACGATGCCCAAGAAGCATGCAAGGACAACACCCAAATGCTTAATAAAATCCGTTCCGAAAACTGTAACGCGAAATATAATGATTGGGAACGTACCGGTTTTGCCGACGGGTTGAACGATGCCCAAGAAGCATGCAAGGATAACCCTGGAATGCTTGCAAAGATACGTGAAAAATCCGATAAAGACGTAACAATAATAACCAGCGATATGTCATCCAGTGGCAATAACAGCGGCACCACGATTACATCGTCAACAACCAATAGCAGTAACAACGGACTTTTAACATCAGAAGAGGCTGGACTGTTACCATGTCCTGAAAGATTTGTGCATTTTTGCAAATCTAATGGTGGCAGAATTTTGGATAATTTAACTTGTCGGCTACATCAACGGTATGATGCAGCAAACAGATATTTTATAGCAATGCAAAGAAACATGAAAGAATGTGCAGATCATTTAAGTATAATAGAGTACGAAGATTCTAGCCGTCAAAACTACGTCACAAGATTCAATAATAACAGCAGAAACACAACAACACCGCCAACAACAACTTCAATCTCCGGTGGCGGGAGCACAAATTCTTCGTCGACTGGGACAACAACACAGAATACTAACAATAGCGGAAACTCAAATACCGGGGCACGTCCGACCAGTCTACCACCAGCTAAGTCTTCTGGAAATAACGAATTTGATGCAATATGTTTGAATTTGTTCATTAATGCTTGCAGAACTGCAATGGGAAAATTATCCTCTGATGCAACGGAATGCGACATATCTGGCAATCGAACGATAGAAAGATATACAACGATAGGAAATAGAACAAATGCCTGGCAAGATAAATTCAAAGATAATTGCAGTCTGTATATAAAACTTTACGATAATGGCACTGCTCGACTAAATCTTAGTGAAAAAGATTCTGATTAAAGTATCTGTCCCAGTCCTGTGCAAATCAGTTATTTTATAGACAGAAATTTCGGCTAAATTCTCCTTTGCATGTGATACAACGCAATAATGCGGAATCATAACCAAAAGAGCGTTTCACGCGCTTTTACCCGCCCCATAGCACATACTCACGCCTTGCCCAACTTTTCCCATTCGCATACTATATTGGCATGTTCGGTATCACCGGATTTTATCATATGCTGTGACTTCATACCACAAAGCTTTGATACGACAGCAATCTGATCCAATCCAGGGTGAATTTCTTTTTTAAAATTTATATCCAATGCACGCAGTTTGTGCGTATCACGAAATTCAAAACCCAAAGCCTCGGTAGCCCAGATCGCATAAACAGCATTATTTATATGCTGATTCACATCAACATCATCAAAACGCGGATAGATAGTTGTGCTGGATTCTGGCACAAAATCAGAGAACTTTTCAAACGGTCGATCCAGCGCACGATCCAAACCCAATTCCCATCCCACAAGTACGTTTTCAAGACGCATCAGTCGCCGCGCCGCGGCATCAATCATAACCCATTGGGATGTCGCACGGACAAGATCTTTCCCTGTTTCCGCATCACGGATCAGAAAGTCGCGACTGGATCGCAATGCATCACGGCTGGACGGCCATGTTAAAATTTCTATCTCGCGCTTTTCGGTCGGCATTTCCAGAATCTCTAACAAATAATGGGTCGATACCCATGCGCAATCATGCTTTTCACAATAGACCCGTCCGACACCCAGCTTTTCAGCATGGGTATCGGCGATCGCCTGTAACTCATTCATCAGCATAACCGGCCGTAAAAGACCATGCCGATCCATCTGATATGTCTTTAAAAATTTACGTTCTACGTATTTTTGCATTTTCTTCTCTTAAAATCATTTTGCTTGGTTCAAAATTCCTGTTGAATGTTCCGCAAGTTGCACATTTCGGACATATTTTTTTCTTTTTATATGACGGCATCTTTGGCGGAAGATGTTTATATATCGAATACTGGCTGGAATATTTACAATCCACATGTATCGAACGCGGGCGGGTTCTTTTTGGTTTCGCATCTTTTTCCATATTTTCTAACATTTGTTTGGCTTCTGACAAAAGCTCTGAATCGGGATCTGGTATTTGTATTTCCGATTCCTGGGAAAAGATATTGGCCAGCCTTAATTCGGGATATCTTGCAAGCAATTCCAAATTATACCAATTATGATAATTTTCCCCGCCATCTTCATTGTAAATCTGGTAATTTTCCACAGATCTGTGTCTGTACTGCGCGTCCTGTTCCTGTCTATATCCGGCAACCAGTGATTGCATATTTTTCCGTTTTGACCTTTTGAATTTCTGCAATCCTTTACTCTCTGCCATAATTTTGTCGATTTCAAGACATATAAGCGCGACATTCAACCAACATCTTTCATCATCACAAGCCACCCTGCCATGAAGATTGTTTTGATTATAAAAACTGCTTATGATTTTACTTTTTTCTGCTATCCAATCTTTCTTTGCCATGTTTTTTCCTTTTTTTGTTGCTCTCTCACTCTAATTTTATTCACCCCATATAAGTTCGCCCACCATCGCATCGTCAGAGAATTTCAGTTCCGTGACATTCAACACATTCTTTATATCGGTTTCGGCATCGCGAAAGAACCCTGTATCGGCAACTGAAAGCTTCGCAATCGGGGATTTGACCGACCTGTTCGATTTGGTCTTTTCCCCCCGTACAACCGATACAAGTTCGCATAGCATTCCAAAGGCTTCTGATAAATTACCGTTGTCACAATTCGCGAATGACGGCCAAGTGTCTGGCCAAAGATGACTGTGTATGGATTTTTTATTATTGATATCCCATGGACGTGCCTGCCAGACTTCTTCCGTTATGAACGGCATGAACGGCGCGAACAACGCACAAAATGTTTCAATAGAAAGAACCAGACAGCATAACGCGCCCGCATCGCCGGCATACGCGCGACCTTTTACTATTTCCAAATAATTATCGCAAAAATTCCAGAATGCGGATTCGGTTATATGCAAAGCGGTCGCATAGTCGTTCTTTGCAAACGACGCGCGCGACGCATGCACAGCATCGTAAAGAATTTCCCGCCATGCATTGTCGACCGCGTTATTTTCTTTTAATTTTTCGCGGGCAAAATCATCCAGATTGTTGATATTGAACCCGAAAACAAACTTTGCGGCATTATAAAATTTCATAACCAGCTTTCGTTTTTGCTCCATAATTTTTTCATCAGCTATGCCGTCTATGCCCAGCTTACTGGATGCGGCCCAAAGCCGTATCGCATCCGCGCCATATTTTTCAACCAGTTCATCTGGAACAACAACATTGCCCTTGGACTTTGACATTTTTTTCCGATCTGGATCCAGAACGAACCCAGAAACCCATGCCTGATTCCATGGAATCATTTCATCATTTATCAAAGTGACAGCAATTGTATAAAACGCCCAGGTACGGACAATATCATGCGCTTGCGCACGCGCATCAAACGGCATGGATATATTTTCCTGTGACGATGCCATGGCCATGGCGATTTTCGGGGTAAGCGCGCTGGTCGCCCATGTATCCATAACATCCGGGTCACCTATGAATCCATCCGGCTGTCCACGCTGTGACTCATCAAATCCATCCGGGGCATCGGCCATAGGATCACAGGGTAATTTTGTCGCAATAATTGGATCATCAAAGTTTGGTTCGCATTTTTCGTTCAACCTGTACCAGACCGGAAACGGCACCCCAAAGAACCGCTGGCGCGACACAGCCCAATCTTGATTCAAACCAAGTGTCCAATTTTCAAACCGCAAACCCATGTGTTCCGGCATCCACTTTACACGGCGACCGGCGGCAACCAATGCCTCTTTTTTATCCAGCAATGATACAAACCACTGCCGCGAGACTACGAATTCCAGCGGCACATCGCCTTTTTCATAAAACTTTACCGCATGTGTTATTGGTTTTGGATCGCCTGTTAAATCACCGGATTCACAAAGCATTTCAACAACTGATTTCCGCGCGGCCTTTATAGACAATCCGACCAACGCATCAAATTTTTCATTTTTCAAAAACCCAACATCTATAATTTTTCCATCACGACCGACAATTTGTTTCAATGGCAAATTATGTGTTTTCCAGAACTTTACATCCTCGGCATCGCCAAAAGTACAAACCATCATGATCCCGGTGCCTTTTTCAGGATCCGCATGTTCCGATGCCATAATTGGAACGGTAAAATCGAACAAAGGAACAATAGCCTTTTTGCCGATCAGATGTTTATACCGATCGTCATCTGGATGCGCCACAACCGCGATGCACGCGGGAAGAAATTCCGGACGGGTCGTTCCGATTATGAAATCATCCCCGGTTTCCACTTTGAATTTTATATCATGGAAAAATCCTGCAACTTCGCGGTCTTCTGCTTCGGCCTGGGCCACAGCGGTCTGAAACCCGGTATCCCACATGGTCGGCGCATCGATAGATTTTACATTGTCGCCATTGTATAGTTTTATAAAAGACTCTTGTGATATGCGAATTGCGGTGTCAGAGATGGTCGAATATTTCAAACCCCAATCATAAGAAAATCCCATGCGACGGAATATGGCTTCGAATACCTTCTCGTCATGCTCTATCAAAGTCCAACATGCTTTTATGAAATTACGGCGCGAAACTGATTTTTGGGGTTCATCGAACTTACCAAGATGTTCGGGTATAAATTCGGGATCGTATGGTAATAAAGGATCACACGCTATGTTGAAATAATTCTGCACACGGCGTTCGGTGGGAAGTCCGTTGTCATCCCATCCGATTGGAAAGAATACATTTTTGCCGGTCATGCGTTGAAAACGCCCCAGTATTTCGGCCTGGGTATAGGACATAATGTGC
This sequence comes from Alphaproteobacteria bacterium, assembly GCA_009777955.1. GTDB lineage: Bacteria > Pseudomonadota > Alphaproteobacteria > Rs-D84 > Rs-D84 > WRKW01. The sequence continues at coordinate 8,103 of WRKW01000001.1, read as the reverse complement.
CCCATGTGCGAGTGCCCTGAAATAGTCGGCGGCGGTGTGTCAATTGCAAAAGTCTCATCCCGCGGACGGGTCGGATCGTATGCATAAACATTACTTCGATCCCAATACTCCATACAACGGTTTTCGATTGCTCTATGTTCGAATTTTTGATCCAGGCCTTTATCTTCTTTGTATTTCATTTGCTTTTCCTTTGGTTCTGAATAATACTATTTTGTCGTCATAAATCAAATAAAAATGTCGCACTTTTTGGTGCGACAAGCGGAACACGTAAAATACGCGTTCCGCTATTTAGCTACGACTACTTGCCAGTTTTTGATGTCCAGCTTTTGCAAATTTTGCGGCAAATCTGCGGATGATACAGTGTGCCAAACCTGTGTCCGGCCAAAAGGCCCAACTTTGCCGCGAACCCGCAAAAGCCCCGGTTCGTTTTTGTCTTGCCAGATTACCGACGAATATACGCTTCCTGATTTTGGATCCATAATTTTTCCACCGGTATATTCATTACCCTTTGCATCCCACTTCATATCCCAAATTATATCCATACCGGCCATCTTGGGATTACCCTTTACCTTTTCTGCAACACGCACCGGCGCGACAATGGTTTCTGAAATACTTGTGCCTGCTTCGTCATATATGGCAACTATGCGACCGCATATATTATCGCCACACTCGTAAAGACGGACTATCGACTTTGGGCTGTTGGTCTTGTCATCGATAGTTTTGTAAAATCCGGTCAAATGCGCAGCATCCGCCGCCCCGATTCCGATAATTAAAAAGAATAGAATTTTTTTCATTGCGGAATCATGATACAAAAGAAAATAATAAAAGCAAATAAAAATAATAAATCAATTTTTATCGACTTTCGACTATATCGCCTTTACCACCCTGCAAAATACAACAGAATACACTGCTTTTGCGCCCGCGCGCTTTAACACTCGGCGCAATTCTGCCAATGTAGCACCCGTAGTCATGACATCATCGACCAAAAGAATAGATTTACCCTTTATATTTTCCGAACACGCAACAGAAAATACCCCGTTGATATTTTTCCGGCGCGCCGATGCATTTTTATGCCCCATATCGGCACGATGTTTGCGCCGAACGGAATTAAAATCTATCGGAATATTCAGATGTCGCGCAACAGGCCGCGCCAGTAATGCGGCCTGATTATATCCCCGTTTCCAAAGCCTTTGATAGGATAATGGAACAGGTAAAACCATATCAATTACACAATCGTCGAAATCGCATAATGTATTCAGCATTGCCCTGCCCATAAGCTTTTTGTATTTCAAAATACCGGCATGTTTAAAAGGCAGCATTACCCCGCGCGAAGCATCATCATAAACGCATGCGGCACGCATTCGATCAACGACGATTTTCCCGGCGGCGCAGGTCGGGCAAAGCGGTTTTCTGCCAAGATCCAAATCCGCTGGAAACGGATAACCGCAAATATAACACTTCGGATCGCTTATCCAATTGAATTTTGACCAGCATTCGGCGCACAATACGCCATCATCCAAAGTATGTGCCATACATACCGGACAAGAAGGGGGAAATAAAAAATCAAGGAAACGATTAAAAATTTTTACCACGACAGACTTTTATACGACTTGCTGGATATGGTATCACCAAACATGTCTTGCTGTCTTTCGGAAAGAGTCTGATATACATCACTGGAAATTACACGCAGAACAAACGCGTTATCATCACGCTGGGAAAGCACCGGAATTATTCTTTGATCGCTTACACCGGTATCTTTCAACACCTGTTCGACTATTGCAAGCCGCCGCGCGGCAAGCCTGCGTCCATCAAAACTGCGCGTGGATTTTTCGGGAATCGATATCTGTACCGCACGCTTTGGATTGCTGGCGACAATCCCGGCATATTCCGCAAGCAGACTGTAATTATCACGCGACAGGGCGGAATCGCTGCCACGGAATGATACCTTGATTTCCAAAGGACGCACCCCACCGACTTCTGAAAGATCGCGCGAAGAATCGAACCCCTGTATGTCATACGAAATTTCGCTGGCAACATCGAACCGGTCATCTATCTTATATGTAGACAGATGCTTGTTTTCTGAAATATAAGTTTTTTGGAAAGCGCGTTTAAGCTGCATCGGTGTAAGCTGTGTAAGCGGAACATCATCCAGATCATGACCCGCGGAAGCACTGCGGGCAACCAGACCCCTGTTTTGTGGTCTGCTTTCTTCCATTGGCACAACTACGCGGCGTACCGAAACTTCGTCAGAATATGCGGGATTCGACGACGGGCGGCTTGAAACGGAAACGGGCGAATCATGGGGCTCTGCCTGGCGCGCAACCAGTCTTTCCAGATTTATAACACGGGATTCAAGATCTGATTCAGCCCTTGCAGACGGGGCGGATATAGCCCTGTTCTGGATTATCGATGCGGTATTTCTTGCACTTCTGACCTGTGGCTCTTCGCGGATAATGGATTCTGTCTGTCCTGTGTGTGCCATTTGATCTGATTGATCAATAGTGTTTCTTGACCGATCCGATGTGACACCGCTTGATCTGACGGATGCAAGCATATCATCAAAACTGGATCTGGTCGCGGGCGCGGTAAAAAACGAATCTTCTCTGGATGAATCAGATTCCGGCAAGCGTTGCGGTTTTGCAACATTGGCGGACGTGGCGGTGCGTGCGACAACCGTGCGACCAGAATTGTCGGAATCCCTGGACTTTGCCCATAAATCAATCTTTGGCCGTTCTGGCAACAAGACATCACTGGATATTGAACGCGGTTGGGCGGGTGTTGCGGGACGTGCAGATCTTTCTGTACCTTGTACTGGTGCCGGGGCACTTTTTCTTTCTATTGGCGGTTCGCCGAACAAAGCCCTTGCGGATACAGCACGACCATCGACATTAACAGAAGGCAAAGAAGTAGCGGCCAATGCAGACCCGCCAAATACAGCGGAAAACAGCGATACCCCGCATAAAATTCTTTTCCTGGAAACCACGAAATCCTTTCCCTTGTTGCAATGGTATAAAAAAATGAGATAACGACGCAAGCGAAAAATCAAATGAACTGCAAAAACTCTCTTTTTACTTTTTTAATCCCTTTATCACCAAATGCAACCGTCAGAATGTCATTACTTTTATCTTCCTCTATCACTACGCCAGAACCCAAATCAGCATGCGATACAAGTTTGCCCGTTATCCTATCTTTTGTCGAAGCACCATGAATGGCAAACCGGCGGCCTGCGACAGGCTTTCGATTCTCTGGTCTGGATTTCCATCCTTCGATAAACTCTTCGTCGATTTCCCCGATAAATCTGCTGGGCGGGTTGTTTTGCCGCATTCCGAAAACCATGCGCGATGCTGCACACGATATAATTGCACGCCGACGCGCACGGGTAATCGCAACGTACGCCAAACGACGCTCTTCTTCCAAGCCGCCATCATTGATTGATTTTTCATTTGGAAATATGCCTTCTTCCCATGCGGGCATAAATACGGTATTAAATTCCAACCCTTTTGCCGCATGCATAGTCATTATCGAAACAACATCACGGCTGGATGTTGCCACACCATCATCCTCTGTCATCATAAGTGCGGCATGTTCAAGAAACTCTGCAATAGTGCTGTACTTTGCGATAACGTTTGTCAGTAATTCGTTAATATTCTGCAATCGATCTTCGGCATCCGGATCTTTCGATTCCCGCCACATTTTCATATATCCGGAATTTTCAAGCAAACTGAACAATGCTTTTTTCGGATCTATGGTCTGCCAATCGAAATTGAATGCTTTCAGAAATTCATCTGTTGCGGCACGTTGTTTGCCGGATAACGGAATTTTTCCCAGCGCATCCATCATGTTGCACTGATTCTTTTTCGCAAAATCATGAATTTTATTCAACGCGGCTTCGCCAAATCCGCGGCGCGGTTTTGAAATTATCCGCATAAATGATATGTCATCAAACGGATATTGCAAAAGCCGTGCGTATGCTATTGCATCCCTGATTTCCGCGCGGTCATAGAACTTTGTCGCGCCAACCAATTTATACGGAATTCCACGGCGCGCGAATTCTTCTTCGAACACACGGGACAGGGAACCCGCCCGAATAAGAACAGCCACCGCCGGTTCTGTCCAGGATCCGACAGCCTCTGCAAAAAGCCTGGCTTCATCAAATTCGGTCGGAAGACAAAGGACGCTTACCTTTTCGCCAGATGCCGCGCCGGGTGCCGCGCGCAGATCCTTGCCCAGACGACCATGATTTTTTTTGATAAGACTGTTTGCCGCGCCAAGTATTGCCGGCGTGCTTCGGTAATTTGTTTCCAACCGAATGATCGTCGCGCCGGGATATTCTTTTTCGAAATTTAAAATATTTTTTATATCCGCACCGCGCCAGGAATAAATCGATTGGTCATCATCACCCACACAGCAAATATTGCCGTTTGTCGAAAGCAACCGCAAAAGCTGGTGTTGCGATGCATTGGTATCCTGATACTCGTCAACCATTATATATTTGAACTGACGCTGGTATTTTTGCAACACATCCGGCACAGCTATAAATAATTCCAATACCTTTAATATCAAATCCCCGAAATCAACAGCGTCAAGACGCGCCAGCTCTGTATTATAAGCATCATATATTTTATCCGGCGGTTGGCTTTCCGAAAGTCCTTTGTCTTTCCGTGCCTGGATTTTTTCAATCAATTCGCCCAGTGGATAACTTTTGTGATTCAATCCGATATTCGCCAGTGCGGTTTTCAGCACCTGTCTTTGGTCATCTTCGCCGTAAACCAAAAAATCCCGGCGCAATCCTGCACGTTCCGTATTGGCACGAAGAATCCGCAAACAGATTGAATGAAAAGTACCCAACCAAAGTTCCGTGGCAGATTCGCAATCGGCACAACGAACCCTTTCGCGCATTTCATTCGCGGCCCTGTTTGTAAATGTAAGCGCAAGTATCTGCCACGGCTGTGCCAAACCCGTGCGCAATATATGCGCGGTGCGTTCTGTAATTACCTTGGTCTTTCCTGTTCCGGCACCTGATAACACAAGCACCGACCCCTCGGTGGTTTCCACGGCATGTTTTTGTTCTGGATTAAGAAAACAATTTCCCGTCATTTTATTTTTAGTTGTCAGTCATGGGTTGTCCGGTTATAATACCCCAAAAGGAATGTCATGACCAGAACAATCTGTTTCGACCTTGAAACCACCGGATTCGAATACGCAAAGGGCGATCGCATCATAGAAATCGGTGCGATCGAAGTCATGAACGGAAAAATTACGGGCAACACATTTCATTCTTATGTGAATCCGGATGGGAAAATTATCCCGCCTTCTTCATATATGGTACACAAGTTGTCGAACGAATTCCTGTCGGATAAGCCAAAGTTCGCCCAGGTTGCCGGAAAACTTTTGGACTTTATCAAAGATTCAAATGTCATAGCACATAATGGATTTGATTTTGACTTTCCGTTCATAAACTATGAACTGGCACAACTGGGTCTGCCGGTTATTCCCCGCGAACGACAGATAGATTCGATAGTAATCGCGCGAAACAAAGTGTTCGGGCCAAAGACATATACCCTGGACGCGCTGGCCGCATGGTTCGGGGTATCGACAACTGCGCGCGCGGACGCGCACGGCGCGTTGATTGACGCGGATATCCTTGCAAAAGTTTATCTTGAACTGGAAGCGGTCGCGCCCACGGAATCGATCGCGGATGTTATTGAAAAGCAACATGCTGCGTTTTTGGCGGTACCAAAAACAGGCGCGAATTTTCCACAACGGACATTCACGCCGACCGATACGGAAATAGAAACCCATAAAGAATGGATAGAAAAAAATATAAAAGACAGTTTGTGGGGCGGTTAATTTTCGACTGTTTTTCCAATCAAAGATTGTAAGCGTGACAGTCTTTTATCACCAATAAGCTTTAAAAGTTTTTGCTTTCCGGTTTGCATCAACACCCTTGTTTTAAGTTTCAACTTTCCGGATTGACCGCTGTATTCAATAGCATTCATTAAATCTTTTTGCGTAAATCCCAGATCTTTCAATCTTGCAACAGAAACACCGCTGTGTATTATTTCGTACAGATTTCTTTCAACCGACAATTTTATATTTTCGCGTGCGAACCCTATCTTTTCCAATTTTTCAACTGTAATTCCACGGCTGAAAGCCCACGCCACTTCTTCATTTGAATCTGCTTGATTTAATTTCTTTCCAAACTTTTTATACCATGATTCGATTATTTCAAGCGGATTATAGTATTTTTCCATAAATTCCAAATCATACCAGTTCAAACTTTTTTCGGTTAATTTTTCCAGCATCAACGACGATGCCTTTGCACCAAAGGCACGCAAAGCTTTTATTGGGAATTTCTGAACTGTTTCATCATATGAATATAATAATCTGTTAACCTTTCCATATTCTAAAACTGCGGCAAACGCTGTTTCAAATTCTTTATCCTGGCCATGCGCGGTCAAAACCTTTTTCGCCAAACCCGGACTATCTTTATCCAGCGCATCTGCAATCAACCGGGCGATTTTTGTAACCTTTACATTAAAAAATTCTTCCCGCCGATCGGACATTCCAAAATCTAATAATGTATCGCCCCTGACATTATCATAATGATCATCGCTGGTTCCGATAAGCCGTATCCCAGATGCGAAGAGTCCCGTCGTCTTTTTGGACGCATTGTCATCTATGAATTTCATAAGGATAAAGCCGTCACGACCGAACTTACCGGCAAACAGCTTTGGTGCGCGCCGCGCCTGATCGTATTTATGGGTCAAAAGCATATTTTTAAGTTCCAGATCATGATTTCTGGATGGATCATGGTAAATAATGTCCGGATGAAAAAACATTTTTAACATATATTTATGCTTTGTCGTTTCTATCAAAAACGTCCGGCCGATTTTTCCAGATCCGTATTCTTTGACGGACAGGTCGGAAATTTGTGTTATTTCTTTTAATTTTTGGGATAATTTTACAACTTCGGGTGCGATATTTTTTTTACGCTCAATATCAAAAGACTGCATCTGTTTTGAAAAATTATAAAACAAATTTTGAATTTTACGGGTATTTTCCGCGATGTCTTCCTTTTGCATTTTTTCGATAAAATCTTTCGGAAGCGATCCTATGAATTCATCCCGTACCGGATAAGTTCTGTTTTTTATATTTCGTGCGACTGATTTCATACGGCCATTATATCATTTGCCGGAAACAAATCCATGATAAAAACAAACGCCGCTTTCGCGGCGTTGATTATTCTGGAATAACCGAAACCGTCTTGCGGTTTCCGGTACTGCGTTTGAATTTTACCAATCCTGCTATTGTCGAAAAAATTGTGTGATCTTTGCCCATTCCGACATTCAGCCCGGGATGCACTTTCGTACCCCTTTGGCGTATTATTATGTTTCCGGGTACAACGCGCTGGCCGCCACCCTTTTTTATGCCAAGTCTGCGTCCGGCTGAATCGCGTCCGTTTGCCGATGATCCGCCGCCTTTCTTTGTTGCCATAATTTGCTCCTTTTAATAGCAAAGTGTAGAATTTTGTCTCACGCTTTAATTTCCGTTATTTTCACCACTGTGATATGCTGGCGGTGACCTTTGGTACGGCGATAGTTGTGGCGACGTTTTTTCTTAAATACCAGAATCTTGTCCGCACGCTTTTGTTCCAATATTTCGCCTATGACCTTTGCCCCGGTGATAAGGGGTTCGCCGACTTTGTCACCAATCATCATGACATTATCGAATTCTACCCTGCCATCGCCTTTCAGCTTTTCAACTTTAAGCACATCACCTATTTTGGCACGGTATTGCTTTCCGCCAGTCTGAAATATAGCATAATTATCCATATTTTGCCCTTTTTGTATAAAAGTTTATGCAATAATGGCATTTTTTTATCAAAAGTCAAGAAAAATTGTAAAAACCAACAACGCCACGTTTCATGCGAAAAAACGGGTTCAGATCTGCTTACTTTACATGACTAAATACAAATTGACCTTTGTCATGGCATATGGTATAATATAAATATACCCAAAGGAGAGAGTATCATGAATACATTTAACAAAACAATAAAGATAACAAGCATCCTTGCTGTATTAACGATAATCCCATTGCATA